>DATMHT010000581.1:0-5782 GCA_035554795.1 Gemmatimonadaceae bacterium | reverse complement strand
GGGCTTCACGCGGTCGGATACGTCGCGTACGACGCGGCGCCCGCGTTCGACCCGGCGCTCGCCGCGAGACGCCGCGCCGGGATGCCGCTGCTCTGGTTCGGCGTCTTCCGCGAGCCGCGCGACGCGACGGCGATGCTGGCCGCGGCGACGCCCGACGCCGGCTCGGCGCGCTGGGAGCCGAGCGCGTCGCGCGCCGAGTGGGACGCGGCCATCGAGTGCGCGCGCGCGGCGATCGGGCGCGGCGACTTCTACCAGGTGAACCACACGCTGCGCCTCCGCGCCCCGGCGCCCGAGGACGCGCTCGCGCTCTGGGCGCGACTGCGGGACGCGCAAGGTCGCGAGGCCTACCACGCCTTCCTCGACATCGGTGGCGCGCAGGTGGTCTCGGCGTCGCCGGAGCTGTTCTTCCGCCGCGAGGGCGGCCGCATCGAGACGCGACCGATGAAGGGGACGGCGCGACGCGGACGGTTCCCCGCCGAGGACGACGCGCGTCGCGCGGCACTGCTCGCGTCGCCCAAGGAGCGCGCCGAGAACGTGATGATCGTGGACCTGCTGCGGAACGACCTCGGTCGCGTCGCCGAGGTCGGGAGCGTGCGGGTACCGCGGCTGTTCGACGCCGAGCGCTACCCGACCGTCTGGCAGATGACCTCCACCGTCGAGGCGACGCTGCGCGCGGATGCGACGCTCGTCGCCATTTTCGACGCGCTCTTTCCCTGCGGCTCCGTGACGGGCGCGCCGAAGGTCGCGGCGACGCGCTTCATCGCCGAGCGCGAGTGCTCGGCGCGCGGCGTGTACTGCGGCGCGATCGGCGTCGTACGGCCCGGCGGGGACTGCACCTTCAACGTCGCGATCCGCACGCTCGTCGTGTACGACGGCGTCGCCGAGTACGGCGCCGGCGGCGGCATCACATGGGACTCGGCGCCGGCGGCGGAGTACGACGAGGCGCTCGCCAAGGCGGCGGTGCTGACGACGTCGGCGCCCACGTTCGAGCTGCTCGAGACGCTACTGCTCGAGGGCGGCGAGTACCCGAGGCTCGAGCGCCACGTGGAGCGCGCCGGCGCGTCCGCGCGCTACTTCGGCTACGCCGACCCGCGCGCGGCGATGCGGGCCGCGCTCGCGGCGCACGCGAGCGAGCGCGGTGCCGCCGGCCGCTGGCGGGTGCGCGCCCTCGCCGACCACGACGGTCGCGTCCGCATCGAGAGCACGGCGCTCGCCGGCGACGCGGGCGACGCGCTGCTGCCCGTGGCGCTCGCGCGCACTCCCGTCTCGCGCGACGACCGCTTCCTCTTCCACAAGACGACGCACCGTGCCACCTACGACGCGCGCCGCGCCCAGTGGCCGGACGCGTTCGACGTGCTGCTGTGGAACGAGGAAGGCGAGCTGACCGAGCTCACCATCGGCAACGTGGTGCTCGAGCTGGACGGCGAGCGCTGGACGCCGCCGGTGGAGTGCGGGCTGCTCGCGGGGACCTTCCGCGCCGAGCTGCTCGAGCGCGGCGCGGTGCGCGAGCGCGTGATGCGCATCACGGACCTCGCCCGCGCGAGCCGCGTGTGGCTCGTCAACGGCGTGCGCGGCTGGGTACCCGTCGTCGTCGCACGCCCGGACGACCCGCCGACGGCGGACGATCCCGGCGCCAACCGCTGACGACGCGCCTCGCCTGACGACGCCACGGGCCGAACCCGCCCCGGCCGCGAGGGGCGAAGCCAGGGATGCCCGGTTCTTGCACAAGGGGTCGCCACCGCCGGACGCCATGCCGTCCCGAGCCTGCACGCGCGCCCCCTGGGGGGACGCGTTGCCCTCGCGTGCCCTTTTCTCCCGTGGAGCTCGTTGGTGCCCGACTCTCATAACCCCATCGCCCTTCCCCGCTCCGTCAGCACCGGTGTCGCCGGCCTGGACGAGATCCTCGGCGGTGGTCTGCCGACGAACCGGCTCTACCTCGTGGACGGTGTCCCGGGCACGGGCAAGACGACGCTCGCGCTCCAGTTCCTGCTCGCGGGCAGGTCGCGCGGCGAGCGGACGCTTTACGTCTCGCTCTCGGAGAGCCGCGAGGAGCTGACGGCCGTCGCCACTTCGCACGGCTGGTCGCTGGACGGGATCGAGGTCTTCGAGCTGACGACGGGCGACGCGTTCGCCGAGGGGTACACCGTCTTCCACCCCGCCGAGGTGGAGCTGCAGGAGACGATAGACTCCGTGTTCCGGGCGGTCGAGGCGCACGACCCGGCGCTCGTCGTCTTCGACTCGCTCTCGGAGATGCGGCTGCTCGCCCGCGATCCGCTGCGCTTTCGCCGCCAGATCCTCGCGCTGAAGCAGTTCTTCACCGGGCGCGAGTGCACGGTGCTCCTGCTGGACGACAAGACGGCACCGGAGGGCGACCTCCAGCTCCACAGCCTCGCGCACGGCGTGATCCTTCTCGAGCACATCGCGCTCGAGTACGGCGCCGACCGGCGCCGGCTGCAGGTGATGAAGCTGCGCGGACTCCGCTTCCGCGGCGGCTACCACGACTTCCGCATCTGCACCGGCGGCATCGAGGTCTATCCGCGGCTCCGGAGCGGTGCCCCCGTTGCGCTGGAGCGCACGTCCACGGTGACGAGCGGATCCGCGGCGATCGACGCCCTCACCGGCGGCGGGCTGACGCGCGGCACGAGCATCCTCATCACCGGCGCGGCGGGCACGGGCAAGTCGGTGCTCACGACGCAGTACGCCTGCGCGGCGATGGCGCGCGGCGAGAAGGTCCGCTTCTACCTCTTCGACGAGCGGCGGAGCACCTTCATTCAGCGCAGCGAGGCGCTCGGCTTCGACTGCGCCGGCCCGCTCCAGGACGGGCGGCTGACGCTGCGGCAGGTCGAGCCGACCGAGCTGTCGCCCGGTGAGTTCGCCGACACCGTCGTTCGCGGCGTCGAGCAGGACGGCGTGTCCATGATCATCATCGATTCGATCAACGGATACCTGCAGTCCATGCCCCAGGAGCGGCTGCTGGCGCTGCAGGTGCACGAGCTGCTCAGCTATCTCGCCAACCAGGGCGTGACGAGCTTCATGACGCTCGTCCAGCGCGGCATCTTCGGCAGCCCGGTGGACGAGGCGGCCGACGTCAGCTACCTCGCCGACACCGTGATCCTGCTCCGCTACTTCGAGATGAGCGGCTCGGTGCGGCAGGCGATCTCGGTCGTCAAGAAGCGCAGCGGCGACCACGAGCGCACGATCCGCGAGTGCCGCGTGGGCTACGGCGGGCTCCATCTCGGCGAGCCGCTGCGCGACTTCCAGGGCGTGCTCACCGGCGTGCCGCAATACTCCGGCGGAATGGGCCCGCTCATGGACGATCCGGACGCGCCGTTTCCGGGGCTGGCCGGCGCGTGACGATCGCGCGGAACGCCGACGTCGTCGTCCTGACGCCGACGGGTCGCGACGGGTCGGTCGTCGAACGGGTGCTCTCGGAGTCGGGCTTCACGGTGCGGCTCCGTCCCGACATGGCGGCGCTGTGCGACGCGATCGCGGTCGGTGTCGGCGTCGTCATCGTCGCCGAGGAGGCGCTCTCGCCGGCGGCGCGCGGCCGCCTGCTCGAGACGCTCGACGCGCAGCCGGCCTGGTCGGACGTCCCCGTGGTCGTGCTGACCGGCGAGGGGGAGCTGTCGCAGGCGATCCCGCGCCCGCTGGCGGCGGTGGCCGCGCGCGGCAACGTGACGCTGCTCGAGCGCCCGGTCCGCGTCGCGACGCTGGTCACGACGCTTCGCTCCGCGCTGCGCGGGCGCCAGCGGCAGTTCGACGTCCGCGACCACCTCGAGGAGCGGCGTGCCGCCGAGCAGTCGTTGCGTGAGAGCGAGTCGCGGCTGCGCGGCGCGGTGCTGGCGGCGCCGTACCCGATGATGCTGCACGCCGAGGGTGGCGAGATCCTGCAGCTCAGCCGCGCGTGGAGCACCGTCTCGGGCTACGGCGCGGACGAGCTGAAGACGACGCACGACTGGACGGCGCGCGCATACGACGCCGAGGAGGCAGCCGAGGCGGATGCGCGGATTCGCGGCGAGTTCGATCTCGCCGAGGAGGCGGCCGGGGCGTCCGTCGCGGCCGGCGAGCGCGCGATCCGGACGAAGAGCGGCGCCCGCCGCGACTGGGAGTTCCACTTCGTCGCCCTCGGCCGGCTGCCGGACGGGCGACGGCTGAACCTGACCGCGGCGCTCGACGTCACCGAGTTCAAGTCGCTGATCGAGAGCGAGCGCGCGGCGCGCCAGCAGGCCGAGGCGGCGAACCTCGCCAAGTCGCAGTTCCTCGCGACGATGAGCCACGAGCTGCGCACGCCGCTCAACGCGATCTCCGGCTACACGCAGCTCCTCGCGCTCGGCATCCGCGGACCCGTCACCGCGGAGCAGCGGGCGGATCTCGAGCGGATCGCGAAGAGCCAGCGCCATCTGCTGTCGCTCATCAACGACATCCTCAACTTCGCCAAGATCGAGGCCGGGCGCGTCAGCTTCGAGATCCACCCCGTGCGCATGAGCGACGTGCTCCGCGACCTCGAGTCGTACGTCGAGCCCCAGCTCAAGGCGAAGGGCGTCCGCTACGTGGACGACGCCTCCGGCTGCGACGCGCTCGTCAACGCCGACGCGGAGAAGGCGCGACAGATCCTGCTCAACCTGCTCTCTAACGCGATCAAGTTCACCGCCGAGGGCGGCACGATCCACGTGAACTGTGCGGAAGAGCGTGACATGGTGCTCACCACCGTCGCCGACGACGGCGCGGGCATCCAGCCCGACAAGCTCGAGGCGATCTTCGAGCCGTTCGTGCAGGTCGGCCGCGACCTCGCGACGCCGCAGCAGGGAACGGGGCTCGGCCTCGCCATCTCGCGCGATCTGGCGCGCGCCATGGGCGGCGACCTCACGGTCGAGAGCGAGGTCGGACGGGGATCGCGGTTCACGCTCCACCTGCCGCGCGCCTGAGCGCGACGATCACGTCCGCGATGCCGGACGCGGCCCCGACGCCGGAGCACGCCGCCGTCCCGGTCGGGCTGCTCTCGATCACCGCCGGCGCGGCGGTCGCGAACCTGTACTACTGCCAGCCGCTGCTGCCGCAGATCGGGCGCACCTTCGGGCTCGCGAACGGGCGCGTCGGTCTCGTCTCGACGGCGGCGCAGGTGGGCTACGCGCTGGGACTGCTCGTCTTCGTGCCGCTCGGCGACGTGCTGGAGCGGCGGCGGCTGATGGTCACGCTGCTCATCGCCGTCGCGGCGGCGCTCGGGGCGGCGGCGGCGGCGCCCACCTTCGGGTGGCTCGCGCTCGCCAGCCTCGTCATCGGCGCGACGACCATCGTGCCGCAGCTCGTCATCCCGTTCGCGGCGGCGCTCACGCCGGCGGCGCTGCGCGGCGCGGTGGTCGGGCGCATCATGGGCGGGCTCCTCATCGGCATCCTCGCCGCGCGCGTGCTGGCGGGGGCGGTGGGCGCGGTGCTCGGCTGGCGGGCGATGTTCGCGATCGCCGCGCTTCTCATGATCGCCCTCGCCGCCGCCCTCCACCGGCTCCTGCCGCCGGCGCCGCCGCCAGCCGCCACCATGCCATACCCCGCGCTCCTGCGGTCGCTCGGCACGCTGGCGCGACAGGAGCCGGTGCTGCGCGACGCGGCGGCGATCGGGGCGCTGGTGTTCGTCGGCTTCAGCGCCTTCTGGACGACGCTCGCCTTCCGACTCGAGCTCGCGCCGCTGCACTACGGCAGCACGGTCGCCGGGCTGTTCGGGCTCGTCGGCGTCGTCGGCGCGTCGGCGGCGCCGCTCGTCGGCCGGCTCGCCGATCGCAGCTCGCCG
>DATMHT010000580.1:0-5318 GCA_035554795.1 Gemmatimonadaceae bacterium | reverse complement strand
CGAGCGCTACGGGCTGTCGCCGCGCGAGCGCGACGTGCTGCTGCGCGTGGCGCGCGGCGAGTCCACCAAGGCCGCCGCCGCCGCGCTCGGCCTCTCCCCGTTCACCGTGCAGGACTACGTCCGCCGCGCGTGCGAGAAGGTGGGAGTGCGGACGCGGCGGGAGCTGGTGGGGAAGATCTTTGTGCGCGCGTAGCGCGTAGCGCGTTACGCGTAGCGCGTTACGCGTAGCGACGGGTGAGGCGTAAGCGCGGACCGGGCCGGCCTCCACGAGATGGAAGCCGGCCCGGTCGACTGTCGCTACGCGCTACGCCCTACGCCTTACGCATTACGCGCTCATGGCAACGTCACGTCCGTCCCGCCCGTGTCCTGACCCGACGTCACCGTCACCGTCGCGACGAGCGCGGGGGAGAGGCTCGAGCCGGTCGGCGGGTAGACGCGCAGCGCGTAGCTGCCGGGGAGCAGGAACGCCGCCTTGTAGGCGCCGGTCGCGTCGGTCGTCGTCGTCGCGACGACCTTCGTCGGATCGGTGTCGCCGATGAGCGTGCCGGGCTGCAGCACCTGCACCGACGCGCCCGCGACCGCGGCCGGCGTCGTGCCGCCGCTCTTCACGGTGCCGCTGATCGAGCCGGTCGCCTCGCTCGCCGTCGCGCGGATCACGGGCTTGAAGAGCAGGCCGTTCTCCTGGATCGTGTTGCCGCGGAGGACGAAGCTGTTGCCGAGGTCGAAGTCCACGACCATCAGCGAGCCGTTCTCGACGACGTCGATCGGCTGCGTGAGGTTGATCTTGACGCCGGTGTGGCCCGCGCTCGGCCACATGATGCCCGGCGTCGAGCTGCCGGTGAGCACGGTGCCGTCGGTGAGCGTCACGCTCGACTTCTGCGTGTCGAGGATGAGGCGGAAGCCCTTGTAGCGGCCGGTCGGGAGCGTGACCTGGCCGAGGTTCGTGACCTTGCCGCCCTGGAGCTCGAGCAGGTCGATCGACGCGTTCGGCGTCGCGACGGTCACCCAGTCGCGCGACGGGTCGGTGTTGCTCGTCGCGGCGTCGTCGTCCACGCCTTCGGCGGCGTCGGTCTCGGACGCGTCGGCCTTCTTCGCGTCGATGCGCACGACGTAGATGTCGGCGCGCGCGACCTGATCGTAGGGGAACGGAGCGTCGGTGAGGGCCACCGACAGGACGCCCGTCTTCGGCGCGCTCGCCGAATCGCAGGCGGCGAGGGAGAGGAAGGCGCCGGCGGCGACGAGCGCCGTGGCGGCGGTGCGGACGTAGCTGGTGCGCTGCATCAATGTCCTCGAGACTGGTGAAGCGCGGCGCGGCGCATTCGTCGCGCGGCCGCGTCGGGCGGCGTGGTGCTCTCGCCGACCATTCGCCGACGCGACGGCGTCAGCGAACGCGGAATCTGATCTCGGGACCGGACGGACGAAGTGACAGCGGGCACAACGGATGAGAGGGACGGGGGACGTGGGACGTGGGACGATTCTCACGTCCCATGTCCCACGTCCCCCGTCCCCCGTCCCCGTTACTTCACCGACTCCTTCAGGCTCGCTCCCGCCTTGAACGCGGGCACCTTGCGAGCCTTCACCTTGATCGCGTCGCCCGTCTGCGGGTTGCGGGCGGTGCGGGCGCTGCGCTTGCGCTGCTCGAAGGAGCCGAAGCCGGCGATGACGACCTTGTCGCCCTTCTTCATGGCCTTGGCGAGAACGCCCTCGCCGGGGTGGAAGATGGCGTCCACGACGGACTTCACGTCGCGCGCCGGGAGGTCGGTGCGCTTCACGATCGCCTGCAGCAGTTCGGCCTTGTTCACGAGATCTCCTTGGATGGATCGGTTGTCGCGGGTGCGCCGGCGCGCTCGGAACGGGTCGAAGCGCGGGCGCGCGCATGCCCCGGGAAGGAGTGGGGCGCAACAAGCATAACGAGTCGAAGCCCGGGCCTGTAGCGGCTTGCGCGAAGGCGTGCGGCGTGTTTGCGCGTCGCGTCGTCGTGACGGGACGACGCCGTGCGCGACGAGCCCGCGCGCGGTGGCGGCGTGAGCAATGGCTGATGCGTGATGGGGCAGCACGAGTATCGCGCCTGGCTCGCGACGTGGCACGGCGAGCGCCAGGAGCGGCTCAGCCCCTCGCCCCTGCTCCCCTCTCCGCCCCGGCAGTACAATTCCTCGTCTCCTCGCCCCTCCCTCAACCCCGACTCCATGCGCCCGGCCCTCCGCTCCCTCCTCGCGTCCTCGGTCCTCGCCGCTGTCGCCGCCGTCGGGTGCGCGCAAGCCCAGGTGACCAAGACGCCGCCGCGGCCCACTCCGCTGCCGCAGCAGGAGCCCCAGCAGCCGCCCGCCTCGCAGCTCACCGTGGACCGCATCTTCCGCCGCGGCGACTTCGCCAGCGCGCCGGTGCCCGACGTCCACTGGATGCGCGACGGCGCGTCGTACATCGAGCTCCGCCCGGCGGCCGGCGGCACCGGCACCGACATTGTCCGCGTGAACGTCGCCACCGGCGCCACGACCGTCCTCGCCCCGGCGGCCGCGCTCGTGGACGAGAACGGCCAGCGCATCGACGTCGAGGACCTCCAGCTCTCGCGCGACGAGTCGAAGGCGCTGCTCTTCCACAACTCCGTCCGCGTCTGGCGCACCAACACGCGCGGCGTCTACCACGTCCTCGACTTCGCGACGAAGAAGGTGACGCCGGTCGCCGTCGTCCGCACCGAGCAGGCGGCGCCGCCGGCGCGCGGCGACACGGGTCAGCAGAACATGCTCGGCAAGCAGCCGAGCTTCATCGCCCCGCCGACGCGCAGCGGGCTGCAGATGTTCGCCAAGTTCTCCCCCGACGGGCGCAGCGTCGCGTTCGTCCGCGACAACGACCTGTTCGTCACCGACCTCGCCACCGGCCGCGAGACGCGGCTCACCAGCGACGGCGGGCCCGACGTCATCAACGGCACGAGCGACTGGGTCTACGAGGAGGAGCTCGGCCTCAAGGATGCCTTCCGCTGGAGCCCCGACTCGCGCCGCATCGCCTACTGGCGCTTCGACCAGAGCGCGGTGCCGGCGTTCCCGATCGTCAACGAGACCGCCGAGCAGTACCCGAGCGTCGGCGTGCTGCGCTACCCGAAGGCGGGCGCGCCGAACTCGCGCGTCAAGGTCGGCGTCGTGGAGCTCGCGAGCGGCCCGCTCCGCGCCGCCTCGAATCGCGGCGGCCCGGGTGGTGACGCCACCATCGCCGACGCGCCGCGCGTCGCTGCGACCCGCTGGCTCGACGTCGGAGGCGACACCGGGATCTACGTCGCGCGCATGGAGTGGGTCGGCAACGACAGCCTCGCCGTGCAGCGCCTTCCGCGCAAGCAGAACCGGCTCGACCTGCTGATGCTGAGCGCCGCGACGGGGAAGGGACGCACGGTCGCGACCGACCGCGACTCGGCCTACGTGGACGTCGAGGGCGAGGCGGTGACCTGGTTCGACGGCGGGCGGCGCTTCATCCTCCGCTCCGACCGCGACGGCTGGCGCCAGCTCTACCTCTACGACCGCGCCGGTACGCTGATCAAGCAGGTCACCCAGGACGGCGCCGACGTGCTCGACGTCGTCGCCGTGGACTCGGCGCGCAACGAGCTGTACGCGACCGTCGCCGCGCCGACGCCGATGCAGCGCCAGGTCGTCCGCTGCCCGCTCTCCCGCGTGAAGATGGCCTGCACGCCGGTGACGCAGCGCCCCGGCACGCACGCGCTCGACGTCGGGCCCGGCGCCCGCTACGCGGTGGACACTTACTCGTCGCTGGGCCGCGCGCCGACCGTCACGCTCTACGAGCTGCCGGCGATGACCGAGCGCCGCGTCCTCGTGGACAACGCCGCGCTGTCGGCGAAGCTCGCCGCGCTCGCCGTCCACCGCCCGGAGTTCATCAAGGTGCCGATGCCCGACGGCACGCTGCTCGACGGCTACCGCATCGTCCCCGCCGACTTCGACAGCACGCGGAAGTACCCGGTGCTGATGCACCTCTACGGCGGGCCGGCGGCGCCCCAGGTGAACGACGCGTGGGGCGGGCGCAACTACCTCTGGCACCTCATGCTGTCGCAGATGGGCTACGTCGTCGTCGTCGTGGACAACCGCGGCGCTGCCTGGCGCGGCCGCGACTTCCGCAAGACGACGCAGTACGAGCTCGGCGTGAAGGAGTCGCAGGACCAGATCGATGCCGCGAAGTGGCTCGGCCACCAGAGCTGGGTGGACGCGTCGCGCATCGGCATGTGGGGGTGGAGCTACGGCGGCTTCATGACCGCGATGACGCTCTCGCGTGGCGGCGACGTCTTCAAGGCCGGCATCGTCGTCGCCCCCGTCACCGACTGGCGCTACTACGACTCGATCTACACCGAGCGCTACATGTGGACGCCGCAGGAGAACCCGGACGGCTACAAGCGCGCCGCCGTGCTGACCTACGTGCCGGGGATGAAGGCCCGCATCCTCCTCGTCCACGGCACCGGCGACGACAACGTCCACCCCCAGAACTCGATCAACCTCGCCAACGCCCTCGAGCGCGGCGAGAAGTCGTTCTACATGCTCCTCTACCCGAACCGCACCCACTCGATCTCGGGCGGGAACACGCAGGTGCATCTGTTCGAGAGCTTCACGCGGTTCATCAAGGAGAATCTGTAGGGCGGGTCGGGGGTCGGGGGTCGCGGGTCGGGGGGTCGCTCACGAGGAGCGGCCCCCCGATTCGCGTTGAGACCGTGAAGCGACGCGACGCGTAGGATCGGCCAGGCCAGCCCCGACCCCCGACCCGCCTGTCAACCATATTCGGCATCCCCGTGTCTACCCGCTCGCCATGGTATGCAACGACCCCCGAACCGCGACCGCGCGCGTGGATGAACGGACGCTGATCGCACGCGTGCTGGCCGGCGACGTGGCGGCCGAGCGCGCGCTGTACGACGCGCACGTGGACCGCGTCTTCCGCCTCGCGTTCCGCTTCGCGGGGCGGGAGGACCTGGCGCAGGACTTCACGCAGGACGCCTTCATCCGGGCGTTCGAGCGGCTGCACGAGTTCCGCGGCGACTCGTCGTTCGCCACCTGGCTGCACACGATCGCGGTCTCGGTGGCGATGAACGGGATGCGCAAGGTGAAGCGGTTCCGGCTCCGCGAGACGGAGCTGGACGAGGTGATGGACGCGCCGGGCACGACGCCGCGCGAGGCCGAGCCGGACCTGAAGCGGCGGCTCGCGGCGGCGATCGACGCGCTGCCCGACGGCTACCGGACGGTGTTCCTGATGCACGACGTCGAGGGCTACACGCACGAGGAGATCGGGGCCGCGCTCGGCGTGCACCCGGGGACGTCGAAGACACAGCTCTTTCG
>DATMHT010000579.1:0-2377 GCA_035554795.1 Gemmatimonadaceae bacterium | reverse complement strand
ACGTCGTACTCCATCGCCAGCCGCACCGCCGTCGCCCGCCCGATGCCCCGCGACGCGCCGGTGATCAGCACGACCTCCCTGCCGACTTCTTCTTCAGCCATGGTCCCTCTATCGGGATGAGTGCAGGAATGAGGAATGAGGAATGAGGGACGCCGCGCACTTCCCTCTAAACCTCAGAGGGAGGGTTACCAGGAAGAGGGCCGAGGTCTGAGTGGGTTGGACCGCAGCCCTCATTCCTCATTCCTCGTTCCTGCCATCGTCAGAGTAGAGGGCCCTGCATTCACTTCGCGACGCGGTACACGGCCCCGTATATCATGCGTGTCCCCCAGTGCAGCCCGTCGAGCGGCACCCTCTCGTCGTTGCCGTGCATGCGATCCTCGTCGTCCTGCGTCATCGGGAACGGCAGCACGCCGAACGCCTGGATGCCGAGTCGGCGGAGCCGCGCGCTGTCGGTCGCGCCGGTGCTCAGATAGGGGACGACGGCCATCGTCGGCGTCAGCTCGTGAACGCTGGCGGCGATCGCGTCGAACATCGGCGAGCGGAAGTCGGACGGTGGCGCGTCCTCGCCGCGCTCGGTCACCTCGAACGTCACGAGCGGATCGCCGACCGCGCGCGCGAGCCGGGCGACGACGGCGTCCACGCTCTGCCCCGGCAGCGTGCGGACGTTCAGCGTCGCCGTCGCCTCGGTCGGGATCACGTTCACGCGGATGCCGGCGCTCACGAGCGTCGCCGAGACGCCGTTGCGGAGCACCGCGTCGAACACCGGCGTCCGCTCGAGCACGCGCGCGCCGCGCCGCACGCGCGCGGCGTCGCGCGACGTCAGGTCGGCCATCGCCTGCCGCTCGGCGCGGTCGGGCCAGACGCGGCTCAGCTCCGCGAAGAACTCCCGCGTCGTCGGCGTCAGCTGCACCGGCTCGCGGTGCGCGCCGACGGCGGCCAGCGCGCGGCCCAGCCGCGCGACCGCGTTCCCGGCCAGCGGCACCGACGCGTGGCCGCCCGGGCCGTGCGCCGTCATCGTCACGACGTGCGGCACCTTCTCGCTGTTCTGTACCGCTGCGTAGAGCGGCACGCCGCGCACGACGCGCGTCCGTCCGCCCTCGTTCAGCGCGATCTCGCCGCTGACGAGCTCCGGATGGTTGGCGATGAGCCACCCCATGCCGAGCTCACCCGAACCCTCCTCGTCGCCGTTGGCGACCATCACGACGTCGCGCGACAGCCGCTCGCCGCGATCCACGACGAGGCGCTGGAGGAGCAGCATCGTCTCGAGGTTGGCCGCGAGCATTCCCTTGTCGTCGATCGCGCCGCGGCCGTAGAGGTAGCCGTCGCGCACCTCGCCCGCGAATGGATCAACCGACCAGTGCTCGGGCTCGACGCCGACGACATCCATGTGCGCCATCAACAGCAACGGCCGCTTCGCGCCGTTGCCACGGATGCACGCGACGAGTGCCGCACGCCCCGGCGCCGGCTCGAAGACGCGGGTCTCGACGCCGGCGGCGACCAGCACGCCCTCGAGGTAGCGCGCGACCCCCATCTCGTTGCCCGGCGGGTTCACCGTGTTCACGCGAATCAGCTGCCGCAGGTGCTCGACCGTCTCCGCGCGCACGGCGTCCCAGTCGGCCGCCGGCGGTACGTCGGGCCGTGGGGTCGCGGAGGCGGAGTCGTCGGCGGCAGCGATGGGCATGGCTGGCGGAGGGGCGCGAAGGTTCGTAGCGTGGGGCGCCTGCAGCTGTGCAAGGCGGGCGCCGCGAGCGCATCGTAATCGCGGCATTCGCGCCTTCGCCACCGTCCGTAGCGCGCGCCGGCGCGCCGCGTCGTCACTCCACCCCACGACCGTCATGCTTCATCCATCTCGCCTCCGCGTCGCGGCGACCGCACTCGTCCTCGGCGGCCTCCTGACGCCACGCATCGCCGTCGCGCAGCGCACGGTCACGTCGGCCGCCCGCGCGGCGGTGGTCGCGCGCATCGACTCGCTCGCGGAGGCGTTCGTGCGCGACGGACGCGCGCCGGGCGTCTCCGTCGCTGTCGTCCGCGCCGGCCGCGACACGATCGTGATGAAGGGCTATGGCCTCGCCGACGTCGAGAACGACGTGCCCGCGACGGCGCGGACCGTGTACGAGATCGGCTCGGTCACGAAGCAGTTCACGTCGTCGCTGATCATGCGCCTCGTCGAGCGCGGCGAGCTGTCGCTCGACGACTCGCTCGGCGCGCTGCTCCCCGGCATGCCCGAGGCGTGGCGGGGCGTGCGGCTGCGTCAGCTCCTCAACCACACCTCGGGCATTCCGAGCTATACCGACATCGGCGAGCGGTGGACGCGCCGCCTCGGCGAGCCGATGTCGCCGGACTCGCTCGTCGCGATGACCGCGCGCGACTCGCTGAC
>DATMHT010000578.1:0-7052 GCA_035554795.1 Gemmatimonadaceae bacterium | reverse complement strand
AGATCACGAACGATCGTGATCGATGCATGATCTGAGGGGACCTTGGCGCGCCGTCGCGTCCTCTGCGGTGAGCCGCAGTCGCAGTTCACTCGAACGTCCGCCAGCGCTCTACGCGCTCGCGCACCGCATCGACGGTAATGTCGAGCAAGCACGTGCACGGCTTCTCGCCCTTCGCGCACGCCGCGCACGACGCATCCGCGACGAGCACCTCGGCGCGGGGACCGAGCGGCGCCCAGCGGCCCGGGTGCACGGGGCGCGTGGGCGAGAAGAGGCCGAGCGCGTGGCGGCCGAGCTGTGCGCCGAGGTGCAGTGGCCCGGTGGACGCCGCGATCACGCCGTCGACGCGCGCGAGGAAGCCGATCAGCTCTGCGAGTCCGAGCCGGCCGGTGAGGTCCACCGCGTGCGACGGCAGCGCGCGCACCCAGTCGCGGAGCAGATCCCGCTCCGCGGCCGAGCCGGTGACGAAGACCCGGTAGCGCGTCGGATCGAGCGCCTCGACCAGCGCACTCCATCGCTCGAGCGGCCACTCGCGCGCGCTCCCGTGCGACTTCGGGTGCAGCACCACGTTCACGAGATCGGCCGCGATCAGCTCCTCCACCTCCGCCGGCGGTACGATGCTCGGCACGAGCCGGCCGTATGGCACGAGCTCCTCGAGCGCCGGCACGCTGCCACCGAGCAGTGGCTCGGCGAGCCGCACGTTGAGCTGCGCCTCGTGCAGGTCGGAGCGCTTGCGACTGAAGGCGACGCGATCCGTGCAGGTGAGCCAGTGGTACCAGCGGTGGCTCGTGCCGATGCGGCGGGGGATGCGGGCCGCGCGGGCCGCTCGCGCGACCGCCGGTCGCGGGAAGGCGTGCACGATCGCCTGCGCGCCCACGCCGGCCAGCCGCGCACGCGCTACTGCGGGGTCGCGTTCGCAGTCGGCGTCCCACTCGACCACCGCGTCCACCTCGGGGCTCGCTTCCGCGACGGGGCGCGCGTAGCCGCGGCAGAGGAGCACGACCTCCGCACCGAGCCGTGCGCGCAGCAGACCGCAGAGCGGCAGGGTGAGCGCCACGTCGCCGATGCCGTCCGTCCGGCTCACGAGGATGCGCGGTGCGCCCGTCATCGGCCCGCCCCTGCTACCTTTCGCCCATGCCCGAAGTGACCCCAGGCCCCCGCCGCGATTCCGCCGCGCCGCTCGCGCATGTCCCGCTCCGCCGAGTCGGCGTGGTGATGATGAGCGCCGTCGGCGACGCGGTGCACGTGCTGCCGGTGGTCAACGCGCTCAAGCGCGCCAACCCGGGCACGCACGTCACGTGGGTGCTGCAGCCCGGACCGGCGACGCTCGTACGCGGACATCCGAACGTGGACGACATCGTCGTCTTCGACCGCGCGAAGGGCTGGCGCGCCTTCTCCGACGTGCGCCGCGCGCTCGCCGACCGCGCCTTCGACGTCGTGCTCAACCTGCAGGTGTACTTCAAGGCGGGGATCGTCACGTCGTTCACGCGCGCGCCGGTGAAGCTCGGTTTCGACCGCGCGCGGGCGCGCGACTTCAACTGGGCGTTCACCAATCGCAAGATCGCGCCGCACCCGATCGGCCAGCACGTGCAGGACCAGTACTTCGAGTTCCTCGACGCTCTCGGCGTGCCGCACGAGCCGGTCACGTGGGGACTCGGCCCGTGGCCCGAGGAGCGTGCCTGGCAGCGCGAGTTCTTCGCGCCCATCACGCGTCCGACGGCGTCCATCGTCGTCGCCACGAGCAAGGCGCAGAAAGACTGGATGCCCGAGCGGTGGGCGGAAGTGAGCGACGCGCTGTACGAGGACTACGGCCTGCAGCCGGTGCTCGTCGGCGGCCGGTCGCCGCGCGAGCTGCACGCCGAGCGCGTGATCATGGAGCGCGCCCGCCACGCGCCGGTGTCGGCGCTGGGCAGCGGGCTGCGCAAGCTCGTCGCGATCCTCGACGGCTCGGCGCTAGTCCTCTCACCCGACACCGGCCCGCTGCACATGAGTGTCGCGCTCGACCGGCCGGTGATCAGCCTGATCGGCTACTCGAACCCGAAGCGCGTCGGCCCGTACCGGAAGTTCCGCGACCTGATGATCGACGCGTACGGCGAACCGGGCGAGGACTACCCGATCTCGATGGAGAACCGACTCGATCGGATGCAGCGGATCGAGGTGCGCGACGTGATGGAGAAGGTGGAGGTGTGGCGGACGAGATATGCGGCTGAGGGCCTCGTGGGGCGTAGGGCGTAGAGCCTAGGCCCTACGCCCCAGGCCCTCGCCGAACCGATATTCGATCCCCAGCTCCGCCATCAGCCTGACCATCCGCCCGAGCGCGAGTCCCATCACGGCGAAGTAGTCGCCGTCGATACCCTCGACGATCGTCGCGCCGTAGCCCTGAATGCCGTACGCGCCGGCCTTGTCCATCGGCTCGCCGGTGGCGACGTAGGCGTCGATCTCGTCGTCGCCGAGCGCGCGGAAGCGCACCGTGACCTCCTCGACGCCCGACGCGACGCGCCCACCGTCGGCGACCGCGACCGCGGTGAAGACGACGTGCTCGCGCCCGCTCAGCCGTCGCAGCATCCGCCGCGCCTCGTCCCTGTCGGCCGGCTTGCCGAGGATGTCGCCGTCCACGACGACGATCGTGTCGGAGCCGATCGTGAGCGCGTCGGGTTCGGCACTCGCAATGGCGAGCGCCTTGCCGCGCGCGAGGCGCTCGGCGTGCGGCGCCGGACGCTCGCCCGGCAGCACCGTCTCGTCGATGTCCGCCGGGCGCACCTCGTGCGGCACGCCGATGAGGGTCAGCAGGTCGCGCCGGCGCGGCGACTGCGACGCGAGGATCACGCGAAGGGGCGCGCCGTTCGCGCGCGAGTGGCGCGTCATCGTTCCAACCATAGCGTCACGGGCCCGTCGTTCACCAGCTCGACCTCCATCATCGCGCCGAACTCCCCCGTCTCGACGCGGGGCACGCGCTCGCGCAGCAGCGCCACGAACCGCTCGTAGAGCGGGATCGCCACCTCGGGGCGCGCCGCGTCCACGAAGCTCGGCCGGCGCCCCTTCACGGCGTCGCCGTAGAGCGTGAACTGCGACACCACGAGACACCCCCCGCCGACGTCGGCGAGCGCGAGGTTCATCTTCCCCTCGGCGTCGCCGAACAGGCGCAGCCCCGCCACCTTGTCGGCCATCCACGCGAGCTGCTCCTCGCCGTCGCCGTGCGTGAGTCCGACGAGCAGGAGGAATCCGACGCCGACGCGGCCGGCGACACGGGGCGTGTCGGTGGCGTCGTCGGTGATCCGCACTTCGGCGCGCGAGACGCGCTGGAGAAGGACGCGCACGAGCAGGGACGGGGGATGCGGGACGGGGGACGAGGGCCGGGGAAGCACGAACTCTAATCACGGCCCCCGGCGACGTGGAGTGACGTCATCGGACGCACCCGCATCCCCCGTCCCGCGTCCCCCGTCCCTTCACCTCACGCGCGGCAGCGTCAACGTGAACGTCGAGCCGGTGCCGACGGTGCTCTCGACGGCGAGGTCGCCGTGCATCGCCCGCGCGAGGTCGCGCGAGATCGCGAGGCCGAGTCCAGTCCCTTCGGTCGTGCGCGTCAGCCCGCGGTCCACCTGCACGAATGGCTCGAAGATCTTGTCGAGCTGGTCTGGCGGAATGCCGCGGCCACTGTCGGCGACGCGCACGCGCACGACGTCTCCCTCCTCGACGCAGGTCACGGTCACCCGGCCGCCGAGAGGGGTGAACTTGATCGCGTTCGAGAGCAGGTTGAGGACGATCTGCAGCAGCTTGTCGCGATCGGCGCGCACGCAGAGCGCCTCGGGCGGCGGCTCGTAGCGATAGCCGATGCCCTTGGTCGCCATCTGCGGGCCGATCATGGACTCGATCCCGGCGAGCGCCGCCGCGAGCGGCACCGACTGGATGTCGTAGGCCACCGCGCCGGAGTCGACGCGGGCGAAGTTGAGCACGTCGTTGACGAGCGCGAGGAGGTGGCGCTGGCTGCGCTGGATGCGGGCGAGGTCCTCCTGCTGCTGCGGCGTGACCGGACCGCGCAGCCCCATGTCGAGCAGCTCGGCGTAGCCACCGATGGCGTTGAGCGGCGTGCGCAGCTCGTGACTCATCACGGCCAGGAACTGCGTCTTCGCCTGGTTCGCCGCCTCGGCGTCGAGACGCGCCGCCTCGGCCGCGGCCCGCGCCTCCTGCGCCTCGCGGCGCGCCCGCTGCTCGGCCTCGAGAATGGCGGTGCGCTGGAGCGCCTGCGCGCAGAGGTCGGCGAGGCTGCGCATGAACACGACGTCCTCGTCGCTGAAGTCGCGCTCCGCGGCGTAGCTCAGACCGATGGCGCCGATCGCGCGGTCGTCATGCAGCAGCGGCACCGCTGCCATCGCGCCGACCGGCTCGGCGCGGCTCATGGCGCTGAGCTCCGGGTAGCGAGCATGGTGCTCGGCATCCGAACGCACGAGCACGACGTCCCGTGTCCGCACCGCGTCGGCCGCCGGGATCCGCGTGCTCGCGGGAAAGCGCCGCCAACGCGCCTCCGTCGCCGCGGCGACGTTTCGCGACGCCACGGTCTCCAGCCACTGTCCGTCGGGCGTCGCCAGCACGAGCACGCCCGCGGTCGCGTCGAGCGCGCCGACGCTCGCGCGCACCACCGCCTGCGCCACTTCCTCCCGCGTCGCCGCGCCCGAGAGCGCCGCCGTCAGCCGCTGCAGGCGCGTCAGCCGCTCCACCGCGCGCTCGGCGCCCGCCCGCGAGAGGCGCTCGGCGGCGTAGAGGCGCGAGTTGTCGATCGCGATCGCCGCGCGCTGGGCGAGCTCCACTGCCACGGCGAGGTCGGCCTCCGTGTAGCGGCGTCCCGAGTCCGACATCACGCACGAGATCGCCCCGTACGCCCGGCCGCGCGCGACCAGCGGCACGCACAGGTACGAGCGCGGGTTGAGCCGGCGACTGAGCGCGAGGCGATCCGGCTCGGTGGCGAACGCGACGAGCGCATCCTCGCTCACCGTCGGCATGAGCACGGGCTGGCCCGTGCGCAACACTTCGGGCACCCCCTGCGGATCGGTGACGCGGTACGGGAAGCGCGACCAGAGCTCGCGCACGACGCGCTCCTTGTCCGGGTCCACGTGTGCCGTCTCGACGCGCACGATCTCGCCGGCGTCGTCGATCACGTCCACGCTGCAGTAGTCCGCGAGGAAGGGCACGCAATGGCGCGTGAGCTGGCGCAGCACCGCCGCGTAGTCGAACGACGCGTAGAGAAAGCTGCCGGTCGCGGCGATGAACGCCTTGCGCTCCTCCCCGCGCCGCCAGTCGTCGATGTCGGTGAACGTGCCGACCCACTCGCGAATGTCCCCGTCGGGGCCCAGCACCGGTGCCGCGCTCGACCGGAACCAGCGCTCGCTCCCGTCGGCGAGCCGGACGCGGAACTCGCCGTCGTACGGCTTCTTCTCCTGGAACGCGCGCAGCCCGGCGGCGGCGATGACGGGGCGGTCCTCGGGATTGACGGCATCCGCCCAGCCCTGGCCGCGCACCTGCTCCACCGTCTGACCGGTGAGCGCGCGCCACTCGGGCATGTCGTCGATCAATCCGCGGGCGTCGCTCGTCCAGACGATCTTGGCACCGGCGAGGACGAGCGCCCGGTAGCGCGCCTCGCTCTCCCGCACCGCGTCCGCCGACCGCTCGGCGCGCACGCGCGCGCCCTCGGTCTGCGCCAGCGACTCCTGCAGCCGGAGGTTGGCTTCTTCCAGCTCCTCGCCGAGTGCCTGCGCCTCCTCCGTCTGCTGCTCCAGTTCGAGTGCCTGGATCTGCAGCTGCTCGACGAGCGCCGCGGCTTCCTCGGCGCTGCGCTCGGCCTCGGCGTGCGCGGCTTCCTCCGCCGCCAGCCGACGCGCGCCCTCTTCGGCGGCGATGCGGGCGCTGAGGTCGCGCGTGACCTTCGCGAAGCCGACGAGCTTCCCCGCCGAATCCCGCAGCGCCGTGATGACGACGTTCGCCCAGAAGCGCGAGCCGTCCTTGCGGACGCGCCACCCCTCGTCCTCGAAGCGTCCGCGCGCCGCCGCCTCGACGAGCTCCATCGCCGGCTTGCCCGCCGCGACGTCCTCGGCGGGATAGAACGTCGAGAAGTGACGGCCGATGATCTCGCCCGCCGTGTAACCCTTGATGCGCTCCGCGCCGCGGTTCCACGACACGACGCGACCCGTCGCGTCGAGCGCGAGGATCGCGTAGTCGTACACGCTCTCCACCATCAGCCGGTGGAGATCGGCGAGCATGCCCGCGGCGGGCGAGATCGGCGGCGCCTTCGGCGGCGCCGACGGCGACTCGTCGGCGGACACCGTCGGCTGGAGTCCGGCTGGTGGCGGCGGCGCGCCCTGAGCGTCGTCGTTCACGGTCACGCCCGCGTCGGCGGCGACGGCAGCGGGAGGAGTGGCCCGCTACTCGACGGTGACGCTCTTCGCGAGGTTGCGCGGCTGGTCCACGTTCGATCCACGCTTGACGGCGATGTAGTAGGCGAGGAGCTGCAGCGGGATGGACGCGAGCACCGGGTTCAGCATGTCGATCGTGAGCGGCACCCGGAACTCGTAGGCGAGCTTGCCGCCGAGCGACGGCTCGTCCTGGCTCGTCAGCGCGATCACCTTGCCCTTGCGCGCCGAGACCTCCTGCACGTTCGAGACGACCTTGTCGAAGACCGAATCGTGCGGCGCGATGAACACGACGGGCATCATCTCGTCGATGAGCGCGATCGGCCCGTGCTTCATCTCCGCCGCGGGGTAGCCCTCGGCGTGGATGTAGCTGATCTCCTTCAGCTTCAGCGCGCCCTCGAGCGCCGCCGGGAAGTTGTAGCCGCGCCCGAGGTACAGGAAGTTCGACGCGCGCTTGAACTCCTCGGCGAGGTTCTCGATCTCGTCGTGCCGGTCGAGCATCTGCTGGATCTGCCCGGGCAGCTTCTGAAGCGCGGCGATCAGCTCGCGGCCGCGAATGATCGAGAGGTCGCGGAGACGCGCCAGCTTGAGCGTGAACAGCGCCAGCGCCACCACCTGGCTCGTGAACGCCTTCGTGGACGCGACGCCGATCTC
>DATMHT010000577.1:0-2362 GCA_035554795.1 Gemmatimonadaceae bacterium | reverse complement strand
GTCGGCGAGGCGCGCGTGCCCTACGTCTCCGTCGCGGCGACGGTGAACATGGCGGGCGGGCAGCCGATCAGCCTCGCCAACCTCCGCGCGGTGCGCGACTACACGCGCCGGCGCGGCATCAAGGTGATCCTCGACGCGACGCGCGCGGTCGAGAACGCCTGGTTCATCCAGCAGCGCGAGCCCGGCCAGGGAGACAAGCTCGTCGCCGACATCCTGCGCGAGATGTGCGACCTCACCGATGGCGCGACGATGTCGGGGAAGAAGGACAGCCTCGTCAACATCGGCGGCTGGCTCGGCCTGCGCGACGAGCAGGTCGCCGAGCGCGCCCGGAACCTCGTCGTCGTGTACGAGGGGCTGCACACCTACGGCGGGCTCGCCGGCCGCGACATGGAGGCGATGGCCATCGGCATCGAGGAGTCGGTGCAGGAGGAGCACATCCGCAGCCGCATCGGCCAGGTGCTCTACCTCGGCCGGAAGCTGATGGACGCCGGCATCCCGATCGTCCGCCCGGTCGGCGGGCACGCGGTCTTCCTCGACGCGGCGGCGATGCTCCCGCACCTGTCGCGCGACCAGTTCCCGGCGCAGGCGCTGGCGGGCGCGCTCTACGTGGAGAGCGGCATCCGCGCCATGGAGCGCGGCGCCGTCTCGGCCGGCCGCGATGCCAAGAGTGGCGAGAACCGCTACCCGCGGCTCGAGCTCGTCCGGCTGACGATCCCGCGCCGCGTCTACACGCAGGCGCACATGGACGTGACGGCCGAGAGCGTCGCCGCGGTGTACGCGGTGCGCGACCAGGTGCGCGGGCTGCGCTTCACCTACGAGCCCGAGTTCCTCCGCTTCTTCCAGGCGCGCTTCGAGCCGGTCGGGGCGCCGAGCCTGTTCGCCGACGACGCGACCGACACGCGCGGGGCTACGGCGACGCTGGCGGCGACGACGTGAGGGCGGCGTGAAGTTCCAGACGATCATCGAGCCGTTCCGGATCAAGACGGTCGAGCCGATCCGCCAGACCACGGAAGGCGAGCGCGCCGCCGCCCTGACGGCGGCGCACAACAACGTCTTCCTGCTCCGGGCGCCGGACGTCCTCATCGACCTGCTCACCGACTCGGGCACCGGGGCGATGTCGGTGCACCAGTGGTCGGGGATGATGAAGGGGGACGAGTCGTACGCCGGCGCGCGCTCCTTCGACGTCTTCGAGCGCGCGGTGCACGACGTCACCGGCTTCACCCACGTCATCCCGACCCACCAGGGACGGGCGGCCGAGCACATCCTCTTCAGCACGATGGTCCGCGAGGGGGACATCGTGCCGAACAACACCCACTTCGACACGACGCGCGCCAACGTGCAGGACCGCGGCGGCGTCGCCCTCGACCTGCCGATCGCCGAAGGGCACGTGCCCGACGCGGTGCACCCCTTCAAGGGGAACATGGACGTGGACGCGCTCGAGCGGACGCTGCGCGAGCACCGCGGCCGCGTCCCGCTGGTGATGATCACCGTCACCAACAACTCGGAGGGCGGGCAGCCGGTGAGCCTCGGCAACGTGCGCGCGGTGAGCGAGATCTGCCGCCGCCACGGCGTGCCGCTGTTCATAGACGCCTGCCGCTTCGCCGAGAACGCGTGGTTCGTGAAGCTGCGCGAGGCCGGCTACGCCGCGCACTCGCCGCACGCGATCGCGCGCGAGATGTTCGCGCTCGCCGACGGCTGCACGATGAGCGCGAAGAAGGACGGCATGGCGAACATCGGCGGCTTCCTGGCGATGAACGACGCCGCCCTCGCGCAGCGGTGCCGCACGCGCCTCGTGCTCACCGAGGGCTTCCCGACCTACGGCGGCCTCGCCGGCTACGACCTCGAGGCGATCGCGGTCGGGCTGAAGGAGGCGCTCGACGAGGACTACCTCCGCTACCGCATCCGCTCGATCGAGTACCTCGGCGAGAAGCTCCTCGCCGCCGGGGTGCCGATCGTCACGCCGACCGGCGGCCACGCGCTCTACCTCGACGCGAAGCGCTGGCTCTCGCACATCCCGCAGCACGAGTACCCGGCGTGGGCGCTGTCGCTCGTGCTCTACCTCGAGGGCGGCATCCGGGCGGCGGAGATCGGCTCGGTGATGTTCGGCCGCCAGCCCGACGGGAGCGAGCGGCCGGCCGAGCTGGAGCTGGTGCGGCTGGCGTTCCCGCGGCGCGTCTACACCCAGAGCCACGTGGACTACGTGGCCGAGGTGGTGCTCCACGTGGCCTCGCTGGCGCGGCGGATCCGCGGCGTACGCATGACCGCCGCGCCGCCGGTGCTGCGCCACTTCACCGCCCACTTCGCCCCGGCGCACGAGGCACTGATCGCGGGGTGCGAGTAGAGCGGCTCTCGGCCCTCGGCT
>DATMHT010000576.1:0-17373 GCA_035554795.1 Gemmatimonadaceae bacterium | reverse complement strand
GCCGTCGTGCGTTTCGGCGCGGTGCGCTTCCTGCTAGTCGGCGACGCCGAAGCACCGGAGGAGGCGTGGCTGCTGGCGCACGCGCCGCCGGGCGCGCTGCGCGCCGACGTGCTCAAGGTCGCGCACCACGGCAGCCGGACGAGCAGCACGGCGCCCTTCCTCGACGCCGTGCGGCCGCGCGTCGCGCTCGTCTCGGTCGGTGCGGCGAACGGCTACGGCCATCCGAGCCCGGAGGTCGTGCGCGATCTGGCCGCGCGCGGGGTAGAAGTGCTGCGCACCGACCGGCTCGGCGCCGTCGTCGTGCGCACGGACGGTCGAACCATCACCATCAGCGCGGACGGCGCGACGTGGAGAGCAGGGGAACGTGTGACCATTCCGACGCAGCCATTCGCCCGCGGCGACGCGGGCGGCTTGCGTCCATCGTCGCCACGCTGATCCGGCCACTGCTCGGCGAGCCGCTCGCACTTCCGCCGCGATTGCTGGCGCGTCACCCGGAGCTCGCGCAGGCACGGTTCCGGCGTGGTGGACTGCCGCCGCGCGTCGGCGGCTGGGCCCTCGGCGCCCGGTCGGTCGCGGCCATCACCCTCTGGCGCACGATCTTCGTCGCGCCCGGTGTCGTGCTCGAGCCCGCGCTGCTCTTGCACGAACTCGGGCACGTTCACCAGTTTGGGGCGAGCGCGGGCTTCCCGCTGCGCTACGTGTGGGAGAGCCTGCGCCGCGGCTACGGCGCCAACCGCTTCGAGGCCGAGGCGGACGCGTTCGCGGCGACACGTCTGGCGGCGGCCGCCACGCCACCCACGCCGCCCGGCCCCGCGCGGGCATCCCGAGAAGCGTAGGACCGTAGGGCCGGCAGTACGTCGCACCTGAGTCCCCAGTCGGCAGACCCCTCAACAGGACGTCTCACCGTGGTCCAGCACACCGCCACTTCGGTCGTCACGATCGAGCGCTACATCATTGAGCAGGAGCGCCTCTACCCGGAGGCGACCGGCGAGCTGTCGGGGATCCTGTACGACATCGCGCTCGCGGCGAAGATGATCGCCAACAAGGTGCGCAGCGCCGGGCTGGCGGACATCCTCGGCTCCGACGGCCACGAGAACGTGCAGGGCGAGACCCAGCAGAAGCTCGACGTCATCTCCAACGACATCATCGTCAAGGCGATGGACCATGGCGGCCGCCTCTGCGCCATGGCGTCGGAGGAGGAGCCGGACATCATCCAGATCCCGGACGGCTTCCGCTGCGGAAAGTATTGTCTGCTCTTCGACCCGCTCGACGGCTCGTCGAACATCGACGTGAACGTTCCCGTCGGCACCATCTTCTCCGTCGTCCGCAAGATCACGCGCGGCGTCCGCGGCGAGATGGAGGACATGCTCCAGCCGGGCCGCCGTCAGGTCGCCGCGGGCTACATCCTGTACGGCTCGAGCACGATGATGGTCTACACGACGGGGCAGGGCGCGCACGGCTTCACGCTCGACCCGTCCATCGGCGAGTTCCTCCTGTCGCACCCGAACATCCGCATCCCCGAGCGCGGCCGCTACCTGTCGGTGAACGACTCGTACGAGCAGGTCTGGGACGAGAACGTCAAGGCGCTCATGCGCCGCTACCGCGGGCTCGACGGCGAGCAGAAGGCGATGAACGTGCGCTACGTCGGCTCCCTCGTCGCCGACTTTCACCGCAACCTCCTCGGCGGCGGCATCTTCGCCTATCCCGCCAACCGGAAGACGCCGAACGGGAAGCTGCGGCTCCTCTACGAGGCCAACCCGCTCGCGTTCGTCTGCGAGCAGGCGGGCGGCGCGGCGATCAACGGCACGAAGCGCATCCTCGACATCCAGCCGCAGGAGCTGCACGAGCGGACGCCGCTCTACATCGGCAGCAAGGGCGACGTCGAGACGGCGACGCACATGCTGTCGGGAACCGGCGCGATGGCGGGAGCAGTGTGATCGGGTAGCGCGTAGCGCGTAGCGGCACTACCTCGCGACGTCCCGAGCGGCGGGTCGTTACGCGCTACGCGCTACGCGCTACCCGATGATACCTTTCCCTCCATGACGCCCCCGAACACGAACAAGAAGCCCGCCGACGACCGCCACTCCCCGTCCGGTCTTCCCGTCGCGCCGGTCTACCGCCCCGACGACGCCGCCGTGAACTACGCGCGCGACCTCGGCGACCCGGGGCAGTTCCCGTTCACGCGCGGCGTTCAGCCGACGATGTACCGCGGCCGGCTGTGGACGATGCGCCAGTACGCGGGCTTCGGCACGGCCAGCGAGACGAACGCGCGCTTCCGCCTTCTGCTCGCCGCGGGCCAGACCGGGCTCTCGGTCGCGTTCGACCTGCCGACGCAGATGGGCATCGACTCCGACTCGCCGCGCGCGCTCGGCGAGGTAGGGCGCGTCGGGGTCGCCATCGACTCGGTGGAGGACATGCACGCGCTGCTGGCGGACATCCCGCTCGACCGGGTGTCCACGTCCATGACGATCAACGCGACGGCGGCGACGCTGCTGGCGATGTACATCGTCGTCGCCGAGGAGCGCGGTGTCTCGCGGGCGCAGGTCAGCGGCACGATCCAGAACGACGTGCTCAAGGAGTACATCGCGCGCGGCACGTACATCTACCCGCCGCGCCCGAGCCTCGCGCTCATCGCCGAAATCTTCCGCTTCTGCGCGAGCGAAGTGCCGAACTGGAATCCGATCTCGATCTCCGGCTATCACATCCGCGAGGCGGGCTCCACGGCGGTGCAGGAGCTCGCGTTCACGTTCGCGAATGCGGTCGAGTACGTGCGGCGCGCGCTCGAGGCGGGGCTCGCCGTGGACGCGTTCGCGCCGCGGCTCTCGTTCTTCTTCGCCGCCCACAACGACCTGTTCGAGGAGGTCGCGAAGTTCCGCGCCGCGCGCCGCATCTGGGCGCGCCTGATGCGCGAGCGGTTCGGCGGCAACGACGCGAGCGCGCGGCTCCGCTTCCACACGCAGACCGGCGGCGTCACGCTCCAGGCGCAGCAGCCGCTCAACAACGTCGTCCGCGTCACGGTGCAGGCGCTGGCCGCGGTGCTCGGCGGCACGCAGTCGCTGCACACGAACGGCTACGACGAGGCGCTGGCACTGCCGACCGCGGAGGCGGCGACGCTCGCGCTGCGGACGCAGCAGGTGGTGGCGTACGAGTCGGGCATCGCGAACACGGCCGACCCGCTCGCCGGCAGCTACTACGTGGAGCACCTGACGAACGAGCTGGAACGGCAGGCGCTCGAGCTGATGGCGAAGGTGGACGAGATGGGAGGCGCCGAGCGGGCGATCGCGGCCGGCTTCTTCCAGGAGGAGATCGCGCGGAGCGCGTACGAGTTCCAGCTCCGCGTCGAGAGCGGCGACACGGTGATCGTCGGCGTGAACAAGTTCGCCGACGAGCAGGAGCCGCCAATCATCCCCGCGCCCGACTACTCGGCGCTCGAGCGCGGCCAGGTAGCGGCGGTGCGGGCGCTGCGGGCGCGCCGCGACGCGGTCGCCGTCGAGCGCGCCCTGGCGGCCCTGGGCGAGGCGGCGGGGACGTTCGCCGACGCCGCCGCCGGGGCGCCGCGCGCCGAGCTGATGCCGCTCGTCATCGACGCCGTGCGCGCGCGCGCGACCGTCGGCGAGATCTCCGACACCCTCGCCGCGCGCTGGGGGACGTACCGGCCGGGGAACTAGTCGGCACTCGCCGAGCGTCCCCGGCCGACGGGTCGTGCATCGGGGCCACTACTGGCAGGTGTATCCGGACGTGCAACCCGTCCCGCCCGTGCCGGTGCTGGTCGTCGTCGCGGCGACGACGACGGAGCCTGCCATGCCCGGGTGGATCGTGCAGTGGTAGTTGTACGTCCCGGCGGTCGCGAAGCTGCGCTCGACCGTCGCGCTTGCCGTGGCGGGGATGTCGGCCGGCGCGCCGTTGACGGCGGAGAACGTCACGGTGTGCTGCGTGGACTCGAACTCGAACTCCACCTTGCCGCCCGGCGCGACGGTGGTGGTCGCCGGACTGAAGGCGTTCGCGGTCGTGGCCTTCACCGTGACCTGATTCGGCGACGGCGTCGGCTGTGGGTTCGGACCGGTCGAGCCGTTGCTGCCGCCGCCACCGCCGCACGCGGCGAGGGCGACGAGCGCGGTGGGTGCGACGACACGACGGAGCAGCTTCCAGGGCGTGCGCATGGATCCTCCAGGGACGTGATGACGGTTGGCGTGTGGCCTGACTCCGCATGCATCCGTCGGTCGCGCGAGAGGTTCCCGCCGGCGCCGGCCGGCGTCGACGCGCGCACGGTGTCGCCTTGAACGAGCCCGTCGCGCCGGCTAGCTTCCGGGTTCTGCATTCTCCGTCCTAAGTCACACCAAAATGCCGACTTACGAATATCGCTGCCCGAGCGGGCACGACTTCGAGCACTTCTTCCGCAAGATCAGCGACTCGCAGAGCGAGCTGCCGTGCCCTGTGTGCGGCGCCGCGGCCGAGCGTCGCATCTCCGGCGGCGCCGGGCTGCTGTTCAAGGGCGCGGGCTTCTACATCACGGACTACGGCAAGGACGGCAAGAAGGACCAGAAGACGGCGAGCAGCGCGAAGTCCGGCGACGGTGCGTCGGCGGCGGGCAACGGCGCGAAGAGCGGCGAGGGGAAGGGCGACGCGAAGAGCGGCGGCGGAGAGAGCGCCCCGGCGGCGAAGCCCGCCTCCTCGTCGCCGTCCACGGGCGGGTCGTCGTCGTCGTCATCGTCGTCGTCGGGCAGCGACTCGTGAGCTCGGCCGACGCGATCAGGAGCGCGCTCGCGGTCGCGGCGCGGCGGCTCGGCGCGCCCGACGACGTCGAGCCCGTGCTCGAGCGCCCGCGCGACCCGTCGTTCGGCGACTGGGCGACGAACCTCGCGATGCTGCTCGCGCGTCCGCTCGGCCGCAAGCCGCGCGACGTCGCGCAGGCGCTCATCGACGGCGCCGACCTGCGTGCCGCGGGAGTGAGCAGCGCCGAGATCGCGGGCCCCGGCTTCATCAACTTCCGCCTCGACGCGAGCGCCGCCACCGGCGGGCTCGCGCAGATCATCGCCGCCGGCGACAGCTACGGGCGGAGCGAGGGTGGCGCGGGACGGCGCGTCGTCGTCGAGTTCGTGTCGGCGAACCCCACCGGGCCGCTGCACGTGGGTCACGGGCGACAGGCGGCGCTGGGCGACGCGATCGCGACGCTGCTGTCGTGGACCGGCTGGGACGTCTCGCGCGAGTTCTACTACAACGACGCCGGCGTCCAGATCGAGAACCTCGCGCTCAGCACTTGGCTGCGCGTCGCCGAGCTGCTCGGCGAGCCGGTGACGATGCCGAAGTTCGCCTATCACGGCGAGTACATCCGCGACATCGCGCTCCGCTTCCGCGACGCGCGCCCGACGCTCGACGCCGACGCGGTGCGGCGCGGCGCGCGCGAGGTCATGCGCGCCGCCGACGAGATCGCGTCGCTGCCCGAGAGCGAGGAGCGCCGGGCGAGCGCGATCCGCGCGCGTGCCGTCGCCTCGCTCGACGGCGCGACGTTCGACGACGTCCGCACCTTCGCGGTGCAGGCATTGCGGCGCGAGCAGGACCTCGATCTGCAGGCGTTCGGCGTGAAGTTCGACACGTACTACCTCGAGTCGTCGCTCTACACCGACGGCAAGGTCGAGGAGACGGTCGCGGCGCTCGAGCAGCGCGGCATGACGTACGAGAAGGACGACGCGCTCTGGCTGAAGACGACGGAGTTCGGCGACGACAAGGATCGCGTCATGCGCAAGCGCGACGGCACGTACACGTACTTCGTGCCCGACGTCGCTTACCACGTGACGAAGTGGCAGCGCGGCTTCCCGCGCGCCATCAACGTCCAGGGCGCCGACCACCACAGCACGGTCACGCGCGTGCGCGCCGGCCTGCAGGCCGTCGGCATGGGGATCCCGGCGGGCTACCCGGATTACGTGCTGCACCAGATGGTGACGGTGATGCGGGGCGGGGAGGAGATGAAGATCTCCAAGCGCGCCGGCAGCTACGTCACCGTGCGCGACCTCGTGGACGAGGTCGGGCGCGACGCGGTGCGCTACTTCTTCCTCATGCGGAAGGGCGACTCGCAGCTCGTGTTCGACGTGGACCTCGCGCGCACGCAGTCGGAGGAGAATCCCGTCTACTACGTGCAGATGGCGCACGCCCGCATGTGCGGCATCTTCCGCGTCGGCGGCATCGACCGCTCGACCTTCTCGGCCGACGGCGTGGACCTCGCCGTGCTCGCCGAGCCGGCCGAGCGCGAGCTGACGAAGGCGCTCCTCGACTTCCCGGCCACGGTCGCGAGCGCGGCCGAGGGCCTAGAGCCGCAGCGCATCGCGACGTACCTGCACGACACCGCCCAGCTCGCGCACGGCTGGTACCACAAGCACCACGTGCTCGGCGAGCCCGAGCCGATCATGCGCGCCCGCCTCGTGCTGGCCCGCGCGGCGCAGGTCGTGCTCGCGAACGGACTGGCGCTGCTGGGAATCACGGCGCCAGAGCGGATGTGAACGGCGGGTCGGGGGTCGCGGGTCGGGGCTGTCGTTGATTGGCCCCGACTCGCGACCCCCGACCCCCGACCCGCCTTCCTGAGACTCTCCCTCACACAAGACTTCATGACAGTCCTCGTCGTCGGATCCGTCGCCCTCGACTCCGTCGAAACTCCGTTCGGCAAGGCCGACGATGTCCTCGGCGGGTCGGGGACGTTCTTCTCGGCGTCGGCGAGCCACTTCACGCCGGTGCAGCTCGTCGGCGTCGTCGGCTCCGACTATCCGGTGGACAAGCTCTCGCCGCTCGCCGAGCGCGGTGTGGACCTCGCCGGGCTCGAGCGCGCGGACGGCGAGTCGTTCCGCTGGCGCGGCCGCTATCGCCACGACCTCAACTCGGCCGAGACGCTGGAGACGCGCCTCGGCGTGTTCTCGCACTTCCGGCCGAAGATCCCCGCGCAGTTCCGCAGCGCGCCGTTCGTCTTTCTCGCCAACATCGATCCGCGGCTCCAGATCGAGGTGTTGAGCCAGGTCGAGTCGCCGCGGCTGGTCGCGTGCGACACGATGAACTTCTGGATCGAGAGCCGCCGCCCCGACCTGCTCGAGCTGCTCAAGCGCGTGGACCTGATCACGCTCAACGACGGAGAAGCGCGCCAGCTCACCGAGCACGCGAACCTCGTCAAGGCGGCGCGGTGGATCATGGCGCGCGGCCCGCGCTACGTGATCATCAAGAAGGGAGAGCACGGCGCGTTCATGTTCCACGGCAGCAGCATCTTCTTCGCGCCGGCGTTCCCGCTCGAGGATGTCTTCGACCCGACAGGCGCGGGCGACTCGTTCGCCGGCGGCTTCATCGGCTACCTGGCGCGCACCGGCGATCTGAGCGAGTCGAGCCTGCGCCGCGCGGTCGTGTACGGCTCGGCGATGGGCTCGTTCGCGGTCGAGAAGTTCTCCACCGGGCGGCTGATGGAGATCACCGCTGCCGACATCGAGCGCCGGGTGCGCGACTTCCACCGTCTCGTCACGTTCGAGGCGGAGGCCGCCGAGGCGGCGGCGAGCGCGTGAGCGCGCCGCTGGACTACCGCGGCGCCGGCGTCGACATCGACGCCGCCGAGGACGCGAAGGGGCGCATCAAGCGCCTCGTCGAGTCCACCTTCACCGCGGGGGCGCGTGGCGCGTTCGGCGGCTTCGGCGGGATGTTCCGCGTCCCGCCGGAGGCGAAGAAGCCGCTCCTCGTCGCGAGCGCCGACGGTGTCGGTACCAAGGTGAAGGTCGCGATCGAGGCCGGCCGCTACGACACGGTGGGGCACGACCTCGTCAACCACTGCGTCAACGACATCCTCGTCCAGGGCGCGACGCCGCTCTTCTTCCTCGACTACGTCGCGTTCGGCAAGCTCGAGCCGGCCGCCGTCGAGGGCGTGGTCGCCGGCGTCGCCGCCGGCTGCCGCGAGAACGGATGTTCGCTCATCGGTGGCGAGACCGCCGAGATGCCCGGCGTCTACACGCCGCCCGACTTCGACCTCGCCGGCTTCATCGTCGGCTACGTCGAGGAGGACCGCGTGCTCGGCCCCGAGCGCGTTCGCGACGGGGACGTCCTGGTCGGGCTGGCCAGCTCCGGGCTGCACACCAACGGTTACTCGCTCGCCCGCCGCATCGTCTCAGAGAGAATGCGGCTGCGGCCGGCGGATGCCTTCCCGGGCGACCCGGAAGGGCGGTCGGCGGCCGATGTGCTGCTCGCCGTACACCGTTCGTATCTCGCGTCACTGCGACCCGTGCTGGGCGCGGTGCATGCAATGGCGCACGTGACCGGCGGCGGGCTGCCCGGGAACCTCAACCGCGCGCTGCCCGATACGCTCGACGCCGTGGTCGACACGGCAAGCTGGACGATCCCTCCCCTGTTCCAGGCCCTCGAGGCCGCGGGCGGGGTGGCGCGCGACGAGATGTTCCGCGCGTTCAACATGGGGGTCGGAATGGTCGTCATCACCGACGCTGCGTCGGTCGAGTCCGTCATGGCGAGCGCCCGCGACGCGGGCGTCCCTGCGTGGACCCTCGGCCGCGTCACGCGCGGCTCGGGTCAGGTCAACCTCACCTAGGAGCTCCTCCATGAAGGCTCGTTCGTTCGCCAGCGGCGCGCTCGCCATCGCCGCCGCCGCCATCGCCGCGTCGCCCGCGCTGGCGCAGGGCACGGTGTCGCCGCAGTGCGCGTCGCAGGACGCCGCCGTCCAGGACGCCTGCCAGAAGTCCACGGACCTTTTCAACTTCGTCGCCCCGCAGCTCGGGACGTCCATCGCCGGCGGCAACGCGGTGCTCGGCCAGGGCGGCACGCTCGGTGGCCTCGGCCACTTCTCGGTCGGTCTCCGCGCCAACGCGATCAAGGGGACGCTGCCGACGTTCAACAACGTGAGCGTCAGCACGAGCGGCGCCGCGCAGAGCGATCTCGGCGCCAAGGATCAGGTGCTCGGCGCGCCGGCGGTGGACGCCGCGATCGGCGTCTTCAAGGGCCTCCCGCTCGGCCTCACGAACGTCGGCGGCGTGGACCTCCTCGGCACCGCGAGCTACATCCCCGAGTACTCGAACAACGACGTCAGCGTGAAGACGCCCGAGGGCTCGTTCAAGCTCGGCTACGGCGCGCGCGTCGGGCTGCTGCAGGAGACGCTGCTCGTCCCCGGCGTGTCGGTGACGTACCTGCGCCGCGACCTGCCGACGATGAACGTCCGCGGCATGGTGACCGGCGCCGACGCGCAGAACCGCGATACGATCGGCGTCAGCGGCCTGTCGCTCAAGACGACCGCGTGGCGCGTCGTCGCGAGCAAGAAGCTCCTCCTCTTCGGGCTCGCGGTCGGCGGCGGCCAGGACAAGTACGACTCGAAGGCGAACCTCGACATGGACGTGGCGGTGCCCGTGGCGCCGCTCGTGTACACGCGCGCCCGCGGCCAGGCGGCGACGTTCGACCAGTCGCTGACGCGCACGAACTACTTCGCCGACCTTTCGTTCAACGTGCTCCTCTTCCGCGCCGTCGCGGAGATCGGGCGCGTGTCGGGCGGCGACCTGCAGACGTACAACACGTTCGGCTCGGCCAAGGCGAACGACGCCCGCACCTACGGCTCGCTCGGCGTGAAGTTCGGCTTCTGAGCCGCACGCTCCGATCGGAAGCCGCCCGGCGCTCTCGCAGCGCCGGGCGGCTTCGTCTTTTCCCGCCGCGTTCGCCATATTGCCCCGATGCCCGTCCCGCCGCCGCCCCCGCCGCCTGACGAGGAGGACGCCGAGCACATGCGGCGGGCGCTCGCGCTCGCGCACCGTGGGTGGGGACAGACGGCGCCGAACCCGATGGTCGGAGCGGTGATCGTGCGCGATGGCGTTATCGTCGGCGAGGGCTTTCACGCGCGCTTCGGCGGGCCGCACGCCGAGGTCGAGGCGCTCGCGAGCGCCGGCGAGCGAGCCCGCGGCGCGACCGCGTACGTCACGCTCGAGCCGTGCGCGCACCACGGCAAGACGCCGCCGTGCGCGGACGCGCTCATCGCCGCCGGCGTGCGGCGCGTGGTCTGCGCCGTGGCCGATCCCAACCCGGTGGCGAGTGGCGGGGCCGCCAGGCTTCGCGCCGCGGGCGTCGAGGTCGCGATCGGCGTCGAGGAAGCGGTCGCGCGCGAGCTGAACGCGCCCTTCTTCCACGCCATGGTCCCCGGCGACCGGCCGTGGGTCACGCTCAAGCTCGCCGTCTCGCTCGACGGCGCGATCGCCGCCGCGCCCGGGGACGAGCCGCCGCGCGGACCCGTCTGGCTCACCGGCGCCGAATCGCGGCGGGAGGTGCACCGGCTCCGCGCCGGCGCCGACGCCGTCGCCGTCGGGCTCGGCACGGTGCTGGCCGACGACCCGTCGCTCACGGTGCGCGAATGGGAAGCGCCCCGCGTCGCGCCGACGCGCGTCGTCTTCGACCGCGCCGCGCGGCTGCCGCTCGGGAGCACGCTCGCGCGCACGGCGCGGGAGGTCCCCGTGGTGGTGCTGGCCGAGCGCGCCGCCGTCAGCGACGCGGAGGGCGCCGCGCGCGTCGGCGCGCTGCGGGACTGGGGCGTGGCGGTGCTGGTCGAGGAGGACCTCGACGCGGCGCTGCGTGCGCTGCGCGCACGGGGGGCGCGCTCGCTGCTCGTCGAGGGCGGCGCCGGCGTCGCCGGTGCGCTCCTCGGGCGCGCCGCGGTGGACCGACTTATTATCTTCCAGGCACCGCTCGTGTTGGGCGCGGGCGCGGTGGGCGCGTTCTCGCGTGTCCCACCTCGCCCGGTGTCCGACGCGCGGCGGCTCCCCGTGATCGAGCGCCGGACGTTCGGCGACGATCTCATGACCGTATACGCCCTCCCCGCGAGCCCTGTTCACCGGACTGGTTGACGACGTCGGCATCATCGAGCGCGTGAGCGACGCGGACGCCGGGCGCGAGCTCGCCGTCCGGTGCCGCTACGACGATCTCGCCGACGGCGAGAGCATCGCCCTCAACGGCGCCTGCCTGACGGTTCGCGAGCGGGCGCCGGGCTGGTTCACGGTCGCCGCCGTCGTCACGACGCTCGACCGCACGACCATCGGCCAATGGGCGGTGGGGACGCGGGTGAACCTCGAGCGCGCGCTGCGGCTCGGCGACCGGCTCGGCGGGCACCTCGTACAGGGGCACGTGGACGGCGTCGGGCGCGTTGTCAGGGTGGGCGACCGGGACGACGCGCGGCTCATCGACGTCGCGCTGCCGGCCGATCTCGCCGAGCTGCTGGTGCCGCACGGCTCGATCACGGTGGACGGCGTGAGCCTCACCGTGAACGACCTGCCGGCGCACGACGTCGTCCAGCTCTCGATCATCGAGTACACGCTCCGCCACACGACGCTCGGCGCGCTCGCGCCGGGCGACCGGGTTCACGTCGAGGGCGACGTGGTCGGGAAGTACGTTCGGCAGCTGGTCGCGCCGTATCTGGACAGAATGAGCGTAGCGCGTAGCGCGTAGCTCACCGCGTTCCGCGCATCGCGCTACGCTTGACGCGCCCTTCAAAGAGACCGCACACCATGCCCTTCGCCGCCATCGAGCAAGCCGTCACCGACCTCCGCGCCGGGAAGTTCATCGTCGTCGCGGACGACGAGGACCGCGAGAACGAGGGAGACCTCATCTGCGCGGCGCAGCTCGTCACGCCGGAGATGATCAACTTCATGCTGCGCGCGAAGGGGATGATCTGCCTGGCGCTGCCCGGTGAACGCGTCGACCAGCTCGGCCTGGAGCCGCAGGGCAGCGAGAACACCGACGCGATGCGCACGGCGTTCACCGTCAGCATCGACGCCGCGCCGCGCTTCGGCGTGACGACGGGGATCAGCGCCCACGATCGTGCGACGACGATCAAGGTGGCGGTGGACCCGGCGACCGTGCGCAGCGATCTGCGCCGACCGGGGCACATCCACCCGCTGCGCGCGCGCGACGGCGGCGTGCTCCAGCGCGTCGGCCACACCGAGGCGGCGGTGGACCTGGCGCGCCTCGCCGGGCTCTATCCCGCCGGCGTGATCTGCGAGATCCTCAAGGAGGACGGGAGCACGGCGCGGCGCCCCGACCTCGAGCGGTTCGCCGCCGAGAACGGGCTGTCCTTCATCACCGTCGCCCAGCTCGTCGCGTACCGGCTGCGCACCGAGCGGCTGGTGCACCGCGTCGCCGAGGCGCGCCTGCCGACGGATTTCGGCGAGTGGCACATCATCGGCTACCGGAACGACGTGGACACGCACGAGCACGTCGCGCTCGTCTACGGCGACACCACCGGCGCGACCGACGTGCTCGTGCGCATGCACTCGAAGTGTCTCACCGGCGACGTCTTCCACTCCATGCGCTGCGACTGCGGCTGGCAGCTGCACACGGCGATGACGATGATCGCGGAGGCGGGACGCGGCGTGATCGTCTACCTCGACCAGGAAGGGCGGGGGATCGGACTGCTCAACAAGCTGAAGGCGTATGCGCTCCAGGACGCGGGCGCCGACACGGTCGAGGCCAACGAGGCGCTCGGCTTCAAGCCCGACCTGCGCAACTACGGCATCGGCGCGCAGATCCTGCTCGACCTCGGCCTGACGAGCATTCGCCCGATCACGAACAACCCGCGCAAGCTCGTGGGCCTCGAAGGCTACGGCCTGACCATCGGCGAGCGCGTGCCGATCGTGCCGAAGGAGACCGACGAGAACGCCGGCTATCTGCAGGCGAAGCGGGCGAAGCTCGGACACCTGCTGCGAGTGGTCGAGTAGTCGGGGCTCGGGCTCGCCCGTTGTCCATCGTCCCGCGCCCCGCTTTATTCCCCGGACTATGGCAGAATTCTCCGGCACTCCCACGGGTCGCGGCCGCCGCTTCGCGGTGCTCTCGAGCCGCTTCAACGAGCACATCACCCAGAAGCTGGTGGATGGCGCGATGGACGCGCTCATGCGGCACGGCGCGTCGTACGACGACGTGGACGTCGTCTGGGTGCCCGGAGCGTGGGAGCTGCCGGCGGCCGCGCGCGCGCTGCTCGGCACGGAGCGCTATCACGCGCTCGTCGCCGTCGGTGCGGTGGTGCGGGGCGACACGCCGCACTTCGACTATGTCGCCGGTGAAGCGTCGCGCGGGCTCGCCGCCGCCAGCGCCGACTTCGACGTGCCGATCGGCTTCGGGCTGCTGACGACCGACGACATGGCGCAGGCCGAGGCGCGCGCGGGCGGCGAGCACGGCAACAAGGGATGGGACGCCGCGCTCGCCGCGATGGAGATGGCCGACCTGTTCGAGCGGCTGCACGCCGCGGCCGGCCCGGCGGACGACGAGGGCGACGAGGACGACGCGGAGTCGGGTGATGGCGCGTACGCGAGTTGAGACGCGTGCCCGGGCGCGCGCGCTCCAGGCGCTCTACGCGTGGGACATGCGCGGCGAGCGCGACCTCGACCGGGTCGCCAGCCAGATCTGGGACGACCTCGCCGTGCCGCCCGACGAGCGCCGTCTCGCCGGCCTGCTCGTGCGCACCGTCGCCAAGAGCGGCCGCGACATCGACGCCGACCTCTCCGAGGTGACGACCAACTGGCGCCTCGGCCGCCTCGGCGCCGTCGAGCGGTCGGTGCTGCGGATCGGCGCCGCGGAGCTCGCCGCCGGCGAGACGCCCCCGCGCGTCGTCATCCAGGAGGCCGTGCGTCTCGCGGAGCGCTACGGCACGGCGCGCAGCGCCAAGTTCGTCAACGGCGTGCTCGACGCGCTGGCGAGGAAGGCGGGACGGCTGTGAGTCGGCGCGACTCGCGCGGCGAGAGCGGGTCGGGGGTCGGGGGTCGGGACTGCCGCTCGGTGCCTCCCGAGGTCGTTCACGCCCCGACCCCCGACCCGCTACCCCCGACCCGCAGTCTCTCTTGAAGCTCCTCCTCGTCAACTGGCAGGACATCGAGAACCCTCTCGCGGGCGGCGCGGAGATCCATCTGCACGAGATCTTCGGGCGCCTCGCGCGCGCGGGCCACGACGTCACGCTCCTCTGCGGTGGCTGGCCCGGCTGCGCGCCTCGAGCGACGATCGACGGCATGGAGGTGCACCGGGTCGGCACGCGCCAGACGTTCGCGTTCCTCGCGCGGCGCTACTACCGGCGCAATCTGCGCGCGGTCGGGCACGACGTCCTCGTCGAGGACATCAACAAGGCGCCGCTCTACACGCCGTTCTGGGGCGCGCGGCGCGTCGTCGCCGTCGTCCCGCACCTGTTCGGCGGGACGGTGTTCCAGGAGCTGGCCGCGCCGCTCGCCGCCGCCGTCTGGCTCGCCGAGCGTCCGCTCGGCCGCGTCTACCGCCACGTGCCGTTCGAGGCGATCAGCGAGAGCACGGCCGACGATCTCGCCGAGCGGGGGATCCCGCGCGACCAGGTGCGCGTCATCTACTGCGGGATCGACACCGCCCATTACACGCCCGCGTCCGGCACGCGGTCGCCGGTGCCGCTGTTCGCGTACCTCGGGCGGTTGAAAAAGTACAAGGGTGTGGATCTCGTCATCCGTGCCTTCGCGGCGATGCGCCATCCGACGGCGACGCTGGAGATCGCCGGCAGCGGCGACTACCGCCCGGAGCTCGAGCGGCTCGCGGCCTCGCTTGACCTCGGCGGGCGCGTGCGGTTTCTTGGGCGTATCGGCGAGGACGAGAAGGTGGCGCTGCTGCGCCGGGCCTGGGCGCTCGCGTTCGCGTCGCCCAAGGAGGGCTGGGGGATCACGAACCTCGAGGCGGCGGCGTGCGGGACGCCGGTGGTCGCGTCGAACTCGCCCGGCATCCGGGAGTCGGTGCGCGACGGCGAGACGGGCTTCCTCGTCCCGCACGGCGACACGGCGGCGATGGCGGCTGCCCTCACGCGTCTCGCCGACTCGCCCGAGCTCGTGTCGGCGCTGGGCGTCAACGGGCGACGCTTCGCCGAGAGCTTCACGTGGGAGCGGGCGGCGCTCGAGACCGAGGCCCACCTCGCCCAGTTCGTGCGGCAGCAGGCGGTGCCGCGGTCGGCACCGCCGGGCGACGACACGCCCAGCGTCGCGGGGATGGCGAGCGGGGCGTAGGAACGGGTGTCGTAGCGCGTAGCAGGGAGTCGCAGGGCGTAGCCGAACGACGGAGGAGCCGGTGGACATCGTCTTTCAAGCACACCACGCAGAGATCTCCGACCACATGCGCGAGCGCGCCGTCCGCACGATCCGCAAGGTTGCCCGGCGCGCCGGCCAGGCCGTGGACGCGGTCGTCCGCTTCGAGCAGGACGGCCGCCTGCGCCGCGTCGAGCTCGTGCTGCACGCGGGGCGCAACCGGCGTCTGATCGCGGAGGGCTCCGACCGCTTCTTCGGCCCGGCGCTCGCCGCCGCCGCTGCGCGTCTCTCCGCGCAGTGCGGCGGCGGGCGTGGCCGCCGCCGAGCGACGGGAGGTGTGCGCTGAGCCGCCCGCTGACCGTCGGCCGCCTGTTCGAGCAGGTGCGCGGCACGCTGCACCTCGAGCAGGTCGGCGGCCCCTGCGGTCTCGATCGGGAGATCAGGACCGCGGACGTTTCGAGCCCCGGGCTCGCGCTCGCCGGCTACGTGAACCGCTTTCCGTACGAGCGACTCCAGGTCTTCGGCGAGACCGAGGTCACCTACCTGCGGTCGCTCGACGACGCGGAGCGCGAGCGCGTCCTCGGGCTGTACTTCTCGTTCGACATTCCCTGCGTCTTCGTCACCAAGGGGCAGGATCTGCCGCCCGGCCTCGGCGAGCACGCGGCCGCGGCCGGGATCCCGGTGCTGCGCTCGACGCTGAAGACGAACGAGTTCTACCGGCGGATCAAGCCGATCCTCGAGGAGGAGTTCGCGCCGACGACGACGCTCCACGGCTCGCTCGCCGACATCTTCGGTGTCGGGCTGCTGTTCGTCGGCAAGAGCGGCATCGGCAAGTCGGAGTGCGTGCTCGACCTCGTCGAGCGCGGCCACCGCCTCGTCGCCGACGACCTCGTCATCACCACCCGGCGCGGCAACGACGTCCTGATCGGCCGCGGCCACGAGCTGCAGCGGCACTACATGGAGATCCGCGGCGTCGGGCTCATCGACGTGCCGGCGATCTTCGGCATTCGCGCGGTGCGCCAGCAGAAGCGCATCGAGGTCGTCGTCCAGCTCGAGGAGTGGGACCAGAAGGCGGTGGTGGACCGCACGGGGCTGGACGGCCAGACGACGACCATCCTCGACGTGCCGATCCCGAAGATCACGGTCCCGCTCAACCCCGGAAAGAACATCACGGTGATCGCCGAGGTGATCGCGATGAACCACCTGCTGCGCTACAGCGGCCACGACGCGGCCGAGGCGTTCAACCGGCGCCTCATCACCCGCATGCGCGACGCCTCCGACGTGCGCATGGCGCCGCCGGCCAACGTCCGCGAGTACCTCCAGGAAGATGACGAGTAGCGCGCACGGGCCCGTCGCTCGCGCCGGCGGCGCGCGCGCCGTCGTCGCCGGCCACGGCGAGTTCGCCGTCGGCCTCATCTCGGCGGTCGAGCAGATCACCGGGCGCGCCGACGTCTTCGTGCCGCTCTCCATCCGCACCCTTGGCGGCGACGAGATCGAGCGCGTGCTCCGCGAGCGCCTCATCGAGAGCGGCGCACTCGTCGTCTTCACCGACCTGCCGGCGGGAAGCTGCACGATCGCCGCGCGCCGCGTCCTGCGCGACCGGCCGGACGTCGTGCTCGTCACCGGCGCGAACCTGCCGTGCCTGCTCGACTTCCTCTTCCATTCCTCCGAGCCGCCGGCTGACGCGGCGCTGCACGCGACCGACAAGGGACGCGCGGCGATGATCACGGTGAACGGAGCCGGCGTGCCGGGCGCGGCGAGGGGGACGACCGGTGGCCGTTGAGCTCTACCGGATCGACGACCGGCTCATCCATGGCCAGGTCGTCGTCGGCTGGGGCCAGCCGCTCGACCTTCGCTTCATCGTCCTGGTGGACGACGACGTCGCCGCCAGCGACTGGGAACAGGAGCTCTACCGCATGGGCGTGCCGCCGGGCATGGACGTGTTCTTCGAGTCGGTGGACGGTGCGGTGCGCCGCCACGCCGAGTTCGAGCGCGATCCGCGTCCGGGACTGCTGCTGACCGGCAACATCGACACGATGCGGCGGCTCGTCGCGGGCGTCGGCGCGATCCGCGCCATCAACGTCGGCGGCGTCCACCATCGGGCCGACCGCGTGCAGCGGCTGCGCTACGTCTTCCTCTCGCCGGCCGAGGAAGATGCGCTCCGCGCGATCGCGCGCAGCGGCGTCGTCGTGACGGCGCAGGACGTTCCGGCGGCGCGGGCCGTGCCGCTCGAGGACGTGCTCGACTCGCGCACGGACAGGTGACGGGAGACGACGATGCTGCTCTCGCTCGCCGATCTGCTGCCGCTCGCGCTGCTCGGAGCCGCGCTCGGTCTCGACGTCGTCAGCTTCCCGCA
>DATMHT010000575.1:0-6620 GCA_035554795.1 Gemmatimonadaceae bacterium | reverse complement strand
CTCGGCGAGGCGGTGGATCGTGAGCCCCTCGCGCACGATCGCGCCGACGGTCATCCGCGGATTGAGCGACGAGAACGGGTCCTGGAAGACGATCTGCATCTGCCGCCGGAGCCGCCGCAGGTCGCCGGCGCCGAGCGCGCGGACGTCCGCGCCGTCGAAGCGGACCTCACCCGCGGTCGGCTCGATGAGCCGCAGGATGCAGCGCCCCGTCGTCGTCTTGCCGCAGCCGCTCTCGCCGACGACGCCGAGCGTCTCGCCCGCGGCGACGTCGAACGACACTCCGTCCACCGCCCGCACCGCCCCGGCCGTGCGACCGAAGAGGCCGTGCTTGATGGGGAAGTGCTTGGTGAGGTCGCGAACGGAGAGGAGCGGGGTCGGGGGTCGGGGGTCGGGGGTCGGGGCTGCCGACTCGAGAACTCCGGCCGTCATGAAAGCCTCCACTCGGCGACATGCGCCGTTCGAACGAACGCCCCGACCCCCGACCCCCGACCCCCGACCCGACCTCGCATCACGCCACCCCCCTCTGCAACACCAACGGCTCGTGCGGATGCGCTCGCCGCTCCGGCTCCTCGGCCAGATGGCAGCGCGACGCGTGGGCGCCGGCGATCTGATAGAGCGGCGGGTGCTCGTGCTCGCACCGCTCCCACGCGTACGGGCAGCGGTCGCGGAAGCGGCAGCCGGTGGGCCACGCGGTCGGCGGCGGCACGGTGCCGGGGATCACCGCCAGCCGCTCGCGCTCCTGGCCGACGCGCGGCATCGCCCGCAGCAGCCCCTCGGTGTAGGGATGGTGCGCGCCGGCGAAGAGCTCGCGCACCGGCGCCTCCTCCACCACCTCGCCGCCGTACATCACGACGACGCGCTTCGCCGTCTCGGCGATGACGCCGAGGTCGTGCGTGATCAGCAGGATCGACGTGCCGAGCTCCGCCTGCAGCCGCGCCAGCAGCTCGAGGATCTGCGCCTGGATCGTGACGTCGAGCGCCGTCGTCGGCTCGTCGGCGATGACGAGGGCGGGGTGCATCACGAGCGCCATCGCGATCATCACGCGCTGCCGCATGCCGCCCGAGAGCTGGTGCGGGTACTGCGTCGCGCGCTCGGCGGGCGACGGGATCCCCATCAGCTCGAGCATCTCGACCGCGCGCGCCCACGCCGCCTTGCGCGAGTCGCCGGCGTGCACGCGCGCCACCTCGGCGATCTGGTCGCCGACGGTGAAGACCGGATTGAGCGCGGTCATCGGCTCCTGGAAGATCATCGCGATCCGGTTGCCGCGCACCGCGCGCAGCTCGGCGTCGTCCATCGCCATGATGTCGCGCCCATCGAGCGCGATCCGGCTCCCCGGCTCGATGCGCCCCGGCGGCCGGATCAGTCGCAGCACCGACAGCGCCGTGACCGACTTGCCGCACCCGCTTTCCCCGACGACGCCGACCGTCTCGCGCGGATACACGTCGAGCGACACCCCGTCCACCGAGCGCGCGACGCCGGCGCTCGTGTAGAAGTAGGTGCGAAGGTCGCGGACGGAGAGGAGGGGAGTGGGCTCGGTCACGGTGCGTGGGTGGAGACCATGGGTAACGGGTAACGGGTAAAGGGCGACGGATCAGGGTAAGGGAGGCGCGGAGCCCGACCCCTTACCCGTTACCCGCTCTCATCGCCCGTCAACCTGCCTCGTGTCCATCACGTCGCGCAAGGCGTCGCCGAGGGCGGTGAAGCAGGCGACGGTGAGGACGATCGCGAGGCCCGGGAAGAGCGAGACCCACCAGAGCGCCGCCACCTGATCGGAGCCGTCCTGGATGATGTTGCCCCAGCTCGGCGCCGGCGGCCGGATGCCGAAGCCGAGGTACGACAGCCCCGCCTCGAGCGTGATGACGTTCGAGACGCCGATCATCGCGGCGACGAGCACCGGCGACAGCACGTTCGGGAGCACGTGACGGAACAGCACGCGCGACTCGCCCGCGCCGAGCGCGCGCGCCGACGTCACGTACTCCTCGCTGCGCGCGACGAGCACTTCGGCGCGCACGAGGCGGCTCACCGGGAACCACTGCGTCAGCCCGAGGAGCAGCACGAGCTGCAGCGTCGTCAGCCCGCCCCAGAGCGCGCCGACCGCGAGGAGGAGCAGCACGCGCGGCACCGCCATCGCGCCGTCCACGAACCGCATCATCAGCGCGTCCACGCGCCCGCCGCGGAAGCCGGCGACCGCGCCGTAGAGCGTCGCCACCGTGATCGAGAGGAGCGTCGAGAGCACGGCGACGGCGAGCGAGATGCGCGCGCCGTACATCACGCGGCTCAGGACGTCGCGGCTGTACGGGTCGGTCCCGAACGGATGCGCGAGCGATGGCGCCTGGCCGGCGAGCGTCTCGATGCCGAGCTGCGCCGTCGGGTCGTAGGGCGCGAGCAGCGGCGCGAACAGCGCGGCCACGACGAGGGCGAGCACGCCGGCCGTCGCGACGCGGCCGCGCGGCCGCTCGAACAGGCGCGCGAGGAGCCGGCGGACGCGGCGCGCGAGCGGTCGGTCGCCGAGGCGCATCGCCGGTGCCGTCACTCGGCGCGGAGCCGCGGGTCGGCGGCGGCGTAGCCGGCGTCGGCGAGCGCGGAGCCGAGCACCACGAGCGCGCTGCCGACGACGACGCTCGCGAGCACGAGCGGGTAGTCGCGCGTGTTCACGGCGTTGACGGCGAGCCAGCCCATGCCCGGCCACGCGAACACCTTCTCGACGAACACCGCTCCGCCGAGCAGGGCGGGGAAGGCGAGCCCCATGAGCGTGATCGTCGGCAGGAGGGCGTTGCGCAGGGCGTGCACGAGCACGCGGCCCTCCGGCAGTCCCTTCGCGCGCGCCGTGCGGACGTAGTCGGACGCGAGCGCGTCGAGCAGGGCGGCGCGCTGGTAGCGGGCGGCGGCGCCCGTGTAGATGAGGCAGAGCGTCAGCGCCGGCAGCGCGAGGTGTCGCAGCCGGTCCACCAGCCGCTCGGCGGGCGTCAAGTACGCGTACATGACGGGGTCCACCATCCCCGAGGTGGGGAAGACGGGCATCCAGTAGGCGAGCGTCAGCATCACCATCAACGCCAGCCAGAAGTCGGGCATCGAGTAGAAGAAGAGCGCGACGCCGCCGAGGCCGCGGTCGAGGATCGAGCCGCGACGCGCCGCCTGGAGCGCGCCGAGCGCGACGCCGAGGCCGAAGCTCAGCACGTAGGCGATGCCCATGAGCAGGAGCGTGTTCGGCAGCGCGCGGGCGAGCGCGTCGCGCACCGGCTCGTGCAGCGAGAACGAGTAGCCCCAGTCGCCGCGCGCGAGGCTCGCCACGTAGCGCACGAACTGCTCGGAGAGCGGCCGGTCGAGCCCCCACTGGTGCCGCCACTGCGCGCGAATGGCGGCGGTGATCTGCGGGTTCTCGAGCGAGGCGCCGAAGGGGTCGCCCGGGGCGAGGTGGACGAGCGCGAACGTCAGCGCGACGACGGCGGCGACGACGACGGCGCCGCCGAGCGCGCGCCGCAGGAGGGCGCGCCCGACGCGGCGCCACCCTCGCGTGCGGCCGCCGGTGGCGGCGCTCGTCACCGCGAGGGCCGCGTCAGTGCGCCGGCGTGCCGGCCGGCGCGGCAGCCGGCGTCGGAGCCGCCGCCGTCGTCGCGGCGCGCAGGCCGACGCGATCGCGCGGGATCTCCTTGCCCGGCGCCACCGACCACCTGGCGAAGCCCGCCCACCACGCGTCGGCGTGACGGTCGGGGAGGCTGAGGCGCGAGTGCACGCCGATGAGCGGCCTGGGCTCGTAGAGCCAGACGGCCGGCGCGTCGGCGAGGATCGTCTCGTAGGCGCGGCGGAAGAGCGCCTTCTCGCGCGCCGGGTCGGTCGCGACGAGGGCGCTGTCCACGTACGCGTCGAACGTCGGGCTCTCGTAGCTCGAGTAGTTCGAGCCGTCCTTGCCGCGCGAGCCGGCGGTGCCCCACTGCTGGCGCACGCCGCCCGGGCTCGGGTCGAGGTGCCAGCCGCCCATGACGGCGTCGAAGTCGCGGCTCACCTCGCGCTGCATGAACGCGTTGAACTCCATCTGCTCGATGTCGACCTTCACCCCCGCCGCCTTGAGCTGCTCCTGGAGCAGCACCGCGATCCGCACGCGGTTCTTGCTCGACGTCGGCGTCAGCAGCGTGAAGGCGAGCGGGCGGCCGTTGCGCTCGCGGTAGCCGTCGCCGTTGGTGTCGCGCCAGCCGAGCGAGTCGAGCGCGCGCTTCGCGCCGTCGAGATCGAAGGGGATCTGCGGGATCGTCGAGTCGGCGGTGAACTGTGCGCGCGTGTACGGGCCGAGCGCGACGGCGCCGAGCGTGTCGAAGACGTTCTTCACGATCGCCTGGCGATTCACCGCCATGGTGAGCGCGCGGCGGAGCGCGCGGTCGCCGAAGAGCGGATGCGGGCGGGCGCTCTTGTGGTCGCGCAGGTTGAACGCCATGAAGCCGTAGTCGAGCGCGCCGTAGGGCTCCGTGCGCAGCGACGGGTTCTTCGCGACCTCGGCGACGTTCTCCGGGCGCAGCGGCTCGAAGATGTCGGCCTCGCCCGTGAGGAGCTTCGTCACCGCGGTCGTGAAGTCCGGCGTGAACGTCCAGATGACGCGATCGAGCTTCGGCCGGCCGCCGTAGTACGTCGTGTCGGCGACGAGCTCGATCGTCGAGCCGGGCGTCCAGCGCACGAAGCGGAACGGACCGGAGCCGACCGGATTGCGCGCCAGCTCCGACGTCCGCAGGTCGGCGGGCGCGACCTTCGCCAGCAGGTGCTCGGGGACGATCGGCATCTGGTAGGCCGCGTCGAAGAACTGCTCGGGCGAGCGCCGCTTGAACCAGAAGACGGCCGTGAGCGAGTCGCGCACGCTCACCGAATCGATGTTCGCGACGTTGGGCGCCGCCGGCGAGCCGACGACCGGGTTCACGAAGAGCTGGTGCGTGAAGCGCACGTCGCCCGCGCGCACCGGAACGCCGTCGTGCCAGCGGGCGCGCGGGTTCAGATGGAAGGCGATGGACATCGAGTCCTTCGCCCACTCCCACCGGTCGGCGAGGCGCGGCGTGTAGTCGCGGTCGCCCGCGGTGCTGAGCGAGGCGCCGATGTCGGCGAGGTGTTCGTAGAGGAAGTCGGAGACCTGCTTCCCCTGCAGGCTGGCGACGAGCGGCGGGAGCAGCGCGTCCACGTCGGCCGGGACCGCGATGACGACCGTGCCTCCCGTTGCCCCGCCGGCCGGCGTACGCGAGTCGCCCCGGCCGCCGCAGGCGGCGGCAACGGTGCCAGCCGCGGCGACCGCGGCGAGGACCAGCACCACCCGGCGGCGGCGCGCGGCCGTGGCGGCCGCGGCGGCGGCCGCCGCGCGGCGGGAGTTCGGGTCGGAGCGACCGGAGCGGGGAGCGGCCGGTGTCGGCATCGTCGAGGACATGTCGGAGATCGGGGCGGTCGGGCGAGCTGGCGGGTGCGGCGGTGGGCGGCGTGACGACGACAGCGCGGCGCGGGGTCGCCTAACGACGCCAGGTCCAGGCGTCGGCGGCGAAGCGGGCGGCGGCGAGCCGGGCGGCGGTGGCGAGCGCGGCGTCGAGCAGGAGCGGCGTGGCGCCGGCGTCCTCGCGCTCGCGCACCGCGGCGAACAGCGCGGCGGCGACCGCGGCGGCGTCGGGTGCCCGGCCGTCGAGCGCGTCCCGCAGCGTCGCCGCCGGCGGCAGCGCGACCGGCGTCGTGGTCAGGCTCGCGAGCATCGGCTGGTCGTCGTCGATCAAGATGGATCCGTGCTGAAGAAAGGCGCCCTGCTCGCGGAACTGCGCGCTCCCGACGAGCTTGCGCGCGCCCACGACCAGCTCGCCCTCGGTTGGCGTCTCGAAGCACGGGGCTCCGCTCGGCAGCGGCGCGCGCACGGCCGGCCGCGCCAGGTCGGCGCGCACCCCCAGCCGGCGGAGCCCGTCGAGCAGAAGACGATTGATGGAGGCGTACGCATCGCGCAGCGACTCGCCGTCGCTCTCGCTCGCCGCCGGGCCGGTGACGCTGTACGTGACCTCGCGGTGGTGGAGCACGGCCCGGCCGCCGGTCGGTCGGCGGACGACGTCCACGCCGCGCGCCCGCGCCGTGTCGGGGTCGTAGAGCCCGCGCGCGGTCTGGTTGCGACCGAGCGAGAGGGTCGGTCGGCGCCAGGTGTACACCCGGAAGACGCGCTCCTCCGTGAGGCGCGCCCGCTCCATCAGCGCGGCGTCGAGCGCCATGTTCTCGACGGCGGGGAGCTCGGGGGTGTAGAGGAGGCGCCAGCGCATGGGGCGAATCTACGCCGCGGTCACCCCACGCGCGCCGCGTCCGAGGCGCCGCGACCGCCGACCCCCCACCCGGGAATCAGCGCGCTCCCGCGGCCGGCGCGTCAGCCGGTTACTGCCCGACGGCACATCCTGTCCCGGCGGATTACATTTCCGGTGCCCGGCGCCGGGCCCGTCCGCGGCTGGCGCCCCATACGATCCTTCCCTGCCCGTTGATCCGGCCCGCGGCCGGCGCGCCGCAGTCCGGCGCCGCCGTCTCCGCCCGCGCCCGAGGCCTCAGATGACGACCACGAGCAAGCCGATTTCCCTCGCCGAGACCGACAGCTTCGTCCCGCGCCACATCGGCCCGAACGACGCCGAGACGCG
>DATMHT010000574.1:0-2402 GCA_035554795.1 Gemmatimonadaceae bacterium | reverse complement strand
GCTCGCCCTGGGCGAGGTTCACGCCCACCGGCCCCGGCGCTCCCATCGTCCTCAGCTTCTCGGGGAGGTCCTGCGGGAGGATCGCCCCGCCGTCGTTCAGCGCGAGCGCGCGCGCGATCACGTTCTCGAGCTCGCGGACGTTGCCCGGCCAGGGGTACGCGACGAGGAGGTCGCGCGCGGCGGGCGAGATGGAGCCGCTGCCGCTGCCGTGCTTCGCCGCGAAGTGCTCGGCGAGGAGCGCGATGTCCTCGCGGCGCTCACGGAGCGGCGGGATCCGGATCGTCACGACCGCGAGGCGGTAGAAGAGGTCCTCGCGGAACTTCCCCGCGCGCACCTCCCGCTCGAGATCCTTGTTCGTCGCCGCGACGACGCGCGCGTCCACAGGCCGCGCCTCGTTCGTCCCGACGGGCCGCACCGTGCCCTCCTGCAGGACGCGCAGGAGCCGCGCCTGGAGGTTCGGGCCGACGTCGCCGATCTCGTCGAGGAAGATGGTGCCGCCGGAGGCCTCCTCGAAGAGGCCGCGGCGCGCGGTCTGCGCGCCGGTGAAGGCGCCGCGCGCGTGGCCGAACAGCTCCGACTCGAGCACGCCCTCCGCGATCGCGCCGCAGTCCACCGCCACGAACGGCCGCTGCGCGCGCGGGGAGGTGGCGTGGATGGCGCGCGCCACCAGCTCCTTCCCGGTGCCGCTCTCCCCCTCGATCAGCACCGTGCTCGTGACGGGGGCCATCTGCTCGACCTTCACGAGCACCTCGCGGATCGCCTCCGACTCGCCGAGGAGTCCCGTCGTCCGCTGGAGGCGCTGCCGCTCGAGGGCGCGGCGCACGCCGTCGAACACCTCGTCGAGGTTCGCCGGCTTGCCGTACACCTCGGTGTACCCCTCGCCGCGCAGCCGCTCGAGCGCTTCGGGATCGTCGGTGTCCGCAAGCCCGACGACGGCGCGCCCGGCCCAGAGCTGCTCGCGTACGAGCGCGACGTTCGACGGATCGCGAAGCTCGCCCGTGAAGACGATCAGATCGGGCTTCTGGCGCGCGAGCACGGCGCGCACGTCGTCGAGCGGCGAGACGACCTCGGTCTCGACATCGGCTGCTTCGAGCATCTTGTTGAGCCGCACCGCGGGCTCGACGTCGGTGAGCGTGAGCAGGACTTTCATGAGTGCCTAACGTACGGCCCGACGCGCGGCGGCGCCGGGGCTGTGCTCGGTCGGCTCGTCGCGCACGATCGCGACGGCGTGGTCCACGATCGGCTCGAGCGCGGCGAGCGCGTCGCGCACGCCGCCGGTGCTGCCGGGAAGGTTGACGACGAGCGTGCGAGCGCGCGTCCCCGCCACGCCGCGCGAGAGCGCTGCGCGCGGGAAGCTCTCGACGCACAGCACGCGCAGCCGCTCGGCGATTCCCGGCGCCTCGCGCTCGAGCACCGCGCGCGTCGCTTCGGGCGTGACGTCGCGCGGCGCGAGCCCGGTGCCACCGGTGGTCAGCACGAGGTCGGCCTCGCCGGCGTCGCACCAGCCCGCGATCCGCGCCGCGATGACGCCGCTCTCGTCGGGCACGACGTCGCGCGCCACGACCGTGTCGCCACGCCGCGCCGCCCACTCGGCGACCGCGTCGCCCGAGCCGTCGGCCCGCTCGCCGCGCGCGCCGGCGTCGGAGATGGTGAGGATGGCGAGGCGCATGAGATGGCGGCTCGGGGGTCGGGGGGTCGCGGGTCGGGGCTCTTGCTCGGCGAGTCTCGAGACCAAGCCCCGACCCCCAACCCCCGACCCTTATTTCAACACCGTCCCGTTCTTGTAGAAGGGCAGCTTCACCACCGTCGCCGGCACGCGCTTGCCGCGGATGTCGATCTCGAAGGTCGTGCCCTCCTTGGCCGCGGCGGCGGGGAGGTAGCAGGTACCGATCGGCGTGTTGAGCGTCGGGCTCACGGTGCCGCTGCACACGACGCCGCTCGGCGCGCCGTCGTGGAAGACCGGGTAGCCGTGGCGAGGGAAGGTGCGCTCGCCCGTGGTGAAGCCGACCAGCTTGCGCGGCACGCCCGCCGCCTTCTGGCGCTCGAGCGCGTCGCGGCCGACGAAGTCGCCCTTCTTCATCTTGACGAGCCAGGCGAGGTTCGCCTCGAGCGGCGTCGTCGTGTCGTCGATGTCGTTGCCGTAGAGCGCCATGCCCATCTCGAGCCGCAGCGAGTCGCGGGCACCGAGTCCCGCCGGCGTGACGCGCGCGTCGGCTGTGAGCGCGCGCCACACCGTCGCCGCGTGCGCGCCGTCGAAGTAGAGCTCGAAGCCATCCTCGCCCGTGTAGCCGGTGCGGGAGACGATGACCTCCGGCACGCCGGCGACGGTGCCGACGGCGAAGTGGTAGTACTTGATGGACGCGAGGTCGACGTCCGTCAGCGGCTGCAGGACGTCCTTCGCC
>DATMHT010000573.1:0-1798 GCA_035554795.1 Gemmatimonadaceae bacterium | reverse complement strand
CCCGCCGTTGGTGACCGGCGCGGTCACCATGTCGGTCGCCATGAACACGGCGCCGAGCATCAGCCCGCCGGAGAAGAGCATGAACGGCGCGGAGGCGTAGCGCGCCGGGTCGATGGCGTGGAGCACGCCGGCGAACAGCGCCACCGTCGCGAGGATGCTCGCCGGGATGCGCCAGTTGAGGTAGCCGCGCAGCGCGAGGTAGGCGCCGCAGAGGAGGATCAGCAGCCCCGCCGTCTCGCCGAGCGAGCCGCCCGTCGTGCCGAGCGCGAGGTCGAGGAGCACCGTGCCCTTGTGCTCGAACTTCATCAGCCCGAGCGGCGTCGCCGCGGTGATCGCGTCCACGTGGGCGCTCATGAGCGGGAGCGCGAAGTTGTCGCCGCGCAGTGCCCACCACGAGCCGCCGAACTTCGGCCACGTCGTGATCGCCACCGGGAACGCCGCCTGGAGAAAGGCGCGGCCGAGCAGCGCCGGGTTGAAGATGTTGTACCCGAGGCCGCCGAAGAGCAGCTTGCCGAAGCCGATCGCGAAGGCGCCGCCGAGCATCGCCATCCAGAGCGGCATTCCGGCGGGAAGCGTCAGACCGAGGAGGATGCCGGTGATCGCCGCCGATCCGTCGGCGAGGGAGCCGCCGCGCCCGAAGAGTCGCTCGGTGCCGACCGCGCCGGCCACCGCCGCGCCGACGACGAGCAGCGCGCTCGGTCCGAAGAAGTACGTTGCCGCGGCGACGATCGGCACGAGGCTGCCGACGACGGTCCACATGATCCGCGCGACGCTGTCGCGTCCCTTCAGGTGCGGGGAGGCGGCGACGACGAGCTGATCGGAGCGAGCCGCGGGCAGCGGGTAGCGGGTGGCGGGCGCGATCCGCTCCGTGCTCGGTGCGACGCGGCCGTTGGTGGAGGGCGTCATGGCGTCACCGCCTTCGGCAGTTGCGCCTTCGGCGGCTGCCGCTTGAGCGCCGCCTTGCTCAGCGAGAAGAGCTGCGCGAGCGGGATGTTCGACGGGCAGACGTAGCTGCACGAACCGCAGAGCATGCAGTCGGCGAGATGCGCCGCGGCCATCTCCTCGTAGCGGCCCGCCCCGGCCAGGTCGCCGAGCAGCGACGGGTTGAGGAACATCGGGCAGGCGTCGAGGCAGCGGCCGCAGTGGATGCACGGCAGCGACTGCTGGTCGCGCACGTCGTCGTGGGTGAGCACGACCACGCCCGTCGTCCCCTTGAGCACCGGCGTGTCGAGGTTCGCGATGGCGGTGCCCATCATCGGCCCGCCGAACAGCACCTCGGCCGCGTCGGCGGTACGACCGCCGCAGAAGGCGAGCAGGTCGCGCGTCTTCGTGCCGACGGGGACGATCAGGTTGGCCGGCCGCGCGACGCCGTGGCCGCTCACCGTCACGATGCGCTCGACGAGCGGCAGCCCGGTCTCGAACACCTCCGCGAGCGTCGCGACCGAGCCGACGTTCTGCACGAGCGCGCCGACGTTCGCCGGCAGCTTGCCGGACGGCACCTCGCGGCCGAGCACCGACTTGATGAGCATCTTCTCCGCGCCCTGCGGATACTTCACCGTCAGCGGGAGGATCGTGACGTCGAGGTCGGAAGGAACGGTGCGCGCGAGGGCGGCGATCGCGTCGGGCTTGTTGCGCTCGACGCCGACGATGGCGCGGCGGACGCCGAGCGCGTGCATCATGATGCGGACGCCGAAGTGCACGCGCGCGGCGTATTCCACCATGATCCGGTGATCGGTGGTGAGGTACGGCTCGCACTCGGCGCCGTTGACGATGACCGTGTCGATCACCGCGTCCTTCG
>DATMHT010000572.1:0-10464 GCA_035554795.1 Gemmatimonadaceae bacterium | reverse complement strand
TTCAGGCAGACGCGCCGGCGGCTACGCGCGCGGCGGCGCAGGGCAATGCGACTACCGCCGCGCCGGAGCTCGCGCTCGGCGAGGCGCGTACGGAGCCGCGCCCCGACCAGCGGCCTGTGCCGACATTCGACGAGTGGCTCGCGCGCCGGAAGGCCTCGCCCGCGCCGGCACCCGCGCCGCCGCGCGTCGCCGAGCCCGCCGTAACGGAGCCGCGGCGGCGCGCCCGACGTGCGCCGGGCAGCGGCGGCACCGCTCCGGCGCTCGCCGGCCCCGATCCGGACACGCCCCTCCACGCTCTCTCGTACGCCGTCGTGGACGTGGAGACGACCGGCGGCAGTCCGCACACGGGCCACCGCATCACGGAGATCGCCGCCGTCGTCGTGCGCGATGGGGCGGTGCAGGAGGTCTACGAGACGCTCGTGAACCCGCAGCGGCCGATCCCGCCGATGATCATGAAGCTCACGGGGATCACGATGGAGATGGTCGCGCGGAAGAAGCCGTTCGCCGAGATCTACCCGGAGGTCCTCGACGCACTTTCGGGCCACGTGTTCGTCGCGCACAACGTCAACTTCGACTGGCGCTTCGTCTCGGCCGAGGTGGCGCGCGTCAGCGGCCAGCGGCTCGACGGGCCGAAGCTCTGCACGGTGCGCCTCTCGCGGAAGCTGCTCCCGCAGCTTCGCAGCCGCTCGCTCGGCTACGTGGCCGATCACTACGGCGCCGACGAGTTCGCGCGCGACTACTTCGAGAGCCGGCACGGGCGCGAGCGCCCCTGGCGCCACAGCGCTGCGGGCGACGCGGTCGCGACCGCGCACTGCCTGCTACGCCTCTTCCGCGATGCCTCGGACCGTGGCGTCCGGACCTGGGGCGAGCTCAACGCGCTGCTCGGCGGCGGTACGGCGCGCGGCCGCAAGCGGCGCACGGCGCTCCCGACGCCGATCGACAAGGACACGACCGCCTGACGGCGATCGCTCAAGCCGCCCCCGCCCACTCGATTGCCATGACGCCTCCGCAACCTCTCGTCCAGCGCCGCACGATCGGGCGCTTCACCGTTCACGCGCTCCAGGCCGGCGGCCAGAAGCTCGACGGCGGCGCGATGTTCGGCGTCGTGCCGAAGCCGCTCTGGGAGCGGCGCCTGCCCGCGGACGAGCGCAACCGCATCCAGTTCGGCATGCGGTGCCTGCTCGTCGAGCACGACGTCGGGCTGGTGCTGATCGACAGCGGGGCGGGGAACAAGGAGGACGAGAAGTTCTACGCGATCTACGGCGTCGAGAACCGGGGCGCTGACGGGCGCACGGCACTCGAGGACGCCGTCGTCGCGGCGGGCTTCCGGGTCGAGGACGTGGCCCTGGTGATCAACTCGCACCTCCACTTCGACCACGCCGGCGGCAACACCTACCGCGACGCGCACGGCGCGATCCGGCCGGCGTTCCCGAACGCGCGCTACGTCGTGCAGGCCGGCGAGTACCACTACGCCACGCACACCAACGAGCGGACCGCGGCGAGCTACTTCGCGCACAACTTCGTGCCGCTCGCCGAGGCGGGGCTCTACGACTTCGTGGACGGCGAGCGCGAGGTCGTCGCCGGCATCCGCACCGTGCCGACGCCGGGGCACACCCCCTTCCACCAGAGCATCCTCGTGGACGGCGGCGGCGAGCAGGCGTTCTTCATCGCCGACCTCGTGCCGACGGTCGCGCATCTGCCGCTGCCCTGGATCATGGGCTACGACGTCGAGCCGCTGGTGACGCTCGAGACGAAGCGGCGCATCCTGGCGCAGGCGGCGGCCGAGGAGTGGGTGGTGGTGTTCGAGCACGACGCGACGAACGCCTGGGGGCACGTGGCGCACGACGGAAAGGCGTACGGCCTCGTCGCCGACGTCAGCTACGCGGGCGGCGGCGGCGCGTGAGCTGGCCGCGGGGCCGGGCTTGACGCACTGTCGGGCCCCGTCTAACTTTCGCAGTCACAACACGGTAAGCAGGCTCGCCGGCGTCGAGCCTCACCCTCTGGCCTCCGTTCGCGTGCAAGGCACGCCACGAGAGAGCTGCAGGAGTTCCCAATCGAGAGCGCGTCCCCGCATCGTCAGGCGGGCGACGTGTGCGCGTGCGCGGACTCCTCAACGAGGGTCCGCGTTTTTGTTTTGCCGCCGTACCCATTCTTCTTCGAGGAGCTCGACCTATTCAGGACCCGACCAAGCGCGTTCGCGTGAACCGGCAGATCCGCATCAGCCCGCTCCGCGTCATCGCGCCCGACGGCAGTCAGATGGGGATCATGGAAGTCGACGCCGCGCTCGCCGCCGCGCAGGAGCAGGGGCTCGACCTCGTCGAAGTCGCACCGATGGCTCGCCCCCCGGTCGTCCGCATCATGGACTACGGGAAGTTCAAGTTCGAGCAGGCGAAGCAGGCGCGCATCGCGAAGAAGAAGCAGCACGTCATCCAGCTCAAGGAAGTGAAGTACCGGCCGGGGATCGAGGACCACGACTTCGAGACGAAGACGCGCCACGCGCGCCGCTTCCTCGAGGAGGGCAACAAGGTCAAGGTGACCCTGATGTTCCGTGGCCGTCAGATCGCCCACCCCGAGCTGGGGAAGGCGGTGGTGGACCGGGTTGGGCAGGAGCTCGCCGACATCGCCAAGGTCGAGAGCGACGCGAAGATGGAAGGGAAGTCGATGACGATGATCCTCACGCCCAAGTAAGGGCGTCGGGAGCGCGTCGCGGGCGACCGGCAGGGTCGCTCATTACAGGAGCCTACTAGCGAGAGCGTGCAATGCCCAAGATGAAGACGCACAAGGGTGCGAAGAAGCGCTTCACGGTGACGGCGTCGGGGAAGGTCCGCCGCCTCAAGGCCTTCAAGAGCCACATCCTCACCAAGAAGTCGTCCAAGCGGAAGCGCAACCTCCGCCGCGCGACCACGGTCGCGACGAACGGGGAAGCGAAGAACATCAAGCGCCTCATTCAGGCCTAAGGAGCACTCCGATGCCACGCGTCAAGTCGAACGTCGCGCGCCTGAAGCGCAAGAAGCAGGTGATGAAGGCCGCCCGCGGCGCCTTCGGTGCCCGGAGCAAGCTGTGGAAGGCCGCGAAGGAGAACGTCGAGCGCGGCTGGCGCTATGCCTATCGCGACCGCAAGAACAAGAAGCGCGACTTCCGCCGCCTCTGGATCACGCGCATCAACGCGGCCGCGCACCAGCACGGCATGAGCTACAGCGTCTTCATCAACGGCCTCAAGAAGTCCGGCATCGAGATCGACCGGAAGGTCCTCTCCGACATCGCCATCCGCGATCCGCAGGCGTTCGCCGCGATCGCCGAGCAGGTCCGCACCGCGCTCAGCGCCGCGGCCTGACGCCGTGCCCGGGCGCGCGCATCGCGCCGCCCGGCGTTGAATCTCCGCGGCGGCGGTGTGACTTTACGTCCACCGCCGCCGCGGACTTTTTTGTCGCCACGCGCCTCGATACTCGACGCGCTGCGCTCCGTCGTTCCGCTCTTCCGATCGCTTCCGTGACACTCCAGGACTACCTCGACGAATGCGCCCGCCTCGAGCGCGAGGCGCGTGATCTGCTCGGCGGGTTCGACCCGAGCGGGACGCGCGTGGACGCGGCGAAGGGGGCGCTCAACGCGCTCAAGGACGCACGCATCGCCGCGCTCCAGGGCGCGCTGCGGACGCTTCCCGCCGAGGACCGCCGCGCCGCCGGCGTCGCCTTCAACGCGATGAAGACCGGCATCGCCGACGCGCTCGGCCAGCTCGAGAGCGCCGTCGCCGCGGCGGCCGGCGGCGGTGCGAGCGCGCTCGACCTCTCGCTCCCCGCTCGGCACGTCTGGAAGGGCGCGAAGCATCCCGTCACGCTCGTCATCGAGGAGATCGAGGAGATCTTCCGCGAGCTGGGCTTCACCGTCGCCCTCGGCCCCGAGGCGGAGACGGCGTGGTACAACTTCACCGCGCTGAACTTTCCGGCCGACCACCCGGCGATGGACATGCACGACACGCTCTACCTGAGCGACGACGTCGTGCTGCGGACGCACACGTCGCCGGTCCAGGTGCGCACGCTCCAGCGCTACGAGCCGCCGGTGCGCGTGCTCATCCCGGGGAACGTGTACCGCCGCGACTTCTTCGATCCGTCGCACGCGCCGATGTTCGCGCAGATCGAGGGGCTCGCGGTGGACGAGGGCGTCAGCTTCGTCGACCTCAAGGCGACGCTCAACCACTTCGCGCACCGCTTCTACGGCGCGCGTCCGACGCGCTTCCGCCCATCGTTCTTCCCGTTCACGGAGCCGTCGGCGGAGATGGACGTGCAGTGCGGCACCTGCAACGGCGCCGGTTGCCCGGTGTGCAAGGGCACGGGCTGGATCGAGATCCTCGGCTCCGGCATGGTGCACCCCGCCGTGCTCGAGGCGGCGGGCGTGGACAGCGAGCGCTACACCGGCTGGGCGTTCGGCATGGGCCCCGGCCGCATGGCCGTCTCGCGCTACGGACTGCCGGACATCCGGTTGCTGTACGACTCGGACGTGCGGTTCCTTCAGCAACTTGGCGAATAAAGCGGGTCGGGGGTCGGGGGTCGGGGCGTATGCGCGGCACTCGCCGAGGAACGGCCCCGACCCCCGACCCGCGACCCCCGACTCCGCTCCTTCATGAACGCTAGCTATAACTGGCTCCGCGCCTTCGTCGATTTCGACCTCACGCCGGCCGCGCTCCGCGACCTCATCACGTCGCGCACCGCGACGGTGGACGAGCTCGTGCCGTTGCGCGCCGACCTGGCCGGCATCGTCGTCGCCCGCGTCGTCGAGAGTCAGCCCATCCCCGAGACGCGCCTGACCGCGAACAGGGTCGATGCGGGCGGCCCGGAGCTGCTCGACGTCGTCTGCGGCGCGCCAAACGTCGCCGTGGGGAAGCTCTATCCGTTCGCGGCGTCCGGCACGACGCTGCCGGCGAGCGGGAGCAAGCCGGGCCTCACGCTCGGGAAGCGAAAGATCCGCGGCTTCCTCTCGAACGGGATGCTGTGCTCCCAGCGCGAGCTCGGGCTGGGCGCGGACGAAGACGGGATCTGGGAGCTCGAGACCGATGCCGCCCCGGGTACGCCGCTCGTGGACGCGGTCGGCGGCGGCGACACGCGCATCGTCGTCGATGTGCTGCCCAATCGCGCCGATCTGCTCTCGCACGCGGGTCTCGCGCGCGAGATCGCTGCGGCGACGGGTCTGCCGATGCACCTTCCGGAGATTCCGGCGGCGGACACCGACGCTCTCGTGGCGGACGCGGGTCCGCCGCCGTCGGTCGACATCGCAGTGCAGGTGGACGACGCCGAGGGCGCGCCGCGGTACGCGGGGCGCATGGTCCGCGGCGTCCGCGTCGGCCCGAGCCCGCGCTGGCTCGCCGAGCGCGTCGAGGCGGTGGGTGGGCGCTCGATCAACAACGTCGTGGACGCGACGAACTACGTCATGCACGAGCTCGGGCAGCCGATGCACGCCTTCGACGCGGCAAAGATCGGCGGCGGCCGGATCGTCGTGCGACGGGCGCGCCCGGGCGAGCGCATCACGACGCTCGACGGCGTCGAGCGCACGCTCGACGATGCCATGACCGTCATCGCCGACGCCGACCGCGCCCAGGCGGTGGCCGGCGTGATCGGCGGCGCCGACAGCGAGGTCACCGAGACCACGCGCGACCTCTTCCTCGAGTCGGCGCGCTTCGATTCGCGCCGCACCCGCGCGACGCGCCGCCGGCTCGGCGTGTCCACCGACGCGAGCTATCGCTTCGAGCGCGGGGTGGACTTCGAGCTCGCGCCCTTCGCGCTCGAGCGACTGACGCAGGTGATCGTCGCCGTCGCGGGCGGCACGCCCGGCCCGGCCGTGGACGTGTATCCGGCGCCCGTCGCGGCGCGGTCGCTCGATCTGCGCGTCGCGCGCGTCGCCCGACTGCTCGGCGACCCGGTGCCGGCCGAGGAGTGCGCGCGGCTGCTCGGGTCCATCGGGTTCGGGGTCGTCGCTGGCGAGGAACCGGGCATCCTGCGGGTCGCCGTGCCCTCGTGGCGCGCCGACGTCGAGCGCGAGGTGGATCTCATCGAGGAGGTGGCCCGGCTGCGCGGCTACGACGCGCTGTCGTCGGACCTCCGTCCGTACCGGGCCAGCACCGTCCCCGAGGCGCCGCTGGCCGCGACGAGCCGGCGCGTGCGCGAGGCGCTGGTCGCCGCCGGCCTGCTCGAGACGCGCGCGATGCCGTTCGTCGCGGGTAGCGCCGACGGCTACGTGCGCGTGCTGAACCCGCTTGCCGAGAACGAGGCACACCTGCGCGCCAACGTCCTCGAATCGCTCGCGCGGCGCGCCGAGTACAATCTCACGCACATGCAGGGGAACGTGCGCCTGTTCGAGATCGGCGCCGCGTTCGCGCCCGCGAAGCCGGGAGAGCTGCCGAACGAGGAGTACCGGATCGCGGCGCTGATCATGGGCGCGCGCCGCCCACCGCACTTCACCGAGAACGAGCCGCCGGCGTTCGACGAGTGGGACGCCAAGGCCCTGGGCGAGATGATCGCCGAGAGCGCGTTCCCGCGCGCGTCCGTCGTGCTGTCGCCGGTCGGACAGGGCGACACGCTCTGGGCGATCGAGGTGGACGGCGAGACGCGCGGCAGCGTCCGCCGCGTCCCGCTCGACGCACCGGTCTGGGCCGCGCCGGCGTTCGGCGCCGAGCTCCGCCTCGCGACGATCGAGGCGGGCGCGGTCGCGCCGGCGGGCGAGAACGTCCACGGTGGGACCATCGCGGCGCCGCCAACGCGGGCCGCCGTGCCGCGCTACCGGCCGCTGCCGACGACGCCGGCGGCGGAGCGCGACCTCACGCTCGTCGTGCCGACCACCGTCCCGGCGGCCGACGTCGAGCGCGTCATGCGGCGCGCCGGCGGCGACATTCTCGAGAGCCTCGCCGTGGTCGCGGAGTTCCGCGGCGCCGGCGTGCCGGCCGGCGCGCGGGCGCTGACGTGGCGGTTGACGTTCCGTCACCCCGAGCGCACACTAGGCACGAAGGAAGTGGAAGGCCGTCGGGAGAAGCTCCTACGCACCCTCGAGAGCGAGCTCGGTGTCAAGCAACGCGCCTAAGACTGACCAGCCGCTCGACGGCGCCGATCCGTCCGCGTCGGCCGCCTTCCGCGAGCTCGAGCAGCTGGTCCGGCACCTCGGCGACGAGCTCGCCGGCTTCCGGCGCCGGGCGCTCCAGGCCGAAACCCGACTGAAGTCCGCGGAGGCCGAGCTGGCGGCGGCGGCCGCCGAGTCTCGGGCGGCGGCCGGCGAGGCCCCGCATCCGCGCGTGGCCGAGCTCGAGCGCGAGAACGAGCGGCTGCGCCGACGGCTCGACGACGCGACGGCGCGCACGCGCCAGATGATCGACCGCGTGCGCTTCCTGCGACAGCAGCACCATCAGGCGCCGGGAGGCGAGAAGTGACGAATCGCAAGCACGTCGTTCGCGTCACGATCCTCGGCGAGGAGCACACGATCCGCAGCGACGCCGCGCCCGAGCACGCGCGCGCCATCGCCGAGTACGTGGACCGGACGATCCGCGCGATCACCAACAACGGCTCCGCGGTCGTCGAGCCGCATCGCGCGGCGATCCTCGCCGCGATGAAGATCGCCGACGAGCTGTTCGCGGCGCGGGAGGCCAACGGCGACGTGACGGCATCGCTGCACTCGCTCAGCGGCGAGGTGCGGCGCTGGCTGCCGCCCGCCAAGCGCGGCACGCCGGGCGACGGGGTCGAGGCGCACACCGCGGACGGGATCGGCGGCTAGGGGCCCCGGGGCGGCGCGGAGCCCAGGCCGCCGTTGCCTTTGCCGTCCGGCGGGCGTAGTTTGTGCCAGTGCCCCGGTTGGCCCTAGCGTCAAGCACCCGTTGCAGTTAGCACGCTCCTCCTCGCGCCCTGCGGAAATCTTCCGCCGGCGCTGGGACGAGCGGTGCGCGCCGGGTCGCGCGCGAGGGCGCCGTCGTGCTTTCCCTCGTCCCGCGGCGCGCGCGCCGCGCTGGAGCATAGATCCGAATGACACAGACCGCGACAATTGCCGCGCTGGGGGTGGTCGCACTACTCGCCTGCGCGGCTGCGTTCGTTTTAGGGCGTAGAATCGGACGGGCGAGAGAGCTGGCGGCGCAGCAGGCGGCCAAGACTTCGGCCGACGAGCTGTCGCGCCGCATCGTCGCCGACGCCGAGCGCGACGCCGAGGGGCTCCGCAAGAGCGCCGTCCTCGCCGGCAAGGAAGAGGTGATGAAGGCCCGCGAGGCGTGGGAGCGCGAGGCCCGGCAGCGGCGCGAGGAGATCGACCGCGAGGAGCGGCGCGTCGCGGAGCGCGACGTCGCCCACGACCGGAAGCTCGACGCGCTCGAGCAGCGCGACAAGGAGCTCGGCCGGCGCGCGAGCGAGATCGGCCGCAAGGAGAAGCTCGTCGCCGACCGCCAGGCCGAGCTGGACAAGCTCGTCGGCGAGGAGCGCCGCCGGCTGGAGCAGCTCGCGGGCATGTCCGCGCAGGACGCGAAGGACGAGCTGATTCACCGGCTCGAGGAGGAGGCGCAGGCCGAGGCCGCGAACCGTGTCCGCGAGATCCGCGAGGCGGCGCGCCGGAACGCGGAGCGGGAGGCGAAGAAGATCGTCGCGCTCGCCATCCAGCGCATCGCCGCCGAGCACACCGCCGAGTCCACCGTGTCCGCGGTCGCGCTCCCGAACGACGAGATGAAGGGGCGCATCATCGGGCGCGAGGGGCGGAACATCCGCGCCTTCGAGCTCGCCACCGGCGTGGACGTCATCATCGACGACACGCCGGACACCGTCGTCGTCTCGTGCTTCGACCCGGTGCGGCGCGAGGTGGCGCGGCTCTCGCTCGAGAAGCTCGTGAGCGACGGCCGCATCCATCCGGGGCGGATCGAGGAGGTCGTCAACAAGTCCAAGAAGGAAGTGGAGACGGCGATCCTCGAGACGGGCGAGCAGGCGGCGTACGAGACCGGCGTCCACGGGCTGCATCCGGAGCTGCTCAAGCTCGTCGGGCGCATGAAGTGGCGCACGAGCTACGGCCAGAACATCCTCCAGCACTCGAAGGAGGTCGCCTGGCTCGCCGGCAGCATGGCCGCCGAGCTCGGCCTCGACGTCGCGCTCGCCAAACGCGGCGCGCTGCTGCACGACGTCGGCAAGGTGCTGACGCACGAGCACGAGGGGACGCACGTCCAGCTCGGCGTCGAGGTGGCGACCAAGTACGGCGAGAACCCGATGGTCGTGAACATGATCGCCGCGCATCACGACGACGTGCCGCACGAGACCGAGCTGTCGGTGCTCGTTCAGGCCGCCGACGCGATCTCCGGGTCGCGGCCGGGCGCCCGGCGCGAGGCGTTCGAGACGTACGTGAAGCGCCTCGAGGGGCTCGAGCGGATCGCGTCGAGCTACCGCGGGGTCGAGAAGGTGTTCGCCATCCAGGCCGGGCGCGAGGTGCGCGTGATCGTGATGCCCGACGACGTGGACGACGTCCGAATGACGTCGCTCACCGAGGAGATCGCGCGGCGCATCGAGGCCGAGCTGCAGTACCCGGGGCAGATCAAGGTGGTCGTGATTCGCGAGACGCGGGCGGTGGACTTTGCCCGTTGAGGCGGGGCGGCGCGCCGCGCGCCTCATCGACGGGACGGCGGTCGCGCGGGCGATCCGCGACGAGGTGGCGCGCGACACGCGCGCGCTCGTCGCGCGCGGCGTCACGCCCGGTCTCGCCGTGATCCTGGTCGGCGACGACCCGGCGAGCGCCGTCTACGTGCGGTCGAAGGGCCGGGCGTGCGAGGAGGCCGGGATGCATTCGGTCACCATCCGTCTGCCCGCTACGACGACGCACGACGAGCTCGTCGCGCACGTGGACGCGCTCAACGGCGACCGCGCGATCCACGGGATCCTCGTCCAGATGCCGCTGCCGAAGCAGATCGACGCCGACGCGATCGTCCGGCGCATCCGCCCCGAGAAGGACGTGGACGGCTTCCACCCGGTGAACGTCGGCAAGCTGCTGATCGGCGAGCGCGACGGCTTCGCGCCCTGCACGCCGGCCGGCGTCATGGAGCTGCTCAAGCGCCACGGTGTCGAGACACGCGGCGCCGAGTGCGTGATCGTCGGGCGCAGCAACATCGTCGGGAAGCCGATGGCCGCGTTGATGATCCAGCCGGGCACCGACGCCACGGTCACCGTCTGTCACAGCCGCACCCGCGATCTCGCCGCGCACACGCGCCGCGCCGACATCCTCGTCGCCGCGATCGGCCGGGCGCGCTTCATCACCGCCGACATGGTGAAGCCGGGTGCGGTGGTCATCGACGTCGGCATCAACCGCGTCGAGGACGCGACGCCGAAGAGCGGCTACCGCCTCGCCGGCGACGTGGACTTCGACGGCGTCAGCGCGGTGGCGTCGCTCATCACCCCGGTGCCCGGGGGGGTGGGGCCGATGACGATCGCGATGCTCCTCGCCAACACGGTGCGCGCCGCGCGCGCGACGCTG
>DATMHT010000571.1:0-1504 GCA_035554795.1 Gemmatimonadaceae bacterium | reverse complement strand
CGCGGCGTGCCGCTCGAGGCGATCGCCCGTCGGATGGCGAACCCGCTCTTCGACGACTACGTCACGCGGACGCGCTTCGCCATCGGCATGCGCATCGTGCACGACGCCGACGCGGTGCGCCGCACCCCGCGTGCCCTGCGCGAGGGGCACGCGGTCGCGTTTCTGTCCGACCAGGGCGTGCTCGGGCTCGCGTCCACCTTCGTCCCGTTCTTCGGCATGCCGGCGAAGACGCCGCGTGGGCCGGCCGTCTTCGCGCTGCGGCTCAAGGTCCCGATCGTGTTCGGCATCACGATTCGCGAGCCGGACGGTCGCTACCGCATCTACTTCGAGGAAGTCCCCGTCGTGGAGACGGGCGACCGCGAGCACGACACCGACGCCATCGTCGCCGCGTACACGCGCACGCTCGAGAAGTACGTGCGTCGCGCGCCCGAGCAGTACTTCTGGCACCACCGCCGCTGGCGCCGCCAGCCGGCCGACACGCCGCCCGAGCTTCGCGATCCGACCCGGTAGGCCGATGCAGCGATCCGCCACCTCCCGCCTGCTCCGCGACTCCCGCGCCCTCATCGGCATCGCGGTCGTCGTCGTGATCGTGCTCGCCGCGCTGCTCGCGCCGGTGATCGCGCGCCACGATCCGCTCGCGATCGATCTCGCCAGCCAGCTCGCGCGCCCGTCGGCCGCGCACTGGATGGGGACCGACGTCCAGGGACGCGACGTCTGGGCGCGCCTCGTGTATGGCGCGCGCATCTCGCTCGCGGTCGGGATCATCTCGCAGAGCATCGCGCTGCTGCTCGGCGTCACCCTCGGCCTCGTCGCCGGCTTCTACGGAAAGTGGGTGGACGAGCTCGTGATGCGCCTCGCCGACGTGACCCTCGCCTTCCCGACGCTCCTCCTGCTCATCGCGATGGTCGCGGCGCTGCAGCCGTCGCTGCCGGTCGTGTTCGCGACCATCGGCGTCGTCGGCTGGGCGGGAATGGCGCGGCTCGTTCGCGGCCAGGTGCTCGTCGTCCGCCAGCTCGAGTACGTGCAGGCGGTCCGCGCGCTCGGCGCCGTGGACCGTCGCATCGTGCTCCGGCACGTGCTGCCGAACGTGATCGCCCCGGTCGTGATCGCCGCCACGCTCGGCGTCGCCGGCGCGATCATGGCCGAGGCGGCGCTGTCGTTCCTCGGCCTCGGCGTGCAGCCGCCGACGCCGAGCTGGGGCTCGATGATCTCCGACGGCCGCGACCTCGACCAGCTTCGCCACGCCCCCTGGACCTCGCTCTTCCCGGGCCTCGCCATCGGCGCCGCCGTGCTCGGCTTCAATCTCCTCGGCGACGCGCTGCGGGACGCGCTCGACCCGCGCCACGTCGAGACCCGCATGCCCGCGGCCGACGACGTGCTCGTCGCGACTCCGGCCGCGCCGCTCGAAGCGTCGCCGGTCGCGACGGCCGACAAGCTCCCGTGACAGTGAAGCGCGGGGAGCCGGGCGCGCGGGGGGGCCCCCCCACCGGGGATCTATCCCCAT
>DATMHT010000570.1:0-2933 GCA_035554795.1 Gemmatimonadaceae bacterium | reverse complement strand
CGGCCGCATCGTGCTGAAGGACATCAAGGCGAAGACGACGCGCGAGGTGGACGCCGACGTCATCCTGCCGATGCTCGGCTTCGTCAGCGACCTCGGTCCGCTCGCCGAGTGGGGGCTGTCGCTCGAGAAGGACGAGATCGTCGTGACGAGCACGATGGACACGGGCCGCCCCGGCATCTACGCCGCGGGCGACATCACGACGTATCCGGGGAAGCTCAAGCTGATCGCGACCGGCTTCGGCGAGGCGGCGATCGCGGTGAACCAGGCCGTGCACTGGATCTACCCGGAGAAGAAGGTGAACCCGGGTCACAGCTCGAACCTGGCGATCTTCGGGCAGAAGGACGACTAGGGGCGGCTCTCGGCTGTCGGCTCTCGGCGACGGTGTGCCGGGCGGTGATGGTGCACTCTTCAGCGGAGGCCGACACGTGCGCGTTCTCGTGACCGGCGCGACCGGGACGCTCGGTCGCCCGACGGTGCAGGCGCTGCGCGCGTCGGGCGCGACGGTGCGCGTGCTGAGTCGGCGGGCGGCGGCGGCGCACGGCGACGACGCGTGGTGCGGCGTCGAGTGGGCGCGCGGCGAGTTCACCACGGGCGCGGGCGTGGACGACGCGCTGCGCGGTGTGGACGTCGTCGTGCACGCGGCGCACGACCGCGACAGCGCGGAGCGCGACGTCGCCGGCGTGCGCCTGCTGCTCGAGGCGGCGGAGCGGGCGCGGGTCGCGCGCGTCGTGTACGTCTCCATCGTCGGCGCGCGGCACGTGCCGGGCGTCGCGTACTACGCGGGCAAGAAGGGGGGCGAGGAGGTCGCGCTCGCGAGCCGCATCGGCGCGGTGTTCCGCGCGACGCAGTTCCACGACTTCGTGGACGAGCTGCTGCATCGGAGCGATCGGCTGCCGCGCGCGCTGGTGCTGCCCAAGGGAGTGCGCGCGCAGCCGGTGGACGTCGGCGACTGCGCGGTCGCGCTGGCGTGCTACGCGCTCGCTCCCGCGCCGCCGACGCACGACTTCGCCGGCCCCGAGGTGCTCGACGTGGGCGCGCTCGCCGAGCAGTGGCTCGCGGCGCGCGGCGAGCGCAAGCGCGTCTTCGAGGTGCCGGCGCCGGGGCCAGCGCTCCGCGCGATCGCCGCCGGGGCGCTGACGTCGGATGTGGCCGAGCGCGGCCGCACGACGTGGAGGACGTGGCTCGCGCGCACCTATTCGTCCGCGCCGGGGCGGTAGACATCCGGTTGCGCGCGAGCCGGCGTCCTTGACGTGGCACGTGCGGTGCATCACAATATCGCGCTTCCCATGTTGCAGGCGGCGGCCGTACGCGCCGGAACGCCCTCATGGAGGACGCACGTCATGTCACACGGGCTCCTTGCCTCGCGCGCCGATGCGCGAACGGACCCGCTCACCGCTGGCGAGGAGTCGCTCGCCTACGCCGGGCGTCAGGACGCGATGACCATCACCGGCGAGCTCGCCGTGGCGATCCGCCCGTGCGACCGCGACGCGCCGGGGCTCAAGGCGGCGATCGCGCGCTACGTCGCCGGCGCGCGCGAGCAGGGCGTCGCCATCACCCGCGTCCTCTCATTGCTCGACGCGCTCGTCTTCCGCCACGCTCGCGGCTCGCCGGCGGCGCCGGCCGAGTCGGCCGATTCGCTGGCGGCGTACGTGCGCCGGCGCGCCCTCGCCGAGTACGGGCGCGCCGGCGACTAGCCGAGACCAGGGCGCACTACGGCACGACGCGCGGACGCCGCGTGCGCATCAGCGCCTCGATCTCTGCGATCTCGCGCGGCGCGGTGCTGATCCGCTCGAGCCCCTTGTCGGTGATGACGTAGTCGTCCTCGATGCGCACGCCCGTGTTCTCGTAGCGCTTCACGACCGGGCGCACCTTCGCGATGAAGGCGCGGTTCCGCGGCGTGTCGGGGAGCGCGTCGAGCATCGTGGTGCTGACGTAGATCCCGGGCTCGATCGTGAACGCGTCGCCCACCTGGAACCTGCGCTCGCCGTAGTAGAACTGCGCCGGGTCGTGCACGGCGAGGCCGAGGCCGTGGCTGATGCCGTGGATCATCCAGAACATCGCCTGCGTGCAGCCGCGCGGGGCCTTCGCGCAGTCCACCGGCCACGGCAGGTCGAGCGTCGCGTTCACGCTGTCCACGAGGCCGAGCGCGGCGAGCCCGCGGGCGCGGACGTCGAACGCCGAGTCCGACGCGGCGGCGGCCGACATGCCGGGCTTCGAGTTCCGCTCGGCGGCGGCCTGCGCGTCGCGGACGAGCTGGTAGATCGCGCGCTGCTCCGGCGTGTAGGTGCCGCTGATCGGGATCGTGCGCGTGATGTCGGCGGCGTAGCCCTCGTACTCGGTGGCCGCGTCCATGACGACGACGTCGCCCGGCTTCACGTCGCCGCGGTCGCGCATGTAGTGGAGCTGCGTGCCGTGCACGCCGCCGCCGACGATCGAGCCGTACGACGGCCGGGCGCCGCCGAGGCGCATGAAGGTGTACTCGAGCGCGGCCTGGAGCTCGTACTCCTTCGTCGGCTCGGAGACGAGCATCGCGGCGCGGTGTCCCTCCGAGCTGACGTCGGCGGCGCGGCGCAGCAGCGCGATCTCGGCGGCGCTCTTCCGCGCCCGGAGCTGGTCCACGAGCGCGTGCGCGTCGCGGACGACGAGGCTGTCGTGGCGCGCGCGGAGGGCGCGCACGTACTGCTGCCCGCGGGTGAGCGAGTCCTCGCGCGCGAAGTCGGCGTCGCCGAAGTCGGCGAGGGCGTAGAAGGGGAGCCGCGTGCGCGCGAGCGAGTCCACGACCGCGTCGAGCGCGGAGAACGACCGCGCCCCCATGCCGAGCGTGCGCACGACGGTGGTCGAGTCGGGGCGCCGCCCGTAGTAGAAGGCGCGCCGCGCGCCGACCGGGGTGAGGAAGAGCGTGCTCGTCCCCTTGCCGCCGTGCACGACCATCA
>DATMHT010000569.1:0-7983 GCA_035554795.1 Gemmatimonadaceae bacterium | reverse complement strand
CGTAGCGCTCCTCGTCCACGCTGCGCCGCACGCCGTCTATCCACCCGACGCAGAGCGCCTCGGCGACGGACTCCGGCCACGTGATGCTCGGCCGGCCGGAGCCCTTGCGGTGGAACCCGACCCACAGCTCGCGGGCGGTGGCGTGGTTCGCGTCGAGCCAGGCGCGGAACGCCGCGGGCGTCGCGAAGAAGACGGGCTCGATGGGAGCCGCCGCCACGGTCCTTCCCTCGCGCGGGGCCGGCCGTTCGTCAGGCCGACGGTGCGAACAGCGGCGCGAGGTCCACGTAGATGCGGCACTGGTCGGCGAGCGGCTGGCCGTTCGCGCCGGCGCCGGCGAGGCGGTAGATCGTCACCGCTGGCACCGTCACCCGATCGCCGTCGTGACGCGTGTACGTCACCATCGCTTCGAGCACGAGCGTGTCGCCGTCGAGGAACGCGCCCTTCGCCTCGTGCCTCAGCGAGACCATCGCCGTGAAGAACTGCGCGATCGCCGCCTCGATCGCGGCGCGGCCGACGAGCGGCTCGTTGTTGCCGAAGCGCAGCCACGCGTCGGGCGTGAACGCGGCCGCGAAGCCGGCGGCGTCCTTCCGGTCCACGGCGCGATCGTAGAGGTCCTGCGCCCAGCGCATAACGGTGTCGCGTGGGGGCACGGCGGTCATCACGGGCATGGAGATTCTAGGGTAACGGGTAAGGGGTAACGGGTAGGGCAGCGAACTTACGGTGCGGGCACCGCGCGGGGGAGGGCATCGTCGCGGGCGCTGACCTCGCCGGCGGCGCTCACCAGGGCGCGGAGCTCGCGCATCGTTGGCCCCTCCGCGCCGAACAGCCCCCTCCGCTGTGGGAAGAAGGTTATCTCGCGGCCGAACGGCGTCTCGCGCGCGAGGTCGATCGTGATCGAGCCAGCGACGGGGAAGAGGCGCTGGCGCACGCCAACGACGTCGCGGAGCGGCACGCGCACCTCGCGACGGAAGTTCGAGACGAGCAGGGCGTCGTCCTCGACGCGCACGCGCTTGAGGCGCCAGGTCAGCGCGGCGAACCCCGCGACCATCGCGGTGCCCACCACCCACGCGGCGAGGAAGAGCCACTTCGCCTCGGGGGGCTCGCCGCCGGGCACGCCGTCGTATGGTATGGAGTCGGGCGCGATCCACAGCATCAGCGTGCCGATGCCGAACCCCACGCTCCAGAGCACGGGGAAAAGCCGCATCATCGGAAACGTGCCCGACCAGGAGAGCGTGCGTCGTGTCATCGTTCGCTGCGGAGGGTATCGCGTCGGACCTAACGATGCGCCCCGCCTGGCGCCGGCGCCAGAGTGTTCGCCGCTCGGAAAGAGCATGAGGCGCGGCGGACGCGGAGACTCGCCTCTCGTTGTCATCCTGAGGGAGCGCGTAGCGCGACCGAAGGATCTCGAGTGCCTGCCCGGCGGCGATCGCTGCGGGGGAGATCCTCGAGATCCCTCGCTCCGCTCGGGATGACAACCAAGAGATTCTCCGCGCCCTCCGCGCCCTCCGCGTGCTCCACGGTGAATGCTTTCGCCGAGCGCCGGACCACTCGCGAAACGAGTGCGACGAATGCTACTTCGGCGACGCGGCGTGAGGCGGCGAGGACAGGCTGGCGGGCGAGCCGCCGGACATCGGCTCGTCGCGCTCGAGGCTCGCCTCCGCCTCGAGGCTCGCGCGCTCGCGGCCGACGGTGACGACGGCGAGCGTCTTCCCGCCGCTCCTCAGCGCGACCGTGCAGTCGCCGCCGCGCACGTCGCCGGTGATCGCGACCTCGTCCCACCGCTCGGCGTGGCCGACGTAGTTGATGGCGACGTCGTAGTGCTGGCTCCAGAAGAACGGGACGGCCGCGTACCGCTCCCGCGCGCCGAGCATGTTGCGGGCGGCGGTCTGTCCCTGCCGCTGCGCCACCACCCAGTGCTCGACGCGGATGCGCTCGCCCGAGTGCGGGTCGGGCCAGCGCGCGACGTCGCCGGCGGCGTAGACGCCCGGCGCGCTCGTCTCGAGGTACTCGTTCACGGCGACGCCGCGATCGATGAGCAGGCCCGCCCCTTCGGCCAGCGCGAGGTTCGGCCGCACGCCGATGCCGGCGACGACGAAGTCGGCTTCGATCCGCTCGCCGCTGCCGAGCGTGACGCCGGTCGCGTCCACGCCGCCCGCGGTGCGCCCGAGGTGGAACGTGACGCCGTGCGCGTCGTGCAGCGCGCGGACGTAGTCGCCGAGCTCGGGACCGAGCACGCGCTCGAGCGGCCGGCTCTCCGGCGCGACCACGTGGACCTCGAGCCCGCGCGCGCGGAGGGACGCCGCGACCTCGAGCCCGATGAAGCTCGCCCCGAGCACGACGACGCGCTTCGCGCCCGCGGCGGCGGCGATGATCGCCCGGCTGTCGGCGAGCGTGCGCAGGTAGAGGACGGGAATCCCCGTGTGCAGGTGCGCCGGCAGCCGCACCGGGTCCGCGCCGGTGGCGAGGAGCAGCGCGCCGTAGTCGTGCGTCGTGCCGTCGCCGAGCGTGAGCCGGCGGTGCGCCGCGTCGAGCGCGGTGACGCGGTGGCCGGTCAGGAGCTCGATGCGGTGCTCGGCGTAGAACTCGGGCGGCCGCAGCGGGATCCACTCCTCGGGCGCGTTGCCGGCAAGGTAGTCCTTCGAGACGTTCGGCCGGTCGTAGGGCGGTGCGTCGTCGGCCGAGATCATCGTGATCGGGCCGTCGTACCCCTCGCGCCTCAGCATCTCCGCCGCCGCGCTCCCGGCCGCGCCCCCGCCGATGATGCCGACGGACGACGGCGCCGACGACGAGGCGGTCGTCGCCCGTCGCGCCGCGGGTGCCGGCGTCGCGCCGTCGAGCGGCTCGATCTCGCGCGCGACGTAGACGCGGCCGTCGCGCCGCTCGATCTCCCAGCGCGCGACCGGCCTGAGCGCCGGCGCGCAGGTCGCCTCGCCGGTGCGCACGCTGAAGCAGGCGTGGTGCCACGGGCAGCGCACCGTCTCGCCGACGAGCAGCCCTTCGGCGAGCGGCCCGCCGTAGTGCGTGCACGTCGCGCCGATCGCGAAGACGTCGTCGCCGTGGCGCGCGAGGAGCACGGGCTTGCCCAGTGCGTGGCCGAGGAGCATGCCACCGTCCGCGATGTCGGCGAGCGGTACGCCCTGCTCGCGCAGGTCGGGGCCGGTGAGGGGTGCCTGCTGGTCGTCGCTCATGGCGTCACTCCGCGTCGTTCGGGTGCGATCGGGTACGGAGAGACTACGCCGCGGTGCGCGGGTGTGGATCTCTCGCGGGTGCCGCCGGAATCACGCCGACGGTCGCCGCGGCTCACGGACGGACGTGCTCATCGAGGAACGCGAACACGTCGGGCTCCCACGTCGCAATGCGCAGGTGGACGAAGCCGTGTCCTTCCGCGGCGGTGTGTCCGACCGGGGGATAGATCATCAGCCGGTGCGGCTTGCCGCGCCGCGCCATCTCGGCGCTGAGCTCCCGCGCCGGCGCGATCGAGTAGTCGTTCGCGGCGAAAACGTAGAAGACGGGGACCGACGTGTGTGCCGCCGCGGCGAGCAGTCGCCCGCGCAGCGCCGGCGAGCGCGGCCAGCTTCGCGCGGCGCCCGCGAAGACGACGGCTGCCCGTAGCGTGCTGTCGCGCTCCGCCATCAGCAGCGTGAGCGATCCGCCGAACGAGTGCCCGACGACCGCGATCCGGCGTGCGTCCACGCCGGGCACGGCGCGCAGGAAGGTGAGTCCGGCGAAGGCGTCGTCCAGCTCGACCGTCTTCAGCGTCTCGAGCTGCAGCCGGTCGCGTGCCTCCCCTCCGTGCACCGCCCGCTCGCGCTCCCAACGGTCGCTGCTGTTCGTGCCCTGGTCGGCCGAGAGGCCGGTGCCGCGCCGGAACAGGTACAGGAAGACGTAACCGTGGCGTGCGAAGACGGGCCCCAGCCGCGCCGCCTGCCATTCCATCGGGTGCTCGTCGTGGTCGCCCGACGGAGCGCGGATCCCATGTCCGCTCCCGTGGTTGAACAGGACGGCGGGGAAGGGTCCCCCGCGGTCAGGGCGCCACAGGAGCGCGCGCAGCGTCAGCGCCCCGCTGCGTACGACGACCGTGTCGGGCGCGGCGGACGCCTGGGCCTCCACGCGCGTCGCCGGCGCGCCGGCCAGCGCGAGTGCGAGCAGAAGCGCGCGAGTCCTGGCCATGGGGCACCTCGTCGTCCGGCACGCGGTCAGCGGAGTCGCTCGAGCCCGGCGCTGGCCGGGAGCAGCGCGTCGTCGTGCGGCTAGCCGAGTCGCGTGCGCAGGTCCTCGACCGACGCCCGCCACGCGTCGCGGTCCTCGGGCGCCGCCTCCTCCCACAGGTCGCGCAGCTCCGAGCGGTGCTCGGCGTCCGCGATGCGGGCGACCGTGGCGCGCGCCCGCTCCGCCAGCGCCGGGTCGCGCTGGGCGCGGCGCGCCGTCACCCACGCGGTGACATCCTCCGGCAGGTAGGCGGCGCCCTGACCGTTCAGCGCCGCGACGACTTCGGCCGCCGCGAGCCCGACGCAGCCGATGCCCGCGTCGAGGTAGCCGTCCGCGTTCAGTACCTCGTCGAGCGCGGCGCGGACGACGCGCAGGTCGGCCGATGACTCGAGATCGCCCACCCAGTCCATCGCGTCGTCGTTGGCGAAGCTGTCGGTGCCCCAGGCGCCCATGAGAAGATCGTCGGTCGGTGAAGTCGAGGAAAGGCGCGGCCCGGGTCGGCCGCGGCCGCCAATATACGCCCGGCGCTCATCCCCGGCGAGCCTGCGCGGCCGAGCGGGAGCTACCATGAGGTCGGAAGTGCCCGCCGCCGGCCGGGCCTCGTTATGCAGCCGCTACCTGATCGCCGTCGTGATGGACTGCACACGCATGGCATGCCGCTGCAGCAGGTAGTTGACGAAGTCTCCCACGATCGGGCTCGGCTTCCGTGAGCCGCGCGTGATGACCCGCGCGCTGAGCACGGCGGACTGAGCATCCCATTCGACGTTGAGCACGCCGCGCGTCGCGTCCGTCGCGTGCAGCTTCATCCAGCCGGGCGCGCGACCGGGCTGCGCTTCCTTCGTGACCTGAAGACCGAACCGGTCGATGCGCCGGTCGTCGGCGATGCGCTGCCGTACGCTCGGGCCCTTCGTGCAAAGCACTTGAACGAGGATTTGCATCGCGCATCCCGATCGAGGAGTGTATGACGGCCCGACGGCCCCGCGGCGTGTCTAGGCCGGCTCGCGCTCGTGCAGCAACATCCACGACGTCCCGAACCGATCCCTGAGCATGGCGAAGCGACGGGCGAAGAACGTCTCCGCCATCGGCATGAAGATCTGCCCGCCCTCGGCGAGCAACGCGTAGAGCCGCTCCGCTTCGTCGACGCTGTCCACCATCAGGGTGAGGTAGGCGCTGCGCATCGGCTGAAAGCGGTCCGGTGGGATGTCCGCGCCCAGGAGGATCGTGTCGCCGATCTCGAGGCGCGCGTGAAGGACGGCATTCCTCCAGTCGGGTGGCACCCGATTCGACTCCGGTTGCTCGCCGTGCGTCGTCAGCATGACGAGCGTCGCGCCCAGATGCTCGGCGTAGAAGTCGAACGCCTGCCGACAGTTGCCGCCGTAGTTGAGATACGTATAGAGCTTCATCGAGATCTCCGGTAGGGACGTGAGGCCACGCCGATCGTGAAAGGGAGCCGCTCGCGATCGGCGCCGCCAGAGCCGGCGCTCCGGCAGCGGATGTCGCCCCGGCGAAGACGCGCGGCCGCGACACGACGCTGCGCTCGCGCGACAGGCGAACGGCGACGCGAGTGAGACGTGCGTCACAAAATGCCGCATCTCGACGGAGCATTCCCGTGTGGGAGCGCGTACGCGTCGGCGGCGATCGCGCCGCGCGTCGACGAGGACCGCCTCTTGCTTTAGTCGCGCGCGCCCGCTTCCCCGCCGCTGCAGCCTCTCGATGATCGCATCTCTGTCGCACTCCGCCGCCGGTCGCCCGGACCGCCGCCTCGCCGTCGCGCGCTTCGCCGTGAGGGAACGCTAACGTGTGCGGTCTGGTGGGGATGATCGCCGTCGGCCGGGACGGCCGGCCCGACGCCGCCGCGCTGCGGCGCATGGCCGAGGCGATCGCGCACCGCGGTCCCGACGACGAGGCGTACTACGTCGCGGGCCCGGTGGGCTTCGGCTTTCGCCGGCTCGCGATCCTCGACCCGACACCGGCCGCTCACCAGCCGATGCAGGACGCGCTCGGGCAGCTGACGATCGTCTTCAACGGCGAGATCTTCAACTACCGCGAGCTGCGCCGCGAGCTGCAGACGCTCGGCCACACCTTCCGCTCGACCGGCGACACCGAGGTGCTGCTGCACGCCTACCGGCAGTGGGGGCGCGACTGCCTGGCGAAGCTGAACGGCATGTGGGCGTTCCTGATCCACGACGCGCGGACGGGGCACGTCTTCGGGTCGCGCGACCGGTTCGGCATCAAGCCGCTGTACCGGTATCGCACGCGGGATCACGTCTTCTTCGCCTCCGAGATCAAGGCGATCCGCGGCTCGGGCTACTACGCCGGCGGCACCAACTGGCGCACCGCCTCGCGCTTCCTCTTCGAGGGACGGCTCGACGGCGTGCCGCAGTCGGCGGAGACCTTCTACGACGACATCGAGGCCGTCCCGCCGGGAACCGGCTTCGAGCTGTCGCCCGACGGGCGGATCGTGTCGTGGCGCTTCTGGTCGCTCGGTGACGAGCGCGATGTCGCATACGACCGGCCGCCGATCGAGAATCCGGCGGGCGAGTTCCGCGCGCTGTTCGAGGACTCCGTCCGCCTGCGCCTGCGCAGCGACGTGCCGCTGGCCATCTCGCTCTCCGGCGGGCTCGACTCGAGCGCGATCGGCGCCGTCGCCGCGCGCGCGCTGACGGCCGGCGCCGCCGGCGGCGCGGCGGCGCGCCCGCTGGAGGCGTTCGCCTACATGCCGCCGGAGTTCGACGAGACGAGCTACATCGCGCAGATGCAGCGGCAGACGGGGCTCGTGCTGCACCGCGTGGACATCGACCCGCGGCGGCTCTGGGACGACCTCGGTCGCGTGCTGTGGTATCACGACGAGCCGGTCCACTCGCCGACGGCGCTCGTCGGGTACGCGATCTACCGCGCCGCCGCCGAGCGCGGGATCCGCGTCGTGCTCAACGGCCAGGGCGCGGACGAGACGCTCGCGGGCTACCACTATTACTTCGGCTTCTACTGGCGGACGCTGGTCGCCGCCGGGCGCGTGCGGATGGCGGCCCGGCAGATTCGCGAGTACTGCACCGTGCACGGCGGCGACCCCGACGCGCTCTTCCGCGCGACGCTGCGGCAGGTGGCGCGCTCCGCCCTGCGCCGCGTCGTCCCGGCCGGGGTGGGGGAGCGCCTCCGCCTCGCGCGGACGCGGAAGAACCCGTGGTTCACGGGCGAGCTCGCGCGCGTCCTGCCGGGCGCCGGCGTCGAGTCGGAAAACTCGCTCGACGCGACGCTGCGTCACGCGGTCGAGTCGGCGCCGCTGCCGCTCTACCTGCGGATCGAGGATCGCAACTCGATGGCGCACTCGGTCGAGGCGCGCCTCCCGTTCCTCGACTACCGGCTCGTGCAGCTCGCCTTCCGCCTCCCGCCCGAGTGGCGGATGCGTGGGCCGTGGAACAAGTACGTGCTCCGCGAGGCGATGCGCGGCGTCCTCCCCGAAGCGGTCCGCGCCCGCCCCGACAAGATGGGGTTCCCGACGCCGGTGCGGGCCTGGTTCCGGCGGTCGCTCTACGAGCCGCTGCAGGACCTGCTCGGGAGCGAGGCCGTGCGGACGCGCGGCATCTACAACGTGGACGCGATCCGCCGCGCCCTCGCCCGCCATCGCACGGGCGAGCACGACTGCTCCGACCTCCTCTTCAACGTCGCGCAGTTCGAGCAGTGGCTCCAGAGCCAGGGTGCCGCCGAGCCGCCTTCTTCGCGGCGCGCGCCGAGCCGCGGCGACGTAGCGGCTGTCGAGGCGCGCACGATCACCGC
>DATMHT010000568.1:0-8177 GCA_035554795.1 Gemmatimonadaceae bacterium | reverse complement strand
TGCAGCATGTCCCAGTGGCCGGCGCAGCCTGCCGTGTTGCCTTCCTGCCTCCTGACTCCTCCCTGTTGACGCGTGAGCTTCCTGACCGCTATATTCAAGGTTCGCATCGGAAACCGGTGCGACCCGTGCGGTCAACGTGCGGAAGCGGCGCGGGGAGTTCTCGCGCCGGGATGTGATCGGCGGGACGGCATTACCGGACTCCGAGCACAGAATTTTTTTCGGAGAATGGCAATGCGTACTACCGGCACAGTGAAGTGGTTCAACGACGCGAAGGGCTTCGGGTTCATCTCGCGCGAGGGTGGCCCGGATGTCTTCGTCCACTTCAGCGCCATCCAGGGCAGCGGCTTCAAGTCGCTCGCCGAAGGCGATCGCGTGGAGTTCGAGATCGTGCAGGGTCAGAAGGGCCCGCAGGCAGCCGACGTCACGAAGGTCTGACGCCACCAGCCCTGCACGATCCGGAGGAGCCCCGGCTGCGAAGCCGGGGCTCTGACGCAAATGGGGGGAGGGCCTAGGGCTCAGGGCCTGGGGCCTGGACGGGCCGCTCGGGAAGCATCCCGAGTCAGGCCAGGCCCCAGGCCCTGAGCCCAGGACCTCGTCTCTTCATGCCCTCGACCCTCACGCCCGCCTCCCTCGAGCCCATGTACGCTACCGTCGGCACCTCGGTGCCCGACGGAAACGGCGCGTGGGCCTTCGAGCCGAAGTACGACGGCATCCGCGTGCTCGCCTTCGCCAATGCCCGCGGCGCCGCGCTCGTCACGCGCAACGGGAAGGACAAGGCGCGGCAGTTCCCGGAGATCGTCCGCGCCCTCGCCGCCCTCGCCTCGCGCCGCGGCCACCCGCTCGTCCTCGACGGCGAGATCGTCGCCCTCGAGCGCCCGGGCGGCCCCCCAGCGCGCTTCCAGCAGCTGCAGTCGCGCATGCACGTCACCGACGTGGACGCGATCGAGCGACACGAGACGGGGGCGCCCGCCGCCTTCATCGCCTTCGACATCCTGCGCGACGGCGACCGCGCGCTCCTCCGCGAGCCGTGGCGCGAGCGCCGCCGCCAGCTCGAGCGCGTGCTCTCCCCCGCGCCGGGCGACCCGATCCGACTTGGTGAATCCACGTTCACCCACGGCGACGCGCTCCTCGAGCAGGCCCGCCGAGAGGGGTGGGAGGGGATCATCGCCAAGCGCGCCGACGCCACGTACCGGCCCGGCGCACGATCGAGCGACTGGCTCAAGCTCAAGATCGAGTTCCGCCAGGAGTTCGTCGTCGGCGGCTTCACCGAGCCGCGCAACACCCGCGAGCACCTCGGCGCCCTCCTCCTCGGCTACTTCGACGAGGACGGCCGCTTCGTGTACGTCGGCCACACCGGCGGCGGCTTCACGCGCGAGGGGCTGCGCGCGATGCGGAAGCGCCTCGCTCCTCTGGAACGCTCGTCGTCGCCATTCGCGACGCCGCCGCGCACGAACGAGCCGGCGCACTGGGTGACCCCACGCGTCGTGGTCGAGGTGAAGTTCAGCGAGTGGACCAGCGACGGCCGTCTGCGCCAACCCATCTTCCTCGGCGTTCGCGACGACAAGGCGGCGCGCGACGTGGGGCGGGAGAGCTCGAGCATGCAAAGGAATGGGACGGGGGACGCGGGACGCGGGACGGGGCGGAGGAGCGCGACGACGAAGACCCGGACGAAGACCGGCACGACGACCGGAACGAAGACGAAATCCGGTACGCGCCCCGCGGCGTCGAGTCGCGGGCGCGCGTCGAGCGGCCCCCGTCCCGCGGCCCTCCTCACCCAGCTCACGCGCATCGAGCGCGAGGGGGGCGACGGCACGCTCGTCTTCCCGGGCGGCGCGACGCTGTCCGTGACGAGCCTCGACAAGCCGTTCTGGAAGAAGGAAGGCATCAGCAAGGGCGCATTGATGCGCTACTATGCGCGCGTCTCCCCTGCCCTGCTGCCGGCGATCGCGGACCGTCCGCTGGCGCTCAAGCGCTACCCGAACGGCGTGGACGGCCACGCCTTCTTCCAGCAGAACGCCGGCGACCATCCGCCCGCCGGGGTGCGCGTGACGGCGATCGAGACCGAGGAGGAGGGCAAGCAGCCGCGCCTCGTCGGCGGCGACCTGCCGACGCTCCTCTACACGGTGCAGCTCGGCACGATCGCGGTGAATGCCTGGCACTCCCGCGTCGGGTCGCTCGACTGGCCCGACTACACCATCCTCGACCTCGACCCCGGCCCGCGCGCTCCCTTCTCCCGCGTCGTGCAGGTGGCGCGCTGGGTTCGCGAGGAGCTCGACGCGCTCGGACTGCACGGCGTGGCGAAGACCTCCGGATCCCGAGGCCTCCACGTCGTCGTGCCGCTGCCGCGCCGCACGAGCTACGACGCGTCGGCGGCGCTCGCGGAGCGGGTGGCGCGGCGCGTGGCGGACGCCCACCCGAAGGAGGCGACGGTCGCGCGCTCCATCGGCGACCGGCCGCCGGGCGCCATCTACGTGGATCATCTCCAGAATGCCCGCGGCAAGACGCTGGCGAGCGTCTTCTCGGTGCGGGCCAAGCCTGGCGCGACGGTCTCGACGCCGGTGAGCTGGCGCCAGCTCACGCCCTCGTTCGACCCCACGGCGCTGACGCTCGCCACCGTGCCGAAGCGGCTCGCGCGTGCCGCCGCGCTCTGGCGCGAGGCGATGGACGCCCCGAACGACGCGGCCGCGATCCGGGCGGCGCTGAAGGCGAAGTAGCGGCGCACCCCGCTTCGCTGCCACGCTCGTGACGCCATCCTGTTTCTGAAGAGCGCGATGGCGTAGCCGCTCCCCTGCCCGCCGACCGTCCGTGCCGCGCGTGACGGGCGGGCTGCTCGATCGTCCATCGAGCGTATGCGGCGACTCGTCGTTCGGGCGGCGCGGCCGCGCCATTGCGCCAAGCTGGTCGCGACGGCGCTCGGCGTACCGCTCTCCCTCCTCCTGCTCGTCTCGTCGCCGACGCTCGCGCAGCGCCCCGCCTCGCGGCATCATCGCGGCGCGGGCGTCGCGCCGGACGTCGGTCCGCGGGAGCGCGCGCCGAGCTTCGCGGTGCACGGCACGGTGAGCGGCGACGACATCGTTCGCGCGGCGCGGCGCTTCATCGGTGTGCCGTACCGCATGGGCGGTACGACGCCAGCCGCGTTCGACTGCTCGGGATTCGTGCGTCGCGTCTTCGCGGAGTACGGCGTCGTCCTGCCACGCACCGCGCACGAGCAGGCCGCGGTGGGCCAGGCGCCGGAGCCGGGCGATCTGCGACCGGGCGACCTGCTCTTCTTCTACGGTGGGCGTGGCGCGCAGCACATCGCGATCTACGTCGGCGGTGACACGATCGTCCATGCATCGAGCCGCGGACGTCGCGTGCAGCTCGATCGACTCGGTGGCGTCGGCCGGCGCCGCACCTGGTTCAACGAGCGGCTGATCGCGGTGCGACGCGTGGCGCCCGTGGAGGGCGTCTTCCGACTCGAGGGTGTGAGCGCGTCCACGGCGCCGCCGCCGCGCAGCCCGCCCGCCGCCGCAGCCGGTGCCGTTACCGCGGCGCTGCCGAAATCGTGACATATCGCACAAGAAACGTCTGGCGCACCCATTGTTCCCGCCCTATACTGGGCCCGTTCCATCGTTGGGAATCCACAGATTCGCCGAGATGAGCAGCTCCGCCATCCTGTACACGCGTGACCTCCCCGGAGGTGGGTACGTCGCGATCGAGGCCCGCGAGGAAGGGGGCGTGCAGTACCGCGCACGCCTGCTGGCCGAGCGTCGCTCCGATCCGGCCCGCCGCGCCGGCCACTCGCCGCCGGTGATCGCCGAAGCGGAAGGCGGGAGCGCGTCACGGGTCTTCGACGAGCTGTACGCGATCGCCGCCGACAACGTCGCCGTCGCGCAGTGGATCATGCGCTGGCAGGCGAAGCGAGGGCGCGAGAAGCAATAGCGGTAAGCGTTAGGCGGTAAGCGCGAGCCATGAATCACGGAGGGGCCGGATCCGATCACGGATACCGGCCCCTCGCACGTTCGCGCCTACCGCTGACCGCTTACTCGCTTCCCCCTTACCGGGTCAGTCCGCTGCCTAACGCGGCCAGGCCCGGGATCTCGATCGGCAGGCGGCCGGTGATCGGGGCGGCACCGAGGAGGGCGCGGGCGGCCGCGCGCTGGAGGAGCGGCGACCCGCCCCAGGCGACGAGGTACGCGGGCACCGCCGGGACGTCCTGCAGCAGGTACGGATTCCCGAACGCGATCACGGCCGGCCGCACGCCGCGCGCGGCGAGCTGCCGCACGAACTCGACGGCGGCGCGCGGCGCGCGTGCGTTCGGCGCATCCCAGCTCTGCGTCGCGTAGACGCCGACGAGCGTGACGTCGGCGGAGTCGGCGGCGCGGAGGAGGCGCGCGTAGTCGGGGGCCGCCTGGGCGGCGTCGTCCACGACGACGAGCTCACGCCGCAGGGCGGGGAAGACGTGGGCGAGCTCCGCGTCGAACGCGCCGCCGGCGGGGAGGTCGTAGCGGCGGGCGATCGTCACCGAGAGAACGCGCGCGCCGGCGTTGAGCCGGCGCATCGGGACGAGCGCGAAGGAGTCGCGGACGAGCGTCATCGCGCGCTCGCCGGCGTCGCGCGCGAGCGCCTCGTGCGCCGAGTCGCCGACGACGGCGCGGACGGAGTCGAGCGCCACGAGGCGGCGGCGGTCGAGGCCGAGCGCGTGCTTGATGGCGAGGATGCGGCGCGCCGAGCTGTCCACGCGCGCCGCCGTGTAGCGTCCCGCGGCGACGCCGGCGACGATCGCGTCGATGGCCTGGCGCGCGGTGTCGGGCTGGAGCAGGACGTCGGCGCCGGCGGCGACCGCGCGCTGGACCGCCTCGACGGCGCCGTACTTGTCGAGCACTCCGCGCATGTCCATCGCGTCGGAGACGACGAGGCCGTGGAAGTGGAGCTGGTTCCGCAGCAGGCCGGTGAGCACCGGCGCCGAGAGAGTGGCCGGGACGCCGGTGGAGTCGAGCGCGGTGACAGCGCCGTGGAAGGTCATGACCGCGCCGATGCCCGCGTTCACCGCCGCGCGGAAGGGCACGAGCTCGACGCTGTCGAGCCGGGCGCGGCTCGCGCCGACGACGGGGAGCGCGAAGTGCGAGTTGACGTCGGTGTCGCCGTGTCCGGGGAAGTGCTTCGCCGTCGCGACCATGCCGCCCGACGCGCCCTCCGCCTGCAGCCCGCGCACATAGGCGGCGCCGAGCCAGGCGACGAGGTGCGGGTCGGCGCCGTAGGAGCGGGTGTTGATGACCGGGTTGGCGGGGTTGTTGTTGACGTCGAGGACGGGCGCGAAGTTCACGTGGATGCCCAACGCGCGTCCCTCCTGCGCGGTGGCGCGTCCCTCGTCCCAGGCGAGGCGCGCGGCGGCGGCGCTGTCGCCGCCGGTGGCGGCGAGCGTGCCCAGCGCGGCGGCACCGATCGCCATGTTGGGCGGGAAGAGCGGGGCGCCGCCCAGGTCGATGGCGTTCGGCAGGTAGTAGCCGCCGCGGGCGCGGAAGCCGGCGCCGGCCTCGAGGTCGGCGCCGACGAGGAGGGGCACGGCGCTGACGCGCTGCAGCGCGTCGAGCTTGGCCGCGATCTCGATCGGCGAGCCCACCGAGATGATGAAGCCGCCGACGGAATCCTCGCGCGCCTCGCGCTCGAGCTGGCGCCACGCCGCCGCGTCGGCCGCCGCGTAGTCGCCGAACGTGCGCGGCCACACCATCTGCGCCGCCTTCTGGCGCAGGGTCATGTGGGCGAGGGTGCGATCGACCCAGGGCGCAGAGTGCGGGGTGTAGGGTGGCGCCGCATCGCTCGGCGCGAGCCGCTGCGGAGCACAGCCGAGCGCGGCGAGCAGAGGGGCGACCGTCGCGGCCTTCCAGATCGGTGACGACATCAGGAGCTCCGAGGGACGCGCGAGGACATCGTGGATGCGATCACGGAAGTCGGCGACGGAAGTCAGCGGCGAAGTCAGCGGTGAAGCCCGCGACGGCGGGCGCCGAACGCAGAACGGCCCGTCCATGCCTAACGCATGATCGGGCCGCCACGCAACAGGGGGATCCGCAGAGGTCCACTACCCCCTACACCCTCCACCCTCAGTAGTTGATCGTCCCCTTCTTGCTCGTGTCGATGCTCTCCTCGCGACCGGCCTTGAAGAGGAAGCCCTTCATGTTCTGCGTCAGGAACTGGCGCGCCTGCGGGTCCATGACGTTCAGGCCGTAATGATTGATGAGCATCGTCTGCTGCTTGAGCCAGTCGCCCCAGCAGTGCTGACAGATCTCGGCGACGACCTGCGCGCCGATCGGGCCGGGGAAGGGAGGACGCTCGAAGCCCTCGCGCGTCTGGCCGCAGCGGGAGCAGGTGACAGTTGCAGGCATAATGGAGGGGGGCGGCGTACCTGATTCCTGGTTCCTGCCTGCTGAAGGTTGCCCACTCTAGTGGGACGCATCAGGAACCAGGAACCCGGAATCAGGTTGGGACTATGGTCTCCCGTGGGCGTACTTGACTTCCGCGAGGCCGAAGAACTGGAGCACGCGGATGTAGAGCCAGCCGATGTCGAACTCGTACCACTTGTGGCCGAACTTGGCCGAGTGCGGGTCGGCGTGGTGGTTGTTGTGCAGCTCCTCGCCGCCGAGCCAGATGGCGATGGGCGAGATGTTGCGGCTCTCGTCCTTCACCTCGTAGTTCCGGTAGCCGAGGGCGTGACCGACGCCGTTGATGATGCCGGCGGCCCAGAAGGGGATCCAGAGCATCTGCACGCCCCAGACGATCGGGCCGACGAAGAAGCCGAAGAGCCAGATGTCGATCCCGAGCATGACGAGGATGCCGAGCGTGTGGCGCTTGTCGAAGACGTGGCGCTCGAGCCAGTCGGTGGGCGTGCCCTTGCCGTACTTCTCGAGGATGCCGGGCTGGCGCACGGCCTTGCGGTAGTAGAGCGCGCCCTTGAGCACGATCTCGCGCAGCCCCTCGACGAGCGGGCTGTGCGGGTCACCCTCGCGGTCGGCGAACGCGTGGTGCTTGCGGTGGCAGGCGACCCACTCCTTGGTCACGATCGACGTCGAGAGCCAGAGCCAGGCACGCATCGCCAGCTCGGCGACGTAATTGAACCGGACCCCGCGGTGCGTCTGGGCGCGGTGCAGGAACAGCGTCACGCAGACGTTGGTGAAGTGACCGGCGACGATGATGAAGAGGACGGGCTTCCACCAGTGCGAGGCCCAGCTTCCGAACTCTGGCATTTCCGAGGTGCTCCGAACGTACGTGTGACGAGGCGCGAGGCGGCGCCCGGAGAGGAGCCTCCGGGCGACACGAGCAGCAGCAGCAATGGAATGTAACTGAAAATGGGGCGGGGGGAGGGTATGGGGGGTAGGGATGTAGACGAGCCGCTCGGGATGCTTCGTGATGCGTCCCGAGCGGCTCGTCTGCACCCTACCCTCTGTACCCTACACCCTTCACGGCACCGCCGCCGCCGCCGCGCCGATCGGCGTCGTCAGTCCGCCGGCGGTGGCCGGCGTCGGGCGGTCGGCGGCGGGCGCGTTGCCCCAGACGTCGTTCGCGGAGTCGAAGTCGGGAACGAGGCCGTCGGGCCAGAGGCGCGCGCCGACGACCGGCGCCTTCACCGCGATCACCGCCGCGAACGTCGCGCCGTGCGACCAGATGTCCACCGGCAGGCGCACGTCGCGCGTCGTGTTGTCGGCGAACGCGAGACGCACGGTGACGGGGAAGGGGATCGAGGTGTGACGCCGCAGCGAGACGACGGCGTAGCTCTCGCCCTCGGACTGCCGCATCGCGACGGTGTCGATCCCGATGTCGAGGACGTCGGTGCCGTAGAAGAAGGAGCGCCAGAACCAGGACAGGTCCTGTCCGGAGACGTTCTCCACGGTGCGGAAGAAGTCGGCCGGCGTCGGGTGCTTGAACGCCCAGCGGCGCACGTACTCGCGGAAGGCGGCGTCGAACGTCTCGCGCCCGACGACCTCGTCGCGCAGGGTGAGGAGCACCGCGCCCGGCTTGCGGTAGCCGATCGCGCCGAGGGCGGGCGCCGGCACGCGGTCGGGCGCCGTCATGAGTGGCACGTCGGTGCCGGCGGCGCGGACGGCGCGCCAGTTGGCGACGTACTTGGGGAAGTTGTCCATCCCCGCCGGCCACTTGCCGACGTCGGCGCCGTAGCGGCGCTCCTGCGAGAAGGCGTTGATGTA
>DATMHT010000567.1:0-2116 GCA_035554795.1 Gemmatimonadaceae bacterium | reverse complement strand
CGCCGAGAGCCGCCTCCGTCTGGCCGAGCCCTGCCCCCGCCCGTATACTCGCCGCTCGGCCGAGCCACGGTGGCTCGCGCCGTCTCACCCGCGCACCGCCACCATCGAGATGAAGCGTCGCGTCGCGTACGTCCTGCCGCTCGCCGTCCCCGCGCTGCTCGGCGCACAGAGCAGTGGCAGAAGCAGCGTGGACTGGCCCACCTACGGCGGCACCACGAACAACGACCATTACTCGACGCTGTCGCAGATCGCCCCCGACAACGTCCGGCGGCTGAAGGTGGCGTGGACGTACGACACGCACGACGGCTTCGACGGCTCGGAGATGGAGGACAACCCGATCGTCGTGGACGGCGTGCTCTACGCGACGAGCCCGAAGCTGCGCGTCTTCGCGCTCGACGCCGCGACCGGGCGCGAGCTGTGGAGCTTCGACCCGACCGTCGCCGACCCGCGCAAGGGCCGCTACCGCCACCGCGCCGTGACGGTGACGGACGATCGTGTCTTCGTCACGCACCGTCAGCGACTGTGGGCGCTCGACCGGAAGACCGGCAAGCCGATCGCGGGCTTCGGCAACGACAGCGGCTTCGTGGACCTGCGCGCCGGGCTCGGCCGGCCGGTGGAGACCCTGAGCGTCGCCGCGAGCTCGCCCGGCGTCGTCTTCGACGGGCTGTTCATCATCGGCAGCACGGTCAGCGAGAGCCTGCCGAGCGCGCCGGGCGACATTCGCGCCTACGACGTGAAGACCGGCGCGCTGAAGTGGATCTTCCACACGATCCCGCGGCCCGGCGAGTACGGCTACGACACGTGGCCCAAGGACGCGTGGAAGGTGGCCGGCGGCGCGAACGCGTGGAGTGGCGTCACGCTCGATCCGACGCTCGGCATGGTGTTCGCCGCCACCGGCTCGGCGGCGTTCGACTTCTACGGGTCGAACCGCCACGGCGACAACCTGTTCGCGAACACGCTCATCGCCCTCGACGCGCGGACGGGGAAGCGCATCTGGCACTTCCAGGGTGTGAAGCACGACCTCTGGGACCGCGACTTCCCCGCCCCGCCCACGCTCGTCACCGTCACGCGCGGCGGCCGGCGGATCGACGCGCTCGCGCAGATCACGAAGACCGGGCAGCTCTACGTCTTCGAGCGGAAGACCGGCAGGCCCGTCTTCCCGATCGTGTATCGCAAGGTGCCCGCCTCCGCGCTCGACGGCGAGCGGACGGCCACGACGCAGCCCGTGTCGACGCTGCCGGCGTACACGCGGCAGCGGCTCACCGAGAAGGATCTGACGACGCGCACGCCCGAGGCGCACGCCGCGGCGCTGAAGACGTTCCGCGCCTACAACGGCGGCGCGCCGGGCGGGATGTACGCGCCGCCGAGCACGAAGGGGACGATCGTCTTTCCCGGCTACGACGGCGGCGCCGAGTGGGGCGGCGGCGCGTTCGACCCGGCGACGGGACTGTTCTACGTCAACGCGAACGAGATGGCGTGGCTGCTGAAGATGGTGCCGCGCTCGGACCGGTCGCTCTACGCCGCGAACTGCGCGAGCTGCCACAAGGAGGACCGCACCGGCTCGCCGCCGACCTTCCCGAGCCTGGTGGACATCGGCACGCGCCGCACGCGCGACGAGATCGCGGCGGTGATCCGCGGCGGCGGCAGCCGCATGCCCGCCTTCGGCGAGAAGTTCGACAGCGGCGCGATCAACGACCTCGTGGAGTTCCTCGTCACCGGCCACGACGTCGCCGAGAAGGCGGGGCACGACCCGACGTTCCTCAAGTACCGCAACGACGGCTACGACATCTTCCTCGACCCGCAGGGCTACCCCGCCATCTCGCCGCCGTGGGGGACGCTGACGGCCATCGACCTCAATCGCGGCCGGATCGCGTGGCAGATCCCGTTCGGCGAGTACCCCGAGCTGGTCGCGAAGGGGATGCGCAACACGGGGAGCGACAATTACGGCGGCCCGGTCGTGACGTCGAACGGCCTGCTCTTCATCGCCGCGACGAGCGCGGACAAGAAGCTCCACGCGTACGACAAGAAGACCGGCAAGCTGCTCTGGGAAGCGGAGCTGCCCTTCGCCGGCGGCGCGACGCCGTCGCTCTACATGGTGGACGGGCGCGAGTACGTC
>DATMHT010000566.1:0-2017 GCA_035554795.1 Gemmatimonadaceae bacterium | reverse complement strand
TGAAGGTGACTAGATGAACAGCGGCGCGAGAACGAGCGTGATCGTCGAGAGGAGCTTGATGAGCACGTGCAGCGACGGCCCCGCCGTGTCCTTGAACGGGTCGCCGACGGTGTCGCCGACGACGGCGGCCTTGTGCGCGTCGGAGCGCTTGCCGCCGTGGGCGCCGGTCTCGATGTACTTCTTCGCGTTGTCCCAGGCGCCGCCGCCGTTGTTCAGGAAGCCGGCCATCAGGATGCCGGCGATCGTGCCCACCATGAGGAACGCCGCCACCGCCTCGGCGCCGACGCCGAACTGGCGGAAGATGAGGCCGACGGCGATCGGGAAGATCACGACGAGCGCGCCGGGGAGCACCATGGCCTTGAGCGCACCCTTCGTCACGATGTCCACGCAGGCGCCGTAGTCCGGCTTCTCCGTGCCCTGCATGATACCCGGGCGCTCCTTGAACTGGCGCCGCACCTCGGTGATGACGCTCGACGCCGCCTTGCGAACCGCCGTCATCGCCAGCGACGAGAACCAGAACACGAGCATCGCGCCGAGCAGGCCGGCGACGAACAGCTGCGGGTTGGCGAGGTTGACGACGACGATCTTGCCGGTGTAGTTCGCCACCTCGTCGAGGTAAGCGGAGAAGAGCAGGAACGCCGCGAGCGCGGCCGAGCCGATCGCGTAGCCCTTCGTCAGCGCCTTCGTCGTGTTGCCGACCGAGTCCAGCCGGTCCGTCTTGTCGCGGACACTGTCCGGCTGTCCCGACATCTCGGCGATGCCGCCGGCGTTGTCGGTGATCGGGCCGAAGACGTCCATCGCAAGGATATAGCCGGCCGTGCCGAGCATGCCGACCGCGGCGACCGCCGTGCCGAACAGCCCGCCCACTGGCTCGCCGCTCGCGTTGAGCAGACCGCTCGTCCGGCCGAGGAAGTACGCGCCGAGGATCGCCGCGGCGATCGTCAGCACCGGCATCACCGTGCTCTCCATGCCCACCGAGAGACCGGCGATGATGTTCGTCGCCGGGCCCGTCTTGCTCGCCTCGGCGATCGAGAGCACCGGACGGTAGCGGTACTCGGTGTAGTACTCCGTGATGTAGACGAAGGCGATCGCCGTGCCGACGCCGATGGCGCCGCAGAGGAAGAAGTGCCACCAGGCGTTCGGCGCGCCGACCGGGTTGAGCAGCCAGCGCGTCGTGAAGAAGAGCGCGGCGAGGACGAGCGCGGCGACGACGTAGTAGCCCACGTTGAGCGCCTTCATCGGGTCCTGGTCCTCGCGCGTGCGCACGACGACGACGCCGACGATGGACGCGAGCAGACCGAACGCGCCGATGACGAGCGGGAAGAGGATGCCGCCGATGCCGAAGAAGGGATAGAGCAGGACGCCGAGGATCATCGCGCCGATGTTCTCGGCCGCCGTGCTCTCGAACAGGTCCGCGCCGCGGCCGGCGCAGTCGCCGACGTTGTCGCCGACGAGGTCCGCGATCACCGCCGGGTTGCGCGGGTCGTCTTCCGGAATCCCCGCCTCCACCTTGCCGACGAGGTCCGCGCCGACGTCCGCCGCCTTCGTGTAGATGCCGCCGCCGAGCTGCGCGAACAGCGCCACGAACGACGCGCCGAAGCCGTAGCCGACGATCAGGAAGGGGATCTTGCGCGCCCACTCGTCGGCCGAGACGCCGGCGGGCTGGAAGGCGTGGAGCAGCGCGAACAGGCCGCCGACGCCGAGCAGCGACATCGAGACCGTGAACAGCCCGGAGACCGCGCCGCCGCGAAGCGCCGCCTGCAGTGCGCCGTTGAGCGAGGTCGTCGCCGCGGCGGCGACGCGGATGTTGGCGCGGATCGAGACCCACATGCCCATGTAGCCGGCGATGCCGGAGCTGAGCGCGCCGAGCAGGAACGCGCCCGTCGTGTAGAGCGCGAGCGTGCCCGCGCTGCTCACCGGGTCGTTGACGTTCGAGACGCGGAACTGGCTGTAGCCGACGTAGATCAGGACGGCGACGACGAGCGACAGCGCCGTGATCGTCTTGTACTGACGGGCG
>DATMHT010000565.1:0-7480 GCA_035554795.1 Gemmatimonadaceae bacterium | reverse complement strand
GCAGCCCGCCCACCATCTGGAAGATCACGTCGGCCACCGGGCCCTTGTAGGGCACGCGCCCCTCGATCCCCTCGGGGACGAGCTTCTTCGGCGACAGCTCCCCTTCCTGGAAGTAGCGGTCGGCGCTCCCGTCCTGCATCGCGCCGAGGGAGCCCATGCCGCGGATCATCTTGAAGCGGCGCCCCTCGAGGAGCAGCGACTCGCCCGGGCTCTCCTCGGTGCCGGCGAGCATGGAGCCCATCATCACGCTCGACGCGCCGGCGGCGAGCGCCTTGACGATGTCGCCCGAGTACTTGATGCCGCCGTCGGCGATGACCGGCACGTCGCCCGCACCCTCGACCGCGTCGAAGACCGCGGTGAGCTGGGGGACGCCGACGCCGGTGACGACCCGCGTCGTGCAGATCGAGCCGGGACCGACGCCGACCTTGACCGCGTCCACGCCGCGCTCGACGAGCGCCGCCGCTCCGGACCGCGTGGCGACGTTGCCGACGACGAGCTGCACGTCGGGGAACGCCTCGCGCACCTTCTCGGTCGCGGCGAGGACGCCGGCGGAGTGGCCGTGCGCGGTGTCGATCACGAGCACGTCCACGCCGGCGTCCATCAGGGCGCGGGCGCGGTCGATGTAGTTGCCCGCCGCGCCGATCGCCGCCGCCACCCGAAGCCGCCCGTGCTGATCCTTGTTCGAGTTCGGGTACTGCCGCCGCTTGTGGATGTCCTTGACGGTGATCAGCCCCTTCAGCACTCCCGTCTCGTCCACCACCGGCAGCTTCTCGATGCGGTGCTTGCCGAGGATCCGCTCCGCCTCGTCGAGCGTCGTACCGACAGGCGCGGTGACGAGGCGCTCCTGCGTCATCGCGTCGCGGAGCGGGCGGTCGAGGCTCCGCTCGAACTGCAGGTCGCGGTTGGTGATGATCCCGACGAGGTGCCCGTCGCGATCCACGATCGGGACGCCCGAGATGCGGAAGCGGTTCATCAGCGCGACCGCCTCGCGGAGCGTCGCTTCTGGCGAGAGGGTGATCGGGTTCATGATCATCCCGCTCTCGCTGCGCTTCACGCGATCCACCTCGGCGGCTTGCCGGTCGATGGACATGTTCTTGTGGAGCACGCCGATGCCGCCGGCGCGCGCCATCGCGATCGCCATCTCGCTCTCGGTGACCGTGTCCATCGCCGCCGAGACGAGCGGCACCTGGAGCGTGATCCCGCGCGTGAAGCGCGACGCGGTGCTGACGTCCTTCGGGTGCGTCGGCGAGTGGCGCGGCGCGAGGAGGACGTCGTCGAAGGTGAGCGAGACCGTTTCGCGGACGCGCGCGAGGCCGTTCACCGCGCCACCGTCGCCGCCCGACGCCTGCTCCCCATTACGCGACGGCCCGCTCCCGACGGGTGCCGGTCGAGCGGGCCGTGTGGTTGTGCGAGTCGAGGTTGCCATGGCGAAAGGTAAGCGCGACCCCGGAGGCAAGTCCAGTGCGTCGGCGCCCAGGCCCGACAGACCTGGGCGCTCCACTCTCACCGTCGGCCCCGCCCCATCGCCTTGAGCGCCCGCCGCATGCCCGGCGGCAGGAAGAACGCCGCCGCCGACAGCGCGCGGCCGAGGTTCAGGTCGCCGAGCTCCTCGGGGTCGCCCTGCCAGTGGTCGAGCACCACGTGGCGGCCGGCGTGCGAGATCAGGCGCTGCAGCGCGGTGACGAGCAGGAAGGCGTCGTCCACCTCGCCCAGGAAGGGGATGAAGTCCGGGATGAGGTCGAGCGGCGAGACGATGTAGGCGATCGCGCCGGCGACGAGCAGCTTGTCCACCACCGACACGCGCCGGTCCACCATCAGCCCGTAGAGCAGCTTCAGGTAGTTGGGCAGCTGCCGGATCGTGTGCGTGATGGTGCGCTTCGCGCCGGTGCCGGGTCGGGCGCGGCCGTCCTCCACGAACACCTCGCGGTCGGCGAGGCGGGCGGAGCCGCCCCGGCCCGCGCCGCGGGCGGAGCTTCGGGCGGAGCCGCGGCTGCCGCGGCGACTGCTGCTGCTCTTGCTGGCGCCGTAGGCGCTCTCGTCTGCGTACGAGCTCACGTGGCGGAATCTCCGGTCGGACGGGAAGGCGCGCCGCTGGCCGCCGGAGCTGGCGGCGTGGGCGCTGGTGCTGGCGGCGGCGCGGCCACCGGGGGCGTCGCGCCGCTGGTGGTGACGGCGGACGCCGGCGACGTGGACGACGCCGGCGGGGTCGCGACCGGTGACGAACCGGTGGCCGACGGCCGCGTCGCCGCGCCGACGATGTCATTCGCAACAGACTTGCCAGCGGCGGCGACTCCGTTCAGAACGCCCATCGCCTTGTTCATCAGGCTCATCGTCTCGGCGATGGTGGACGCCGACACCCGGCCCGCTCTCAGCCGATCCTCGACCGTCTCGGCGAAGCGCTGGAAGACGTTGCTCCCGGGCGCCTGCCGCTGCGCGTAGCGCGACTCGAGGAACTCGACGTAGTCCAGCACCTGGTAGAGCCGCTCGTCGGAGAGCGTCTCGAGCTTGCGGCCGATGCGTTCGCGAAGAGGCGCGTTCATGGAGGAGCAGGGTCGAGGGTAGAGGGGGGAGGGTATAGCGTCGCGCGGTGCCGGTGGCCGTCCCCCTGGCCGGCATATCGGCAAGTTATGCGCTATACCCACAACGGCGCTCGGCCGCCGAGGTTGCGAGAACGCGAAAGGGGCGCCGATCGGCGCCCCTTCCACTACACGCTACACCCTGAACCCTTCACCCTCTCCACCGCGCCCTCGTCCCGCGTGCGTCGATGTGGACGTAGGGCGTGCGATAGCGCCTGCTCGTGTAGAGCCCGACACCGCCGACGAGGTCGGGGTGCTCCTGCTCGACCTCCTCGACCGCCTTCACCACGAGCTTGGTGTCGGACAGCGTGTAGCGGCCGTCACCGTTGGCGTCGATCGTGACGTCGGCGGCGTCGCCGTACTGGTGGCGGCTGTCGCGCGCCGAGCGCTTCACGGTGCGGTTGTAGAGCGGCGACCGGTAGCCCGAGTGCACGTCCACGCCGACGCTCACTCCGGCCGTGTCGCCGCGCCAGCTCCCGATGCGCGCGATGACCAGCTCGAGCTTGTCGAGCAGCCGCGGGTTGAGGGCGGCGTAGCGCGGCCACACCTCCTGCCGGTCGTGCGTCACGAAGTCGCCGAGCCGAAGGTGCTTGCTCAGCGGCAGGTCCACGTCGTTCGCCGCGACCTCCACAAAGCCTTCGGGATGGTCGTGCGCGCGCTTGGTGCGCTCGGCGATGTAGGTGCCGATGCGGTAGCCGTTGATCGCGTTGCCGGACTTCTCCTGGAAGGGAACGAGCACGGCGAGCGTCATCCCCTTCACGAGGCTCCGCACCGCCGGCACCGAGTCGCCCGCCGTGCGACGCGCCACGGCCAGCTGGTAGAAGCCCGGCTCCTCGGGAGCGACGACGGCGGCGCCGGCGAGGGGGCGCAGCGGGGTCGTGCTCGCCGCGCTCGCCCCGACGCGCACCCACGTGTAGCTCAGCGAGCTCGGATCGCCGGCAACCTCGAGCGGGTACTCGACGGCCTCGTTGGGCAGCGCGAAGCGAACCTTCACCTCGCCGCTGCGCCCGAAGGCGTTCGCCGACGGCTCGGCGAGCGGCGCCGCCACCCGGGCGATGCGCTCGAACGGCGCCGGCAGCATCCGCTCCGGCGGCTGGTAGAAGCGCAGCACGGCGAGCGCCGCGATCGCGAAGAAGACGGTCGTCGAGACGCTCGCCGACGAGCGCCGGCGCAGCATCGCCAGACGACGGCGGCGGCGCTCACCGCTGCTCTCGCCTGCCGCGACCGAGGGAAGGATCGTCGTCCCGGCGACCATGGCGGTCGGCCGCACGTCGGCCGACCCGTCGTCCTTCTGCGGCTGTGCGTCGGCCATCACGCGCTCCCCCAGCGGGCGCGCGTCCCGCGCGCATCGATGTGGGCGAACGGCCCGTGGGCGCGCGTGGCGCGGTAGCGGCCGGCGCCGCCGATGAGATCGGGGTGGGCGGCCTCGACGCGCGTCGCGGCGTCGATGATGACCTGTGCGTCGCGCGCATCCACGCGGTGGTCGTGGTTCAGGTCGTCCATGCGACCGTCGCCATCGTTGTCCACGAAGACATCGGCGGCGTCGCCGAACTGATGGCGGCTGTCGCGTGCCCGGCCGCCGCGGCCGACGCCCTGGGCGTTGTACTGCGGCGTGCGGAAGCCCGACATGACGACCATGTGGCGCACCGGGTGGCCGTGGGCCTCGAGGTCGTCGATCACGAGCTCGAGCTTGTCCACGAGCGCTTCGCGGAGCACCAGGTACTTCGGCCAGACGTCCTGCTGATCGTGCGTGAGGAAGTCGCGGAGCGCGAAGTGCTCGGAGACGCGCGTATCCTCGTTGTCCGGCGTGACGCGGATGAAGCCCTGGGGGTTCTCGTAGGCTTCCGAGCGCGGCGTGCGCTTCTCGGCCGGCCAGTAGCCGACGCGGTAGTTCTCGACGCGGCCGCCCGCCTTCGTCGTGAACGGGAGCAGCGTGATGAACGAGAACGGACGCCCGGTGGCGCTGTCGCTCACCGAGATGACCTCGGAGCGTCCCTCGCTCGCCGGATCGCCGAAGAGCCGCTGGAGCGCGGGGAGCGCGAGCTCGCGGGTGCGCACCAGGAAGCGGACGCGGAGCTTGCCGCTGCGCCCGCGCAGCGAATCGAGCAGCGTTCCACCGACGACGATTCCCGCGCCGGCGGAGGCGGCGGCGGTGCCGGGACCGGCGGCGGCCACGGGGGCCGCGAGCGCCGGCGACGCGCCGGTCGTGACGAGGAACGCGACCGTGGCCGAGGCGACCGCGGACAGGCCGACGAGGGCCAGTGCACGACGCCTGCTACGCGTCGCGCGCACGCGAGGAGAGTTCAATGCGACTGCCTCCCTGGCAACCAGACGGGCGGCGCACCACCAAGAAGGAATGGCGCGCCGTCTCACGGCTTTGCGTGTCGGCGAACAGCACTGCCGCCGACTTGCCCTGAGCAAGGAGCCTCCGCAATTCGGCGGAGGACGAACACTAATACAGACTAACCTACAGCCCGAAGTGGCCTGCGACCCACGTCACACATGGTCAATCTGCCCGAATCTTGACCTCGTGGTCAATAGATGTACACGGGCGTGCCGAGCGGGACCATCTGGTAGAGCGTCTCGATGTCCTCGTTCCGGAGGCGAACGCAGCCGTGGCTCGCCGACTTGCCGATGGACGACGGATCGTCGGTGCCGTGGATGCCGTAGCCGTCGCCAAGCTCGAGGCGATGGGTCCCGAGGACGCCGAGGTACTTGCGCTGGTTCGTGCCGAAGGGCGGAACGATGACGTTGCCGTTGGCGACGATCTCCTTCCCTTCCTTCACCTGGAACGGGACCTCGCGGCCGTCCGGGTAGCGCTTGACGACGTCGTTGCCGTCCACCGTGATGACGGCGCCGTCGCCGAGGGGGATCTCGTCGCCGCGGTTGAGCTTCCGGATGCCGAGTCCCTTCTTGCTTGCGACCTCGACGAAGTGCCAGTCGGGTGGCACCCACGCCGGTGCGGTGTCCTTGCCCTGCACGACGAGCCGGCCGCGCGGCGTCTCGAACTTCCAGTGGTCGCCGGCGCCGCCGTGCTCCAGCACCTTGCCGCTCCCCGTCGCGACCTGCGTCTCGAACAGCACCTGCTCGCCCTGCTTGTACCAGAGCCGGTGGTCCTCGATGCTGACGACGATGTACGGCTTGTCCGCCGGCTGATCGGGGGTGCTCGCGCTGAGCTGCTCGAGCGTGTCCTGCGCCGCGCCGACGCTGCGCTTGACGTCCTCGAGGAGCTGGAGGTTGTCGTTGAACACCATGCGCGTGACGTCGCGCTGGTAGCGGACGTCCGCCGTCTTCGCGAAGAGCGCCGTGCTGACGCCGAGCAGCGCGATCACGGCCGCGATGAGCCCCCAGGCCATGGCGCCGCCGTGCTTGAAGAAGCTGATGATTCGCGACATCACGGACTCTCGGTCAGTAGAAGTAGACGGTCATGCCAGGCTTGAGATCCGGCACGATCGCGCGCAGGTCGGAGGCCCGTACGCGGACGCTGCCCGGCATCACGTAGGTCGAGTCGTTGAGCGGGCCGACGCTCGGCATCGTGTACACGACGATGCCGCCATCGAGGATGACGGCCGCGGGGCCGAGCGCGCCCTTGAGGGCGCGGTCGTCGGGGACGGGCAGATCGCGGTCCGTGTACACCCAGCGCGGCACCTCCCACACGGCGGAGCCGTCGAGCACCTTCTCGACGCGGCGCGTACCGCGAGGGGCGGCCATGTGCAGCGTGTCGGGCGGGACGCCGACGCGCTTCTCGGGCCCGACCTCGACCTGCATGTCGCGCAGGATCGCGCCTTCGCGCTCGAGGTGCATCAGACTGCTGTCCACCGAGACGCTGAGGTGGAGCTCCTTGTCGCCGAGCGCCTGGCGCTTCGCCAGCTCGACCATCACCTGCATCCGGCGCTCGTCGGCGGCGAGCACGGCGTCGGCCCGGCGACGCTCGGCGGCGCTCATGCCGGCGCGGAGCCGCGCGATCTCGTCGCGGTAGTGCGTCCCCTTGTAGATCAGCCACCCATCCAGCGCGACGAGGACGAAGAGCGAGACGGCCATCGTCGTGAGGATGCCCGGATATGCATCCCGGAACTCGCTCCAGCTCGCGCGCCGGCGGTCCGGCGTCGCCCGTGCGAACTGGCGCCGGCCGGACGGTTCGGGCGACGGTGGAGGCTGGGGCGGCTGCTGTGGTGAGGTAGTCATGAAGCGGGTAGGAGGCGAGCGCCACGGAGCGCGTGGCTGCGGCGAACGCCGCACTGCAAGGCAATCGAGGTGCCGGCGTCAACGGTAATCGGTGCACCGGGCGGGCGCGCCGCCGCCGAGTCCCGGCGTCGTCACCCGCGGCTCGTACCCCGCATCCGTCCAAAGGACGCGTCAACCGCTGAGGAGGTGACCGCGCCGACCACCGGTGGCGCGGCCGTCGCAGTTCCGCTGCTGGTTGGGGGTTTGGACGCCGGTCGAATACATTTACGCCACGCGGTGCGGCTCGGCGGGCGATCCTGCCCCCGAGCCGCGTCAGTGTCCGCGACGCTCACCTCCCGCCCCGCCCTGCCGCATGCCTGCTCCGTCCAACAGCCCGATCGCCCTCATCGTTCTCGACGGCTGGGGATACCGCGCCGCGCGCGAGGGGAACGCGATCGCGCTCGCCAACACGCCGACCTGGGACCGACTCTGGGGCCGTGGGTCGGGCGCGCTGCTCGAGGCGTCGGGGCTGCGCGTCGGACTGCCCGAGGGGCAGATGGGGAACAGCGAGGTCGGGCACCTCAACCTCGGCGCCGGCCGCGTCGTGATGCAGGACCTCGTGCGAATCACGACGGCGATCGGCGACGGCTCGTTCTTCCGCATCCCCGCGTTCGTCGAGGCATGCCGGCAGGTGCGTGAGAACGGCGGGACGCTGCACCTGCTCGGCCTTCTCGGCGACG
>DATMHT010000564.1:0-3185 GCA_035554795.1 Gemmatimonadaceae bacterium | reverse complement strand
AAGCCGGTCCAGACGAACGCCCCGGCGAGCCAGCGGCGCGCGGCGAAGTGCGTCCACCACGCCTCCGCGGTGCTCGCCCACCACGGCGCGTTCACGTCGTACGCGCTGACGTAGCCCTGGGTCTTGTCGTTCGCGTAGATGCCGCGCGTGGACACCGTGCTCCCCATCTCCGTGCCCCACACGGGGATCTTCGGGTGCGACTGGTGGAAGGCGTCGGTCTGCGGCGCGCGGTAGTTGAACCCCTGAATGTCCACCGCCGACGTGATGCCCGTGCCCCACCCCTGGTCCATCGCCGCCGTGATCGGGCGCGTCGGATCCAGACGGCGCACGAGGCGCGACATCACTCGGGCGATGCGCGCGCCGCGCTCGGTGCCCTGCGTCGGCTCCTCGTTGGCGATGGACCAGGCGATCACGCTCGGCCGGTTTCGGTCGCGGCGGATCAGCCGCTCGAGCTGGCTCAGCCCCTCCTCGCTCGACGAGAACAGCCGCGTCTCGTCGAGCACGAGCATGCCGAGCCGGTCGCACGCTTCGAGCAGCTCCGGCGTGGGCGGGTTGTGCGACGCGCGATACGCGTTCGAGCCCATGTCCTTGAGCTGCTCGACGCGAAAGTACTGGAGCCGGTCGGGGAGCGCGGCGCCGACGCCGGCGTGGTCCTGGTGGTTGCACGTCCCCTTGATCTCGACGCGCTCGCCGTTGAGCAGGAAGCCGCGCTCGGCGTCGAACGCGATGGTGCGGATGCCGAAAGGGGTCTCGTAGCGATCCACCGCCACGCCGTTCGCCTCGATCGTCGTGACGAGCGTGTAGAGGTGCGGCGTGTCGGGTGACCAGAGCGCCGGCGCGGCGACGCGGAGCTGCTGGCGTGTCTCTCCCGTGCTCCACGGCTCGACGCGCCGCGCCATCGCGCGCGTGGTGGCGATCGTCTTGCCCGCGGCGTCCACGATGCTCGACGCCACGACGTAGCTCGTAGCGGCGTCCGACTCGTTGGCGACCTCGGTGGCGACGGTCACCGTCGCGCTGGCGCCGCCCGCCGCGACCGCGCTCGTGACGAACGTACCCCACGGCGCGACGTGGACGGGACTCGTCTTCGTCAGCCAGACGTGGCGGTAGATGCCCGCGCCCTCGTAGAACCATCCTTCGTGCTCGGTCGCGTCCACGCGCACGACGAGCACGTTGTCGCCGCCGTAGTTGGCGACGTCGCTGACGTCGAAGCGGAAGGGCGCGTAGCCGCTCAGATTGCGGCCGAGCAGGTGACCGTTGAGCACGACGGTGGCGTCGCGGAAGACGCCGTCGAACTCGAGCGCGAGTCGCCGGCCGGCATCGCCCGCGGGGAGCGGGAACACCTTCCGGTACCAGCCGATGCTCGTCGCGGGGTACGCGCGGCCGACCGGCTTGAATCCCCAGCTCGTGAGCTCCTTGTCGTTCACGAACGGCAGATCCACGACCCAGTCGTGCGGCAGGTTCACCGCGGTCCAAGCGCTCGCGTCGAACTTCGCGTTCGACGGCGGGAAGAGATCGCCGGCCTTGGCGAACCCGCCCCCGTTCCCCGCACCCGCCGGCGCCCCGGCGTCGGCGGCGTGACCGAGAAGGAAGCGCCAGTCGAAGTCGAGCAGCAGCCGCTCACGCGGCGACGCGACCGGGGCCGGGACAGTCGCTGCACCGGCGTCGAGCGTCTCGCCAGGCGCCGCGACAGCGCCGGCCGTGTCGAGCGCCCGCGCGAGCGCCGGCGTGACGATCGAAGCACCGGCGGCGGCGAGGCCGCTCTTCAACACGTTCCGTCTCGTCCAGTCGCGCATTGGGAAGGTCAGTGAGTGGGATACTCTCGGCGCTCGGCTTTTCGACAGGATGAACAGGATGAAAAGGATGTGGCTTTGCGGTCATCCCGTTCATCGTGTTCATCCTGTCGAACGGCCGAGCGCCGTCTTCAGAGCCGGGTACAACGCCCGGAATCTCGCGTACGGCGCGTCGTACGCACGGTGCGCGCCGGCATCCGGGGGCGTCGCCTCGCCGCGGGCGATCGCGGCCCGGCAGGCGGTGGCGACGTCGGGAAAGGCGCCCGCCGCGACCGCGCCGAGCAGGGCGGCGCCGAGCGCCGGTCCCTCCTCGCGCGTCGGCACGGCGACCGGGATTCCGTACACGTCCGCCTGGAGCCGTCGCAGGAACGCGCTCCGCGCGCCGCCGCCGGTGAGCAGCAGGTCGTCGAAGGGCAGCCGCAGCTCGCGCAGGATCTCGAGGCAGTCGCGCATCGCGAAGCAGACGCCCTCGAGCGCGGCGCGCGCGACGTGCGCCCGCGTGTGCGCGAGCGTGAGCCCGACGAGCGCGCCGCGCGCCGCGGGGTCGCGGTGCGGCGTGCGCTCGCCCTGGAGGTACGGCAGGAACGTCAGCCCGCCCGCGCCCGGCGCGACGCTCGCCGCCTCGGCGTCGAGGCGCTGGTCGGCGTCGGGCGCGCCGGCGAGATCGCGCGCGAGCTGGTCGCGCACCCACGCGAACGCCGCGCCCGCCGACAGCACGACGCCGATCACGTACCACGTGTCCGGCACGGCGTGGCGGAAGGTGTGGGCGCGAAGGAGCGGGTCCACGACGGGCCGCGACGTGGGCGCGAGGACGATGCCCGACGTCCCCCAGCTGGCGGCCGCGTCGCCCGGCGCCGCGACGCCGACGCCGAGCGCCGCGCAGGCGTTGTCCGATCCGCCGCCGACGACGGGCGTGCCCGCGGGGAGTCCGAGGTCGGCCGCGACGTCCGGCGTCACCCGCCCGGAGACCTCCGCCGACGCGACCACCGGCGGCAGCAGCGACGCGGGCAGCCCCGCGGCGTCGAGCATGTCGCGGCTCCAGCGGTCGTGCGCGACGTCGTAGAGCAGCGTCCCCGACGCGTCGGACGGATCGGTGGCGAGCGCGCCGGTAAGGCGATAGCGCACGTAGTCCTTCGCCAGCACCACCTTCGCCGTGCGCGCGAACGCCTCCGGCTCGTGCTTCCGGAGCCAGAGCACCTTCGGCAGCGTGAAGCCCTCGAGCGCGGGATTCGACGCGAGATCACGCAATCTCGATTCGCCGCCGACGCGCTCCGTGATCTCGGCACACTCCGCGGTGGTGCGCCCATCGCACCAGAGCAGCGCCGGCCGGATCACCGCGCGCGTCGGCCCGGAGCGGCTGCGCGAGTGGACGTGCAACGCCGCGCTCGCCGGCTT
>DATMHT010000563.1:0-5976 GCA_035554795.1 Gemmatimonadaceae bacterium | reverse complement strand
CGCATCCGCCGCCGCGTCGCCGACGAGCTGCCGTTCATGGCGACCGAGCAGCTCATCGTCCGCGCGGTTCGCGCCGGCGGCGACCGGCAGGAGGCGCACGAGGTGATCCGTCGGCACAGCATCGCCGCCGCGCGCGCGCTCAAGGACGGCGCCGAGCGCAACGACATGCTCGAGCGTCTCGCCGCCGACCCGGCGTTCGGCCTGCCGATCGAGGACCTCCGTGCCGCCACCGACGCGACGCGCTACGTCGGCCGCTCGCCCGAGCAGGTGGACGAGTTCCTCGAGGAGGTGGTGGATCCACTCCTCGCCGGCGTGGAGCAGGACCACGCCGCTCGCCACCGCGAGGAGGTGCGCGTATGAGCGAGGCCGGCACGACTCCGCTCACGTCGAGCGCGCTGCCCCTGCCGTCGCTGCGGCGCGGCAAGGTCCGCGACGTCTACGAGGTGGACGCGGACCGTCTGCTCCTCGTCGCCACCGATCGCGTCAGCGCCTTCGACGTCGTGATGCGGGAGGCGGTGCCGTACAAAGGCGCCGTGCTCACGCAGCTCAGCGCGTGGTGGCTGGGCCGCCTCGAGGACGAGGTCGCGCACCACATGATCTCGGCCGACGCCGAGGAGATCGTCGCCGCCGTGCCCGCGCTCGCGCCGCACCGGGCGACGATCGCCGGCCGCGCGATGCTCTGCTATCGGGCCGACGTCTTTCCGGTGGAGTGCGTCGTGCGCGGCTACCTTTCCGGCTCGGCGTGGAAGGAGTACAAGGCGACCGGCACGCTCGCCGGCGAGCGGCTGCCGGCGGGGCTGCAGGAGAGCGACCGCTTCCCGACCCCGATCTTCAGCCCCGCGACGAAGGCCGAGGAGGGGCACGACGAGAACATCACCATCGAGCGGATGCGCGGCATCGTCGGCGCCGACGCCGCGGCCGAGCTCGAGCGGCTGACGCGGCTCGTCTATGAGCGCGGGCGCGCCCTCGCCGCCGAGCGCGGCATCCTCATTGCCGACACGAAGCTCGAGTTCGGCAGGCGATTCGGCTCGATCCTGCTGGTGGACGAGGTGCTGACGCCGGACAGCTCGCGCTTCTGGCCGGCCGACTCCTATCGCCCGGGGCGTTCGCAGCCCAGCTTCGACAAGCAGCCGCTGCGCGATTATCTGGCGGGCGAGCGCGAGGCCGGGCGGTGGAACGGCGAGGCGCCGCCGCCGCCGCTCCCGGCCGAGGTCGTGGCCGCGACGAGCGCTCGCTACCTGGACGTGTACCGCCGACTGACCGGCGACGACCTGGATCTGTCGGACCTTCGATGAGCAGCCCACCCGCGAGCCCCAAACCGTGAGCGACGCCCTGTGAGCTTTGCCAAGGAAGGTTACGTCTTCATCGCAACCGCGGCGCTGATCGCCGTCGCCGCCTTCATCCTCGCCCTCAACCGCCGCTCCTGGCCGCTCTGGCTCCTCGCGTTCGTCGTTCTGGTCGTCGCCCTCTGGGTCGCCTACTTCTTTCGCGATCCCGAGCGAGAGGGCGCGCGGGGCGAGTCGCTCGTCGTCGCCCCGGCCGACGGACGCGTCGTCCTCGTGACCGAGGTGGACGAGCCGGTGTTCATCCACGGCCGCGCGACGCGCATCTCGATCTTCATGAACGTCTTCTCCGTGCACGTGAATCGCTACCCGGTCAGTGGTACGGTCGGCTACGTGCAGCACTCGCCGGGGAAGTTCCTGAACGCCGCCGTCGAGGCGTCGAGCCTGGAGAACGAGCAGGTGTCGGTCGGCCTCGAGACGGCGCGCAACAAGGTGCTCGTGCGACAGATCGCGGGACTCATCGCGCGGCGCATCATCACCTACAGCAAGCCCGGCGACCACGCCCAGCAGGGTGCGCGCTTCGGGTTGATCCGGTTCGGCTCGCGTGTGGACGTCTTCGTGCCCACCACCTCGACGGTGCGCGTGAAGGTCGGCGAGAACACGGTCGCCGGCACGACGGTCATCGCCGAGCTGCCGTGAGCGGAGCGACCGACTGATGGCGACGAGAATCCGACGACACCACGTGCGCCGCGCCGCGCCGGCGCTGCCGAACGGCTTCACGCTCGGCAACCTCTTCTGCGGCGTGTTCGCGATCATCCTCGCGTCGCGCGGCGACTTCTCGCGGGCAGTGCTGTTCATCGTCATCGGCGGCGTCTGCGACGCCTTCGACGGCCGGGTCGCGCGTGCCACGGGCACCGGCAGCCGCTTCGGCGAAGAGCTGGACTCGCTCGTGGACGCGATCTCGTTCGGCCTCGCGCCGGCGATGATCGTGTACTTCTCCGTGCTCCGCGACGAGCGGCTGGCGCCGCTGGCGGTGTTCATCTTCGCCGCCGGCGCCGTCCTGCGCCTGGCGCGCTTCAACGTCACGCAGGCTGGCGGCTCGAAGAGCTACTTCATCGGCCTCCCGAGCCCGGCGGCCGGTGGGACGCTCGCGACATACTACTGGTTCAGCCAGACGCCATTCTTCAACCGCGCCGGCGTCGTGGATCTCCCCTGGCAGGAGATCATGCTCGGGCTGATGGGCGTCCTCGGCTTCCTCATGATCAGCCCGGTCCCCTACCCCGTCTGGCCGAAGGTCGGGCTGCGGAGCTGGCAGGGGATTCTCGGCCTCCTGCTGGTCGTCTCGATCGTGTTCGGCGTCGCCTTCTACGCGAAGTACTTCTTCTTCGCCTTCGGCGTGCTGTACGTCGCGTTCGGGCTGGCCCGGTGGATAGTATTACATCTGATCGAGCGCGTCCCGACGGGCGCGATCGAGGCGATCGACGAGGACGAGGACGAGGCGCTGCTCGCCGACGAGGCACAGGCCGAAGCCCTCGCGACCCCGGCCGACGTCGCCGCCGGCCGTCGCAAGCGGCGCCGCCGCCGGCGCACCAGGGGCGACGTACCGACGCCGCTCGCGAACCAACCGATTGAGGACTCCCGCGAATGAAGCGCTTTCGCGTCGCCATACACATCGTTCCGCGCCGCGGCCTGCTCGACCCCCAGGGCAAGGCCGTCGCCGACGCGCTCCATACCCTCGGCTTCGCCGGCGTCCGCGACGTACGGGTGGGCCGCCACGTCGTGATCGAGACCGACGCCGCCGACGAGGCGGCCGCCGAGCGCGCCGCGCGCGAGATGTGCGAGAAGTTGCTCGCGAACCCCGTCACCGAGGACTTCGAGATCGCCGCGGTGGGCGCGGCGACCGCCGGAGCCGCCGCCGCATGAAGTTCGGGATCGTCACCTTCCCCGGCTCGAACTGCGACTACGACGCCTTTCACGCCGTGGCCGACCAGCTCGGCGAGGAGGCGACCTACCTCTGGCACAAGGACCACGACCTCCGCGGCGTGGACGTCGTCGTGCTGCCGGGTGGCTTCAGCTACGGCGACTACCTGCGCGCTGGCGCCATCGCCCGCTTCAGCCCGATCATGCGCGAGGTGGTCGCGCACGCCGAGCGCGGCGGGCCGGTGCTGGCGATCTGCAACGGCTTCCAGATCGCCTGCGAAGCCGGGCTGCTGCCCGGGGCGCTGCTGCGCAACGCCGAGCTCAAGTTCATCTGCGAGGTCGTACGGCTGCGCGTCGAGAACGCGGACACGCTGTTCACGACCGGCTACCAGAAGGGCCAGGTGCTGCGCATCCCGATCGCGCACGGCGAGGGACGCTACACCGCCGACACCGAGACGCTCGACCGCCTCGAGGGCGAGGGGCGGGTCGCCTTCCGCTACGTGAGCCACGGCGGCCAGCCCGACCTCGCCGCGAACGTGAACGGCTCGATGCGCAACATCGCCGGCATCGTCAGCGATCGCGGAAACGTTCTCGGCATGATGCCGCACCCCGAGCGCGCGGTCGAACCGCTGCTCGGGTCCAACGACGGGCTCGCGCTGTTCGAGTCGCTGCTCGCGCGCGTGTCCGCCTGACCCGGAGACCGTCATGCACCGTGCAGGTCTGATGCTTCGCATGCTCGCCCTCGCCGCCGCGACCGCCGTCGGCGCGAGCGCGCTTCGCGCCCAGCAGGAAGAGCGGACGATCGATCCCGGCATGACGCGCGCGCAGGTCGTCGAGCGCCTCGGCAAGCCGAAGGGCGTGCGCAGCGCCGGGGAGTACACCTATCTGTTCTACAACAACGGCTGCCTCAAGCGCTGCGGCATCGACGACGTCGTCACCCTGCAGGGCGACGCCGTGGTGGACGCGATCTTCCGCGGCGCCGGCCGACATTACACCGGCACGAGCTCGTCGCCGCAGGCGCTCACCCCGGCCGCGGCCCGAAGCCCGCGCCGGGCGCGCGGAGAGGTCGGAGGCATCAGCACCTCGGACAGCACGCCGGTGGCGGGTGGCGCGCACGGCGGCTTCGTGGTCGGCTCGCCGGCCGCCGGCGCGGCGAGCGAGACGCCGCGCGCCCCGCGCGGCGCTCGAGCGGCCCGCCGCCCGCGGCGCGCCACGATGACGCGACCGCCTGCCGCCCGTCCGGCGGTGCCGATGCCGCGGCTGAGCGGGAGCGATACGAGCGGCGCGGCCGCCGCGGCCGCTGCAGCGGGCATCGACTCGCTGCGCACGGGCAAGCGCACGACCACCGGGCCCGTGGACGCCGGCGCGGCGGTGAAGAACACCGGCGGCCGGCTCTACCCGAGCAGCACGCCGGTGCGCCCGTCGAGCGGACCGGGCGCCGATTCCGCGGCCGGGGCGTCCGCCGGCCGCGTGCCCTACCAGGGCTCCAAGCTCGCGCCGGCCGATTCGGCCGCCGCCGTGAACCGTCGGCCCGCTCCGGCGACGCCCCCGAAGTCAGACAGCACGCGCCCGTCGCCGCCCGGGGGGCGGTAGCGGCGCCCGCCATAGACCGAGCAGTGAATGAGCGCCATGCCGATTGATGAGAAGCCCAGTCGCAACGAGGAAGAATATTTTGCCCGCCGGAACGCGGAGCTGATCAAGGAGCAGCGCGCGCGGCTCGACGCCGAGCGGCAGCGACGCGATCGCTCCGCGCACTACATGAAGTGCCCGAAGTGCGGCGGCGACCTCGCCGAGCGCGAGTACCATCACGTCCGGCTCGACGAGTGCAGCGAGTGCGGCGGCGTGTGGCTCGACAAGGGCGAGCTCCAGATGATCGAGCACGTCGAGCGCAGTCAGGTGAGCCGCTTCATCGGCTCCATGCTGGGGCTCAGGCACTAGTGGCGGCGCCGCGTCCCCGACCGGGCGATCCCGCGATCACGCCGGCGCTCGTCGCCGAGCACGGGATCACGCCGGAGGAATACCAGCGGCTCGTCGCGATGCTGGGCCGCGAGCCGACGTTCACCGAGCTCGGGATCGTCAGCGCGCTCTGGAGCGAGCACTGCTCGTACAAGCACTCGCGCCCCGTGCTGCGCACCCTTCCCACGAAGGCGCCGCACGTGCTGCAGGGGCCCGGCGAGAACGCCGGCGTCATCTCGGTCGGCGACGGCCTCGCCGTCGCCTTCAAGATCGAGTCGCACAACCACCCGTCGGCGGTCGAGCCGTACCAGGGCGCGGCGACGGGCGTCGGCGGCATCCTCCGCGACGTGTTCACGATGGGCGCGCGTCCGATCGCGATGCTCAACTCGCTCCGATTCGGCTCGCTCGACACCCCGCGCGTGCGCTATCTCTTCGCCGGCGTCGTGAAGGGGATCGGCGACTACGGCAACTGCGTCGGCATCCCGACGGTCGCGGGCGAGGTCGTCTTCGATCCGTCGTACGAGGGGAACCCGCTCGTCAACGCGATGTGCGTCGGTCTGCTCAAGGAGGAGGAGCTGATCCGCGCCAAGGCCGAGGGCGTCGGCAACCCGATCATCGCCGTCGGCGCGCGCACCGGGCGCGACGGCATCCACGGTGCCTCGTTCGCCTCCGAGGATCTGTCCGAGGCGAGCGACGCGAAGCGGCCGCGCGTGCAGGTCGGCGACCCGTTCACCGAGAAGCTCCTGCTCGAGGCGTCGCTCGAGCTGATTCGCAGCGGCCACATCGTCGCGATCCAGGACATGGGCGCGGCCGGTCT
>DATMHT010000562.1:0-8414 GCA_035554795.1 Gemmatimonadaceae bacterium | reverse complement strand
GCGCAGATCTCGCGCAGCGCGACGGCGGGATCGCGCACCGGGCCGGCCGCGGTCGCGGGGCTTGTGGATGCCGCGGCGGTGACCGGGCAGCCGCGCGCGGTGGTGGTAGACGCGTCGAGCGTCGTGGCGGGCGAGCGCGCGCTCGCGCAGGCGAGCGTCGCGCCCGACAGCGCGAGGAGGGCGACGACGGTGGTTCGGCGAGCGGGCATCGGCGGTGGCTGCGAGGGGAAGGGAGCCGTGGGCGCGCCAATCTTAGCCGCGGTGCCGCCGGTTGTCAGCACGTCGTCAGTACGGCGCGCGCGACGCGGCGCTACGTCCTCGCGACCGGTCAGCGCTGATCGCGCGCGTCCACCGCGCGCACCACCCGTGGCGTCGCCTTCGGGTCCGCCGGCACGGGCGGCCACATCCGCGCGCCCACCTCGGACATCGCCGACACCGCCGGCGTCGGCTTCGCCTCGCCCAGCAGCTCGTGCAGCAGCCAGCCGAGCACCGCGGAGGTGCCGCTCACCAGATAGTAGACGAGGTGCAGCGGGAAGGCGGCCAGGGCGAACCCCACGCCGCGGCGCTCCGCGAAGAAGTCGAGCAGGTCGTAGTTCGTCGCCGCGACCGGGATGATGCAGAAGCCGGCGGCGGCCAGCCAGCGCGCGTCCCACAGCGTCGCCGCCACGATGACGAACGCGGTCGCGAGGATGACGAGCGCGGTGTTGATCTTCTCGACCGTGCGCAGGTTCAGCGTCCGCGCCCGCAGCACCGTGCCCCCCTGGAGCAGCAGCCGCATCCACGGCACGCCGCGGGCGTGCAGGTCGGTCGACACCATGCCGCGGAACGTCCACCGCTTGAGGTGCGTCCCCTGGATCTCCGGCCGCAGCACGATGCGATGGCCGAGGGCGCGCATCCGGTACCCGAGGTCGATGTCCTCGATCTGCGGCCGGGCGAAGCGCCACTCGTCGTACATCCCCGCTTCGGCGAACGCCGAGCGCCGCACGGCGCCGCAGCCGGCCCAGAACGTCTCCGCCTCGCCGCTGCCGATGCTGTGCACATAGTGGTGCAGGAGGTTGCGGTACTGCGAGACGATGCCGCGCGCGCTCGGGTGATCGTCATACGCGCCGAACACCGCGCTCACCTCGGGCTCCGTCATGAGGACGCGCGCGAACCGGCTCAGCGTGTCCGGGTGCACGCAGACGTCGGCGTCCACGAAGGCGACGCACTCGCCGCGCGCGACCTCGAAGCCGCGGTTGCGCGCGTACGCGGGGCCGTGCGGCCGGCGCGGCAGCCGCACGACGGTGTCCGCGTGCTCGGCGGCGATGATCGCCGTGTCGTCGGTGCTCGCGTCGTCCACGACGATCAGCTCCCACGTCGCCCGCGGCAGGTCGCTCTCGGCGAGCGCGGCGAGGCAGCGCGGCAACGTCTCCGCGGCCTGGTGCGCGGGGACAATCACCGAGAGGAAGGGCCGGTCGGGCGTCACGCGGCCCCCAGCGCCGAGGCCAGCGTCCGACGCACGCGCCGCGCGCCGGCGCGCAGCCAGAGGCGCCGGCGGAACGCCGCCGAGCCCCACGACTCGATCGCGCCCGGCGCCTGAAGGTAGTAGGCGTCGAGTCGCGGCAGCAGGTGCGGCCGCTCTCCGGCGGCGAGCGCGCGCAGCTCGGTCGTGCACGCCCAGTCGTACGCGCGAGCCACCACCGCGAGCGCGTCGTCATCCACCGCGCCGTACGGGTACGCGAAGACGCGCGGCCGCCGCCCGGTCTCCGCGGCGATGCGTGCGGCGCAGCCGTCCACCTCCTCTGCGAGCACCGCGCCGCGCACGCGCGTCAGCTCGCGATGCGTGCGCGTGTGCGCGCCGAGCTCCACGCCGCGCTCGGCGAGCCGGCGCAGCGCCGGCCAGTCGAGCAGCGGGAACGCCGGCACCTTCGGCCCCCTTCGCGTCGCTGCATCGCCCCACGCGCTCGTCGTCCCGACGCGGTCGCTGACGACGAAGAGCGTCACCGGCAGGCCATGCTCGGCGAGCAGCGGCGCGGCGACGTCGCCGAAGCTCCGCAGCCCGTCGTCGAAGGTGATCGCGACGGCGTCGGACGCCGGCGGCAGCGCGAGCAGCTCCGGCACCGTCACGACGCGCACTCGCCCTGAGGCGAGCCAGCGCACGTGACGCCGGAACGTGTCCGGCGAGACCGACACGGCCGAGCCGGAGTCGTCCACCGAGTGGTAGGTGAGGATCGCTTTCATCTGTCCCTCACGCGGCGGACTCCGCGCCCAGCGCCGCGGCCACGCGGTGCAGGCCGCGACCGCGCGCGACACGCGCCACGAGGTCGAGGTAGCGCGGCAGCACCGCGGACTCCGACCAGTGCGCCTCGAACGCGGCGCGGGCCGCGCGCGAGAGCGCGGCCCGCCGCGCCGGCTCGTGGCGCAGCCGGCGCGCGAGCGACGCGAGCTCCGTCGCGGTCACGAACGTCTCGCCTCCGCCGCTCCGCTCGACGATCTCGGGCAGCGCGCCGATGCGCCGCGCCAGCACCGGCGTGCCGTGGCGGAACGCCTCGATCGCGACGAGCCCGAACGTCTCGAACCCGACGCTCGGCACCACGGCCGCGACCGCGTGCCGGAGGTAGCGGTCGAGCGCCGCCGGCGGGAGGTGGCCGAGGAAGCGAACGCGCGGCGAGCCCTGGGCGAGCGTCTCGAGTGCCGCGCGATGCCCGCCGTCGCCGGCGATCAGCAGGTCCGCGTCGAGCTGGTCGCGAAAGACGGGGATCACGTCGTCGAGTCCCTTGATCCGCTCGAGGCGGCCGGCGAAGAGGAAGTACGGCCGCTCGTGCGGCGACGCCGCGTCGTCCGCGCGCGGCGTCGCCGCGTCGTCGGGCAGGAAGCCGGGGAGGACCTCCATGTCGCGCGGGAACCCGAACTCGTGGTGCTTCGCGCGACTGAACTCGCTCAACGCGATGAACGTGTCCACGTGCTCGAGCCCGCGTGTCACGACGCCACCGCGGCGCCAGAGCTGCGGCGGGCGTCCCGCGTGCAGGGTGCAGCGCAGACACTTGCGTCCCGGACACGGCTCGCGGTCGAAGCGCCAGAGCACGTGCGTCGGGCAGACGAGCCAGTGCTCGTGCGCCGTGTACAGCTTGACGCCGCTGCCGTAGCGCAGCACGCCCGGACCACCGACGAGCGAGACGTTGTGGAAGTGCACGACGTCGAAGCGGCCGGCGTCGAAGATGCGCGCCATCGCCCGCGCGTTCGCGACCGGGCGGCCGGTTTGCTGGGTGAGCAGCGGCGACAGCGCGCCGAGCCGACTCGTCAGGCGGTGCACGACGACGCCGTCGGTCCCGTCGTCGGTCGTAGGCGCGGCCGGGCCGGGGGCGAGCGTCGCGAACGCGTCGCGGTCGCAGACCACGGTGACCTCATGGCCGCGGCGGGCGAGCGCGCGCGCGAGTCGCTGCACGGCGACGCCGTCGCCGCCGAAGCTGTGCGGCGGGTAGAACGTCGTCACCATGCAGAAGCGCAGCGCCGTCACCTCCCGCGACCTCAGGCAGCGGCGTGCGAGGCGCGGACGACGAGGTCGCCGCGCGTGGCCGGCACGTCGTCGTCGTCGTCCGGCCGCGGTGCCTCGATGCGCTGCTCCTCGAGGTAGTCGAAGTCGGTGTTGACGCTCCAGACGTCGTGCGACGCGCCCTGCATGTTCGCGACGGCCATCATCGCCGTCAGCATCGAGTGGTCCTGGTTGTTGTACTTGTGCATCCCGTTCCGCCCGACCGTGTGCAGGTTGGGGATCGGGTCGATGCTCGCGCGCACGCGGTCGAGGTGGGCGCGGTACTCGGCGTCGTACACCGGGTACGCCTTGCGCATGCGCACCACCGTGCCGTCCACGACGCGCGTCGGGTCGGCGAGGCCGAGGGCGCCGAGCTCGCGCCTCGCGAGCGCGATGAGCTCCTCGTCCGCCGCCGACCAGAGGCCGTCGCCCTCGAAGCAGAAGTACTCCATGCCGAGCACCGTCCGGTGCGGCACGGGGACCATCGCCGCGCTCCAGTTGTTGAAGTTCTGGATGCGGCCGACCTGCACGCCCGGCGTGTGGATGTAGATCCAGTTGTCCGGGAAAAGGTTCTCCTGGTCGAGCACGAGTGCGACGACGAGAAAGTCGCGGTAGCGCAGGCCGTCGGCCGCCGCGCGCGCCTCGTCGGACGCCGCCGGCCCGAGGGCGCGCACGAGCCCCCGCAGCGGCATCGTCGAGATCACGTGATCCGCCGCGATGCGCCGCTCCTCACCCGTGTCCGCGTCGCGCACGACGACGGCGGCCGCCCGGCCGTCGCGCAGCTCGATCGCCGTCACCGGGGTGCGCATCCGCACGTCGCCGCCCCACGCGACCACGCGGTCGCGCGCCGTCTCCCACATCTGCCCCGGGCCGAGCCGCGGGTAGCGGAACTCGTTGATGAGCGACTTGATCGTCTCGGAGCGGTTCGTCAGCGGCGTCGCGGCGAGGATGGCCTTGGCGAGCGACAGACCCTGGATGCGCTGCGCCGCCCACTCGGCGCGGATCTCGGTGCACGGGATGCCCCAGACCTTCTCCGTGTACGTCTTGAAGAAGATCTCGTACAGGCGCCGCCCGAACCGGTTCGACACCCACTGCTCGAAGTTCTCCTCGACCGGGTGCGGACGCAGCTGCGCCCAGGCGAAGCTGGCGAGGATGCGCGCGGAGTTCCACAGCCCGAGCCCGCCGAGCGCGTTGAGCGCCTTGAGCGGGTAGTCGAAGTAGCGCCCGCCGTAATGGATGCGCGAGAGACGCGGCACGGAGATGAACTCGTCGCCGAGGATCTCGTCCCAGAGCGCCTGAACGGGCGCGAGCTTCGTGAAGAAGCGGTGCCCGCCGATGTCGAAGCGGTACTCCTTGTAGCGCGCCGTCTGCGAGATCCCGCCGACGACGTCCTCCGCCTCGAGCACGGTGACGCGCGTGCCCTGCTTCGCGAGCTGGTAGGCGGCCGTCAGTCCGGCCGGCCCGGCGCCGATGATCACGACGTGGTCGCCCGCGCGCAGCGGCGCGACCGCGCGCGTGCCGGTCGGGATCGCGGTCGCCGCCACGCTACCGCGCCCCCGCGTCGGCGGGGCGCGTTTGCGCGTACGCGAGGTGCGCGAGCGCGACGTACGCGAAGGCGGGGCGCGCGACACACGCGTCCCGACGCGATCGCGTCGAACGATGATCCTGCTTCCGGTCCACGACAGCCGACTCCGCCACTACGCTCCCTCGTCCCTGATCGGGCGACGATCCCCACCCGCCCCCACTGGCCCCGCCCCTCACACCGCGGGTTTCCGCCGCCGGCCGCATCGCCGTCGGACGGTGATCACGCTCACATCCACGTCGCACAATAGCAGGAAGCTGGCCCGGGCGTTTGCACCGCCCGCGGTTCGCCTCGATCAGGGTGTCGCCAGATCGCCGCGGGAGGGACCGAGGGCGTACCCCACTGCCTCGCCGAGCGACCAGCAGGCGAGGAAGAGGAACGTCGCCGGCAGCGCCCGGATGAAGGTGCCGGGCCGCGACCGGCCGGCCGCGCGCGCCACGCGCCACGTGAGGACGAAGGGGAGCAACGGGCTCCCCGCCAGGAGCAGCCAGCGGCGCGCGCCCGACTCCTCGGCGAGACGTCGTCGGGCATAATCGCGGCCATGCCGGAAACGGTCGGCGCAGAAGTCGCCGATGCGGTAGCTCTCGTTCTGGTAAATCGCTGCCGTGCGGGCGAATCGGAACACGCTGCCGCGCGCCCGGAGCTTGTCGTGGGCGACGTTTTCCCACACGCCCTGTTGTGCCCACGCCACGACGTCGGCGACCACCCGTCGCTTGTAGGCCACATTCGCCCCGGTCAGGAGCGGCGCTCTGGCGCCCGGAGCGGCCGGTTCGTCCGCGCCGGACCGGGGGGGCGCGACGAATCCGTATTCGGCGAAGTACGCCGCCCAGTCCACCGCCCGGTCCGACCGCGCGTTGTCCATCCCGCCGCCGACGACGTCGGCCGCCTCGTCGGACGCCTGGCTGACCAGCGACTCGACCCAGCGGTCGTCGGCGACGCAGTGGTCCTCGGTCAGCGCGACGATGTCCCCGGTCGCCGCCGCCATGCCCACCCCGCGCAGCCGTGGCGTGTCGCTGCCCGGCGGCGCGGCGACGAAGCGCACCGCCGGCCACCGCGCCGCGAGCGCCTCCCGCTCGCCGTCGGCCGCGGCCCGGGCGACGATCAGCTCCGCCCCGAGGCGCTGGCACTGCGGGACGAGCGTCGCCAGACACTGCGCCAGCAGCTCGACGTCGCGGTGCGATGCGACGACGACGGTCACGCTCGGCCGCGCCTCGTCCGGCGCGCGGGCGCCTGCGTCTTCTGCTTCTGCTTCGGGTCGAGCAACGCCGGCTTCGTCGCCGGCTTCGTCAGGGCGCATTGGCATCATCGGACCACGGGGCCGAGAGAAATTGATCGAGCGCCGCGCACGTCGCTCGGCCCGAATCGGGGTTGGTGGCGGGATCCACCGTACGCAGCACCATCGCCGCCGGCGGAACGATGCGCTCGAGGGTCAGACGGTCACAGTGGCTCCGCATCGCCGCCGTCCTCGCCCGCTCGTCCCACGACGTCAGCGTCAGGAGCACGTACTTGCCGGCGGCGAGGCGCGGACCCGAGCGCGGGTCGGCGTCGGCCGCGATCACTCCGATCGGCAAGGTGACGCGCGCGGCGCGCGCGTAGAAGCCGGCGCCGTAGAAGACCAGCACCGTGTCGCCCGCGCTCGTGTGGTCGCGCACGTAATCGGCGGCGTCGAAGACGCTGCGCCGCTTCGGGTCGAGGCATCCGCGCGCGCTCGGCGCCTCGGCCGCGAGGCAGCGCTGCCGCTGCCGAAGCAGGGTCGCGTCGCGCGTCGCGGCCGTCGCGACGAGGCAGCCGACGAACGCGACCGGCACCACGCGCTCGAGCAGTACGCCCGGCCAGCGCGCGGCGGCGAGACGGATGCCGGCGAGCAGTGCCAGGAGCACGAAGGGGAGCGCCGGCGTCAGCAGGCGGTCGAGCGCCCACGGCCAGGCCGCGAGCACCGCCGCGTAGCAGGCGAGAAAGAGCGCCGCCGCGCGCCACCGCCGCCAGAGCGCCCACACCCCGGCCGCGCCGAAGCCGACGATGACGCCGAGCCAGGCGACGTTGTCCACGCGGGTGCGCGCGAGCGTCGGCACGGGCAGCCAGAAGGGGACGATCTGGGTCAGATAGCGGACGACGCGCCCCAGGACGCCGCGCATCGCTCCCGCGAGCGCACCAGCCGGCGCCGCCGCCGGCGCCGCGACTCCGGTGGATGGAATCGGCGCGCCGCCGTAGCCGCGAGCGAGGTCCGCGCCGTAGCTGTAGTGCAGCGCGTCGCGCGGCGCGAGCGCGGTCCAGACGAACCAGCCGCCGAGTACGACCACGGCCGCCGCGAGGAGCACTAGCGCCGCGCGCCACCGGCGCTCGCTGCACCAGGTGAGGAGCAGCGCCACGACGAGAGCGACCCCGGCGGTGCGCGTCAGCGCCGCGGCGATCGCGGCGGCAACCGCCAGCACGAGCCAGCGCGGCGACGGCCCGTCGCGCGCCGTCGCCCAGAGCGACAGCGCGCAGAGCGCGAGGAAGGGCGTCTCGCTCAGCAGCAGCGGCGCGCTCGTCACCAGCAGCGGATTCACCGCGCAGGCAGCGAGCAGGAGCAGCGCGAGCTGGAGCGACCAGCGTCGGCGCGCGGCGTCGAAGACGAGTGCGACCGCGGCGGCCGAGAGCAGCGACTGAACCGCCGCGAACGCCGCGACCCGCTCGCCGAGCACCGCGCCGATCGTGGCGAGCAGCGCCGGAAAGCCGGGCGGGTACTGCACGTGCTGCGGCGCGCCGGCGAGGTAGATCGAGCGGTACGCGAGCGACCGGAGCGACCGCCCGAGCAGGACGTAGGTCGCGTCGTCGCCGACGTCGATCCAGAGCGGACGCAGGCGCCAGGCGAGCCCGACGTGCACGGCGAGCAGCAACGCGGCGAGCGCGAGCGCCGCCACGATCGCGGGCCGCGGACGCGGCGCGACGAGACCGTGCTCGACCGTCGGCTCCGGCGACGCGGGTGGCGCCATCCCGCGCTCGGCGGCGGTGTGCGTCACCCGGTCAGCCTCCCGGTCCGTCGGCGTCGCTGTGCTGCATCGGCCTCTTCGAGCGAGTGGGTACGTCGCGCCTCGTGCGCCGAACGTTGGGTGCACGTGCGCGGCGGGTAAAGTACCGGTCAGCACACGCGTCCGCGACACGAGGCGGGCATGGCTGTTGCCCGACTGGACCGCACATGCCCGACGCTTATTCCGCATCGGATCACGCCGCGATTCACGCCGTGAGCCATGCCGTGCCCGACGACACCGCCCGCCACCTGCGCGGCCGCACCCTGATCCTGCTCTCGAACCGCGAGCCGTACGAGCACGTCCACGCGCC
>DATMHT010000561.1:0-9791 GCA_035554795.1 Gemmatimonadaceae bacterium | reverse complement strand
TCGGGGGCGACGAGCGTGACGTCGTACTCCCCGAACTCGCCGTAGAACTCGCCCGCCGGCACGAGCGCGCGCGGCTCCCACCCGGCGCGATCGTACACGGCGACCTTCGGGAACCACTGCGCGAAGTCGAAGCTGCGCCCGCGCCGTCCCTGGCGCCGGGGCAGTGTGGACGGACGCGCCTCCCACACGAAGGTCGAGACGAGCGAGTCGCCCGGCGGCAGCGGATGCGGCAGTGCGAGCCGGACGACGGTGCTGTCCGGTGCGCCAGGGTACTCGGGCGTGACGGCGACGCCGTCCACGGTCGGCGCGGCGGTGAAGCGCTCGTAGGCGTAGGCCGGGTCGCGCATCCGCTGGTATCGCACGCGCCCCTCGCGCTCGTCGGCGGCGCTCCACTTCGAGCCGGGCCGGAACGCGTTCAGGTACTGGTGCACGTACAGCTCGCGGAGCGTGTCCGGCGAGTTGTTGACGTACGTCAGCGTCGCCCGCGCGCGCGCCGCGCCCTTCGCCTCGTCGAGCGTCGCGTCGATCACGTAGCGGACGCGCTGCTGCCAGTAGCCGACGGTGTCGTGCGACGGCGGCGTCGTCGAGGAGACGACGCTCGCCCGTGGGGCGGGCTGCTGTTGCTGCAGCAGCAGGAGGGCGGTGAGGAGCGCGTGCGTCACGGCGTGTGGGCGAGGGTGAGGCTGCGAAAGCTACCACGCGGATCAGCGAAATCCGACGCGGCGTCGCGCGGATGCAGCGATGCGCCGATGCACGAAGGGCCACTCCGCTCGTGCGGAGTGGCCCCGGTGCGAATATGGACGACCGCCGTCAGCGCGCGGCGCCGCCCACGGCGAGGCGGTTGCGCAGCAGCGCGAGCCGGCGGCGCACCGAGCCGTCCATCACCGTGTCGCCGACGCGGACGACGACGCCGCCGAGGATCGCCGGGTTCACCGTCACGTGCGGCACGACCTCCTTGCCGAGCGCGCGTGTGAGCTCGCGCGCGATCGCGGCGCGCTCGTCGCCCACCGGCTCCTTCGCGACCGTCACCTGCGCATGCACGCGCCCCTCGACCTCGTCCACCAGCGAGCGGTACGCGCGGGCGATCTCGGGGATCAGCATCTGGCGCCGGTTGCGCACCAGCACCTCCAGGAAGCGCACGAGGACGCGCGGCATCCGGTCCTGGAACGCCTTCACCAGGATCTCGTTCTTCTGCTCGGCGGCGATGCGCGGCGACTCGAGGAAGCGGCGCAGGTGCTCGTCGCGCTCCATCGCCTCGGCCACGTCGCTGATCATGTTGCCCCAGCCCGTGAGGTCGCCGCTCTTGCGCGCCAGCTCGAGCAGCGCCCCCGCGTAGTTGAGGGCGATCGTCTCGCCGCGCATCAGCTCTTGACCGAGTTGGTGGCGAGCGACGCGAGGAAGCTTTCGACGAGGCGGCGGTTCGACTGCTCGTCGAGGTTCTTCTCGATCACCTTGCCGGCCCCGGCGATGGCGAGGTCCACCGCCTCGCGGCGCAGGTCGGCGATGGCGCGCTCCTTCTCCGCGCCGATGTCGCGGCGCGCGCGCTCGAGCAGCTCCTGCTGCTGCTGGCGCGTCTGCTCGAGCATGTCGGCGCGGATCTTCTCGCCCGCCGCCCGTCCCTCGACGATGAAGCGCTGCGCGTCGGCGCGCGCCGCCTCGATCTGCTGGCGCTGCTCGGCGAGCAGGCGCGCGGCCTCCTCGCGATCGCGCTTCGCGCCCTCGATCGCGGCCTCGAGCGCCTTCTCGCGTGCCTCGACCGCCGCCATGATCGGCGGGAAGGCGTAGCGGCGGAGGACGAAGTAGAGCAGGCCGAAGATGAGGAGCGTCCAGACCATCAGCCCGCCGCGCGGCGAGAGGATCCCGCCCTTGGCCTCCTGCGCCGCGGCCGTCGAGGCGGTGGTCGAGAGGAGGATCAGTGCACGGAGCAGCGTCATGCGCATGAGAGAAAATCCCGAATGAGAAGAAGGACGGCCGGGCCCCGGGGCCCGGCGCGCCCGAAACGTCTTAGAACTTGCCCTGGATGAGGAACGTCACGACGATCGCGAACAGCGCGGCGCCCTCGATGAGGGCGGCCAGGATGAGCGCGGCCGTCTGGATCGTGCCGGCGGCCTCGGGCTGACGCGCCATGCCCTCGACGGCCTGACCACCGATGCGGCCGATGCCGATGCCCGCGCCGATGACGGCAAGGCCGGCGCCGATCGCCGCGCCCATCATGCCCCAGGCGCCGGTGTACTCGCGCGAGTACGTCGCCGCGGCCTGCAGGAGAGGAAGAATTGCCATTGCTCTAGCTCCGAAATCTCGTAGTTGGTCGAACCACCGCTCCGCGGCCGCGACGCGTTGCCGCGTCGGCGTCTCCGCCACCCGTCACCGGGACCCGGGTCCCAACGGGCATCCCCGGTCGCTCGACCGGGTACAGGTCGCGCAGGAGGGAGCCCGTCCCGCGCGAAAAGAATGAAGAAGAAGGCAGGCTGAGCCCCAAGCCCTAAGCCCTCGCCCGCTAGTGATGCGCGCTCCGGATCTGCCCGATGAACACGCTCGCCAGCAGCGCGAAGATGAACGCCTGCAGGAACGCCACGAACAGCTCGAGCAGCATGATCGCCACCGACATCAGCACCGGCGCCGGCGCGACGATGTAGCTACCGAAGGTGAAGATCAGGCCGATGAGCGCGAGCACGACGACGTGTCCCGCGGTCATGTTCGCGAAGAGACGGATCGCCAGCGCGAACGGCTTCGTCAGCTTCCCGATGAACTCGACCGGCGACATGATCAGGAACATCGGCACCCGCATGTACATCGGCAGGTCCTTGTTCCAGTAGAAGATCGTGCTCAGGTAGCCGGCGCCCTGCGCCCGCATGCCGGCGATCTCGACGACGATGAAGGTGATGATCGCCAGCGTCGCCGTCACGGAGATGTTGCCCGTCGCCGTCGAGCCGTAGGGGATCAGCCCGAAGAGGTTGGCGAACAGGATGAAGAAGAAGAGCGTCAGCACGAACGGGACGAACTTCTCCCCGTGCGGCCCGACGTTGCGCAGCACGACCTGGTCGCGCAGGTAGAGCACCACCGCCTCGATGCCGGCGCCGAAGCCGCGCGGGCGCCCTTCCTCGCGCGAGCGGCGCGCATGCGACGCCGCCGCGGAGATGAGCACGATCGCGCAGACGAGCGCCGCGATCCCCATCCAGACGACGTGCTTGGTCGGCGACATGTCGATCGAGAGCCCGCCGATCTGCACCGGCGCCCACTGCGGCAGCTCCTTCTCGCAGACGAACCCTTCCTCGCGGTCGAGGCACGGGTAGTCGATCGCGCGCGAGTCGGTGATGTGCGGCGTGATGATGTCGCGCGCCGCGTGTCCCTGCTTCGCCTCGGGATCGTTCCCGTGCGTCTCCGCGGCCACGGACGCGGCCACCGACGAATCGACGTCGATCTTACGGGCGACGTCGCCGGAGGCGGCCGCCGCGGTCTCCTGCGCGACCGTCGTGCGCGGCGCGAGCGCCGAACTGCCGGCGGCGAGCGCCAGCGCGAGTGCGACTACGTGTCTCATACTCTAAGGAGCAGTGGTTCGAAGAGCTCGGTAATGAACAAGAAGGTCGCGAGGCTCAGCAGCGCCGCTTCGACCGGGAGGCCGATCCCGCGCGCGGCGAGACCGACCACGATCACAGCCGCCATGCACAGCGCGGCGCCGATCCCCCACCCCGCGATCACGTTCTTCTTTCCAACGGCCCGCGCGATCGCGAACGCACCGACCTGCAGCACGAGCGCGATCGCCGCGCTCGTCCACACCGCCCGCCGCTCGGCGGGCGACGCGTAGTGCAGCCCGAAGAGCCAGCCCCCGAGCGCGACGACGGCGAGCGTGGCCGCCGCGTAGAGCGCGGTGGCCTTCACTCGCCGGAACTCCCGTCGCGCGGCGGCGCGCCCGTTCGACGACTCCGCGCCTGTGCCGCCATCAGCTTCCGGTACATCCCGTAGAACGCGCTCCCTGCCCCGACGAACATCCCGACGACCTGCAGCCACGGGTACGTCCCGAGCCGCCGATCGAGCCAGCGTCCGACGAAGAGGAAGAGGAGCAGCGCGACGACGAACTGGAGCCCGAGCCCGGCGAACTCCGTCCCGGACACGCCGCCGCCAGTCGCGGCCGCCCGTCGCGGCCGGCTGCTCGCCGGCTCCTTCCGCGGCGGTCCGCCGGCGCGTGTCTGCTCGTCGTCGGCCGTCATCGCGCGCGGGAATCTAGGAGCTTGTGAAATTTTTCGCAAGCAAACCGGAGCCTCCGGCCGAGCAGACACCGAAGGCTGAGACGGCGTCGAGGTGGCTTCGACAACTCGCGTATTCTCGCGCACTTAGATGTTACCTGCCGGTTGACGCGTCGTCCCCATGTTGATAACTTCGCGCCCGTACGATGATGTGAGCCGCTCGCGCTCCTCCGTACGCAGCGCCGCCGCCGTCCGCCGCCTTCCATGCACAGCCGTTTCGCCGTCCCGATCCTCTGCGCCGCCGCGATCGCCTTCGCGTGCGGCCCCCGCTCGCACGCGGGTGACTCCCCCGCCGCCGCGACCGCCGCCGCCGCTTCGCCGTCGTCGGTCCGCCACGACAACCGACATTCCCCCAGGGGTCCGGTGATCGCCTCGTCGCTCGACGTCAGCGTCGCCGGCGCGCGCACCGACAGCGCCGCGACGACCGGGAGCTCGGCGCATGCGGTGACGTTGACCTTCCACGTCACCAACAACACCGACAAGCACCTCGAGCTCACCTTCCCGAGCGGGCAGACGCACGACTTCGTCGTCCTCGACTCGGCCGGTCGCGCCGTCTGGCGTTGGAGCGCCGACCGCATGTTCACGCAGGCGCTCCAGAACCAGCTCCTCGAGTCGGGCGAGACGACGACGTTCGACGGCCGCTGGGAGCCGGGCGCGGCGCGCGGCCGCTTCACCGCGATCGCGATGCTCAAGAGCGACAACCATCCGATCGAGTCGCGCGTCGAGTTCTCGCTGCCCTGACGAACCGTCGCCGCTACTCTATAGCGCGATGCTTGGCGCCCCAACCGATTCGTCGGTCGGGGCGCTTTTCCTTTGCATGCGGGCGTCCCGCGTCCCCCGTCCCCGCCCAACTATCACGCGCCCCGTGTGACCTGCGTCGCCGCCGCGCGCTCGGTCATTCTGCCCCCGAAACGACGGACGTTCCGACTCGTCATTTCCCCGGTACACCGGCGGAGACGAGAGCTCGCGCCGTCATTCCGCCCGAACCCTCGAACGGGGCAGTCCTCCCATGCGTCTTCGCCGTCTCGCGGCTCCCGCCCTCCTCGGCCTCGTCGTCGTCGCCTGCCAGGGCGAGCCCGTCGCCTCCGCGAACACGAACGGTCTCACCAGCGCGCAGCGCGCGTCCATCGCCTCGGCGCTCGTGGACGCCGCGGGCACGGGTGACGGCGCCGCCGGCGCCGGACTCGCCGCGGCGGTGATCACGAGCGGCGCGCCGGTCACCCGCATCATCGCGACGCGCGACGGCTTCGCCTCCGTCGCCCGCATCGGCGACTCGAACGTCGCCGCGAGCGTGACCACCGCCGAGGGCGCGGTCTACAACGTCGTCGCGTTCGAGATCGTCGAGCCGGCGTTCAACGACACGATCATGGGCAGCGTCGCGTGGGACGTCACCGCCGACAACAAGCCGACGAGCTTCGTCGTCTCGTACGCCTTCGGTGAGGGGACGGGGCGCTTCGACATGGCGGACGGCGGCCCGACCGCGTATGGCTACGTCTTCAAGTCGCCGAGCGCCGGGTGGACGGCCACGACCGGCAGCGCGACGCTGCTGCGCAAGTCGGTCGGCGCCGCCTGCGAGAGCTTCCAGTATCCCGGCGTGCAGGCGACCTGCCGGCTGGCGACCTTCACCGGCGCCATCGACATCGTCGGCTCCGCCGCGCTCGCCACGCCGAACAACAGCGCGACCGGCAGCCCGACCTTCTCGATCCAGAGTACGCCGATCAACGGCGTCATGGTCGAGGTCACGCCCTCCACCGCGGCCGCGATCGCCCGGCGCGCGCGGTAGACACGGCGACACCGGCGCGCGAAAGGCGGGGCGGCCCACGACTAGGGCCGCCCCGCTTTTGCATCGCGCCCGGTATGGCGGGGCGGCCCCAGGGGTTAGCTTTTTTGCATCTCAACGCGGGCGACCTGGATCATGCACGCACCTTCACGCGGCCCGGCGGCGGTGGCGACCGCCGGCGCCGACGATCGCGACGTCGAGCTGCTCGAGCGGCTGGCGCGCGCGCGACGCACGCTGGCCGAGCAGATCGGGCGGCGCGTCGTCGGCCAGCACGAGATCGTGGACAACCTCATCGCCGCCATCCTCGCCGGCGGCCACGCCCTGCTCGTCGGCGTGCCCGGGCTGGCGAAGACGCTCCTCGTGCAGACGGTGTCCGAGGCGCTCGACCTGTCGTTCTCGCGGGTGCAGTTCACCCCTGACCTCATGCCGAGCGACATCACCGGCACCGAGATCCTCGAGGAGGACCACACGACCGGCCGGCGCGTCTTCAAGTTCGTGCGCGGGCCGCTGTTCGCGAACGTCGTCCTCGCCGACGAGATCAACCGCGCCCCGCCGAAGACGCAGGCGGCGCTGCTGCAGGCGATGCAGGAGCACGCCGTCACCGCGGCCGGCCAGACGCATCGCCTCGGCGAGCCCTTCTTCGTCCTCGCGACGCAGAACCCGATCGAGCAGGAAGGGACGTATCCGCTCCCCGAGGCCCAGCTCGACCGCTTCATGTTCGAGCTGCGCGTCGGCTATCCGTCGCGCGACGAGGAGGAGCGCATCGTCTCGACGACGACGGGCGACACGACGACGACGCTGACCCGCGTCCTGTCGGCGGAGGAGCTGGTGGCGATGCAGCACCTCGTGCGCCGCCTCCCCGCCCCGCCGACGGTCGTGAAGTACGCCGTGCAGCTCGCCCGCTCGACGCGCCCCGCCGATCCCGAGGCGTCGGCCGACGTGAGGAAGTACGTGAGCTGGGGCGCCGGACCGCGCGCGTCGCAGTACCTCGTCCTCGGCGCCAAGGCCCGGGCGGCGATGGACGGCCGTGCCGTCCCCGACCTGGACGACGTCCGCGCGATCGCGCTCTCCGTGCTCCGCCACCGGGTCGTCGTGAACTTCCAGGGTGAGGCCGAGGGGATCTCGGTCGAGCGGCTGCTGCCCTTGAAGGAGCGGTGAGCGGGAAGCGGGACGCGGGACGCGGGACGCGCGAACCTACGAGGGGCCGGCATTCCGAGACGGGTGCCGGCCCCTCCGCCATTCACGGCTTGCGCTCACCGCCCACCGCCAACCGCCTACCGGTCTTCCACGATCGCCTCGACCTCGATCTCGACCAGCATCGCCGGGTCGATCAGGCGGCTGACCTCGACCATCGTCGCCGCCGGCCGGACGTCGGCGAAGCGCTCGCCGTGGGCGCGCGCGATCCCCTCCCAGTTCGCGATGTCGGTGACGTACATCCGCGTGCGCACGACGTCGCCGATCGTCGCGCCGAGCGCGGCGAGCGCCGCCTCGATCTTCGAGAGCGCGTACGCCGCCTGCCGGTAGGCGTCCCCCGCGCCGACGACGGCGCCCTGCTCGTCGATGGCCGTGGTGCCGGCGACGTGCACGATCTGCCCGACGCGGACCGCGCGCGAGTAGCCGACGCTCGCTTCGTACGGCGTGCCCGTGGACACGTGGCGCCGGTGCTGATGGCGCGGCTCTCCGTGCTGGTGTGCCGTCACCCTCCCCTCCGCGAATGGATGCGGGATAGTACGCGCCGTGCGCGCGGCCGGCCACCGTCGCCGCGTGGCGGACCGTCGCTCGTCGTCAGCGCTCGCGCCGGCCGTCCCATCCGGTGCTGACGGACCGCTGACGATGGCGGTACAATTGGGCCCGGCACCTGTTTACACGGCCACGCCGGACCCGCCGCCACGACGAGGGACGCCCATGATTCGCCTGCGGACGCTGGGGGAGTGCGCGATCGAGGTCGGGGAACGGCGTGTAGGCCCGGAGGCCGGCCACGTCTTCGGGCTGCTGCTCTATCTCTGCGTCGAGCGGGGCAAGCACGTCAGCCGCGGCACCCTCGTCGAGCACTTCTGGCCCGGCGCGAGCGACGAGAAGGGGCGCCACTGTCTGCGTCAGACGCTGTACAAGGTGCGTCTGCTCGGCGCCCCCGCCGAGTCCACGCCGAGCCACGTCGAGCTCGACCCGGCCGCCGTCACCGGCGACTTCCTCCAGCTCGCCGAGGGCGGTCGGGTGGACGTCGAGCGCCTGCGCGTCGGTGGGGCGTCGTTCGGGGAGTTCCTGCCCGGCTACGCGCCGGCGTTCTCGCCCGCGTTCGCCGATTGGCTCGAGGCGAAGCGCGACTTCGTCCACTCGCAGGTGCGCCGTGCCCTCTCGAACGCGCTCGTCGAGTGCCGCTCGGCGCACCGCTGGGCGGACGTGGACGCCGTCGCGCGCCACTGCCTGCAGCTCGACCCGCTGAACGAGGAGGCCACCCTCGCCCTCGCCGAGGCGACCGCGCTCACCGGGAGCAAGGCGCAGGCGCTGTCCATGCTCGACCGCTTCGTTGCCGAGCTCGGCCCGGACGCGGGCGACATCCGCCTGCCGGCGACGCTGCTCCGCAAGCGCATCGCCGAGCGGCTGCCGACGCGCCACTACAGCGCGGCGTCGGAGGCGCTGTTCGTCGGACGCGACGCCGATCTGGCCGCGCTCGGCGGCCTCTTTCGCGACGTACGCGCCGGTCAGTCGCAGTCGTGCATCGTCTGGGGCGAGCCGGGCATCGGCAAGAGCCGACTTGCCGCCGAGTGCGCGAAAGCCGCCGCCCTGCAGGGCGCGCGCGTGCAGCGTGTCGGCTGCCAGGCGAGCGACGCCGTGCGTCCCCTCTCCGTGTTCGTGGACGTCGTGCCCAAGCTTCAGGCGATGCCTGGCGCGCTCGGCTGCTCGCCCGAATCGCTCGCCTACCTGCGGCGACTCACGGAGCACGACGGCAACGCGGCGCCGAGCGAGGAGGCGCAGGAGGCCGCGTACCTCCACGCCCGCATTCGCCGCGCCCTGCTCGACCTGCTGGACGCGATCGTCGAGGAAGCGCCGCTCGTGCTCGTCGTCGAGGACGTGCACTGGCTCGATCCGCTGTCGTGGGAGGTGCTGCGGGAGATGATCGAGTGGGCCGCCCAGCGGCGGATCTTCTTCCTCTTCACCTCGCGCAATGCGACGCCCACCGAGCAGCCGGCGCCACGGCTGCCGCGCCGGCTCGTGACGCACCACCTCGGCGCGCTCGACGCCACGGCGTCCGCGTCGCTGCTCGACGCCATCGTCCGCGACCACAAGCGCGCGCTCGCACCCGACTTCCGCGACTGGTGCGTCGGCGTCTCCGAAGGGAACCCGTTGTTCCTGCGCGAGCTCGCGAGCCAGTGGATCGAGACGGGCGACCCGTCGAAGGTGCCGGCGACGCTCACGTCGGTGATCGGCGAGCGGCTGTCGCGTCTCCGACCGGCGAGCATGCGTCTGCTTCAGACGAGCGCGATCCTCGGCAAGAACTCGACGTTCGAGCGGCTCGAGGCGGTGACGGACTACAAGAAGTTCGAGCTGCTGGACTCCGTCGAGGAGCTCGAGGCGGCCGGGCTGCTCGTCGCCGGCGGCTCGGGCGTCCAGGTGCGCCACGTCCTGATCGCGAACGCGGCGCTGCAGCGGATCAACGACGGGGTGAAGCGGCTGCTGCACCGCAATTCGGCGCGGGTGCTCGAGGCGGAGATCGAGGAGACGAAGTCGGCGGCGCTGTTGTGGGATTACACGGCGCACTGCCGGGC
>DATMHT010000560.1:0-3682 GCA_035554795.1 Gemmatimonadaceae bacterium | reverse complement strand
GTGTCCTCTCCCGCCGCCAGTCGCCTGCCTCTCCCGCCCTCCTCGCTCGAGCAGCAGGTGGATGTCGAGACGCCGGAGCAGGTCGTCTTCAGCTACACCATCGCCGGCATCGGATCGCGCGCCGCGGCGGCGCTCCTCGATTTCGCCATCTGCGCCGGCGCGATGATCCTGCTCGTGCTGCTGGTCAGCTTCGCGCGGCGCCTGTTCGGCGTCGGCCCGACGGTCGGCGCACAGTACCTCGTCGCCATCCTCATCTTCGCGCAGTTCGGGCTGCTCTGGGGCTACTACGTGCTCTGGGAGGGGCTCGCCGACGGGCAGACGCCGGGCAAGAAGCGGCTCGGCCTGCGCGTCGTGCAGGACGGCGGCTACTCGGTGTCGTTCGCCGCGTCGGCGGTGCGCAACATCGTCCGCGCGATCGACATGCAGCCGTTCGTCTTCTACGGCGTCGGCATCGTCAGCGCGGCGATCTCGAAGTCGGGAAAGCGACTCGGCGACATCGCCGCCGGCACCTTCGTCGTGCGCGAGCGGGTGGTGACGGACGTCGTGCCGGTCGTCGCCGCCGCTCCCGCCGACGCCGCCGGCGGCGCCCCCGCGGCCCTCCCGATCGCCACGCTCCTCACCGACGACGAGTACGCGCTGCTCGAGCGCTACGTCGCCCGCCGCAATGGGATCGACCCGGTCCGCCGTTCGGTGCTCGCCGAGCAGCTCGCGGTGCGCTTCCGCGAGCGTGCTCCCGAGGTCGGCGGCTCCGACGGCGCGTTCCTGCTGAAGCTCTTCGAGCGGGAGCGCCAGGCGCGGTCGCGCGGCGTGGCGGCGCGCAGCGACACGGGGGCGCGGCGCGAGCAGCACGCGATCGTCGCGCACGGCTCGCCGCGCTGGAGCGCGTTCGCGACGCTCCTCACCGACGCCCAGCGGCGCGGGCTGCGGCACATGTCGGAGGACGAGGTGAGCGACTTCGTCTCGCGCTACCGCGAGCTGAGCACCGACCTGGCCCGGCTTCGCACGGCGTCGCGCGGCCGCGATTCGGACGCGCTGTTCTCGCTGAGTCGCCTCGTCGCCGCCGGCCACAACCTCTTCTATCGCCAGCGCTCGATCGGCCTGGCGACGGCGTGGCGCTACATGGCGGTGACGGTCCCGCGCGAGCTGCGGCGCTCGGCCGGCTACATCGCTGTCGCCGCCCTGCTGCTCTTCGGGCCGGCGGTCGCCGCCTTCACCGCCGTCGTGCGCGACCCGTCGCTCGCCCCCGAGTTCCTGCCCGCGGGGCTGATCGACCGCGCCGAGAGCGGGCTCGCGCGCGAGAAGCGCGGCGAGGCGTACCTGCCGCAGCAGGAGGCCCGGCTCAGCGGACCGTTCATGGCGAGCATGATCATGACGAACAACGTCCAGGTCACCTACGTCGCCTTCGCGGCGGGGATGACCGCGGGCGTCGGGACGGTGCTCGCCCTCGTCGTCAACGGCGTGCAGATCGGCGGCGCGCTCGGGCTCTTCGCCTCGCACGGCGTCGCCCACCTCATCCTCGGCTTCGTCGCCGCGCACGGCGTGCTCGAGCTGAGCGCGATCTGCATCGCCGGCGGCGGCGGACTGATGCTCGCCATGGCGCTTCTCGTCCCCGGCGCGCTGACGCGCCGCGAGGCGCTCGTCGTCCGCGGCCGCCGCGCCATCCGCCTCATCGCCGCCTCCACCTTCCTCCTCGTCATCGCCGGCCTCCTCGAGGGCTACGTCTCCCCCCGCCCCGACTGGCCCGACGAGTGGAAGTACTTCATCTCGATCCTCACCGCGCTGTTCCTGCTGTTCTACGTGACGCGGGGCAGGGGCGGGAGCGCGGACGAGGTGGTGGTGGAGGAGAATGCGTACGTGGGAAGCGCGTAGCGCGTAGCGGCATGACCTCGGGACGTCCCGAGCGGCGGGTCGCTACGCGCTACGCGTTACGCACTCGTCACACCGCTCCCCGCTGCTTCAGCTCCAGATATCTGTTCACCACCGCCGCCGTCATCTGCGTCGGCGAGACGTCCACGACGCTCACCCCCGCTCGGCGCATCGCGCCTAACGCGGCTTCGCGGGCGGAGAGCAGCTCCTCGGCGGCGGCGCGCTCGTAGAGGGCGTCGGTGGAGCGAGTGGTCTCGGTGGCGTCCGTCGTCTCGTCGGTCTCGGCAGCGACGGCCCGAGCCGACTCGCCTCGCGGCGTCGCAGCGGCGACGAGGGCGTCGTTGCGGAGCGCGACGACGAGCGGCAAGTGGCGCGCCGCGCCGCGCGTGGCGTGGGCGATGAGCGCCTGCGAGGCGCGGACGTCGATGACGTCGGTGAAGAGCACGAACAGCGAGCGCTTGCGGTGGCGCTGGGCGAGCGTGCGGAACGCGGCCGCGTAGTCGGGCTCGGCCATCGTCGCCCGCGCTGGCACGAGCGCGTCGCGCATCGCCTGGAGCGCGCGCCGTCCGCGCGCCGCCGGCACGAACGCGCGCACCTCGTCGTCGAACAGGATCAGCCCGACCGCGTCGCCCGAGTGCGCGGCGACGTCGGCGAGGACGAGCGCCGAGGAGAGCGCGTACTCGAAGCGCGACACCGGCGGGTCGGTGCTGACGAGCTGCGTCATCAGCCGCCCCGCGTCCACCGCGATCACGACCGTCTGCCCCTGCTCGACCGTGTACTCGCGCGTGATCAGCGTGCCTCGCCGCGCCGTCGCCTTCCAGTCCACGCGCCGCGGGTCGTCGCCGACCACGTATTCGCGCAGGCTCGCGAACATCGTCCCCGCGCCGCGGCGGCGCACGTTCCGCAGGCCGGCGTCGCGCAGCCGGTGCTGGAGCGCGAGCAGCCGGAAGGTGCGCACGGCGGCGATGGACGGCGCGACGGTGACCGCGTCGCCCGGCAAGTACGTCAGTACGCGCCGGGCGAGGCCGAGCGGCCCGCGCACGAGCAGCGCGACCGGGCCGAGCGGGTGGACGCCACGCTCGCGGCCGACGATCGCGAACGGGATCGTCGCCTCCGCGCCTGGCGCGAGCCGGAAGTCCGGGCGCCACGGCGCGCCGAGCGCGACCGACTCGACGTCGTGCTCGGCCGGCTCGCCACCCAACGAGAGGTGGTGCGACTCGGCCGGACCCGTCGCCCGCTCCACCGCCGGCGGCAGTGCGTCGAACAGCGTGCCGCGCAGCGTGCCCGGCCAGCGCGAGCGCACGCGGTACGCGGCCGGCGACGGCTCGTCGCCGAGTCCGAGCGTCGCCGGCACCTCGCGCTCGACCTCGATGTCCCCCGTGCCCGCGATCCGGATCCCGTCGATCACCGCGACGAGCAGGAGCAGCAGCACGGCGACGCCGGCGACGGTCCGCCCACTCTGCGTCGCCGAGAGCAGCCACAGCGGCGAGAGCGCCAGCACCACCAGCGCCAGACGGCGCGTCGGGCCGAAGCGGAGCCGGAAGAAGACGTAGTAGACGAGGGCGACAGTCGCGATCCCGCCCGCGAGGATCGCGATCGCGAAGAGGAACGAGAGCAGTGCGCCCACGACTACTGCGGCGCCTTGACCCGCGCCAGCACGCCCTGGAGGACGTCGTCCGCCGTGCGGCCCTCGACCTCCAGCTCCGGCGCGACGACGACGCGATGGCGCAGCACCGCCGCGGCGAGATCCTTCACGTCGTCCGGCGTGGCTAAGTCGCGGCCGTTGAGCAGCGCCGAGGCGCGGGCGGCGCGGAAG
>DATMHT010000559.1:0-1584 GCA_035554795.1 Gemmatimonadaceae bacterium | reverse complement strand
GAAATCGGTCGTGCGGACGCGCTCGAAGGTGAGCGGCGACAGCTCGACGGGGTCGAACGGAGGTACCCCCGTGTCGGGGACACGGTCCGGATGGGTCAGGGCGTAGAGCACCGGCAGCTCCATGCTCGGCACGCCGAGCTGGGCCAGCACGCTCCCGTCCACGAACTCGACGAACGAGTGCACCACGCTCTGCGGGTGAACCACGACCTCGATCCGCTCGTACGGCAGCCCGAACAGGAAGTGCGCCTCGATGACCTCGAGGGCCTTGTTCGCGAGCGTCGCGCTGTCCACGGTGATCTTCCGGCCCATACGCCACGTCGGATGCTGAAGGGCGTCCGCCAGCGTCGCGCGCTCAAGCCGGTCGCGCGACCAGCCGCGGAAGGGTCCGCCCGACGCCGTCAGGACCAGCCGCCGCACCTCGGAATGCGGCCGGCCGGCGATGCACTGGAGGATGGCCGAATGCTCGCTGTCCACCGGCACGATCTCGCCGCCACCACGCTCCGCCGTCGCGGCCACGAGCGCGCCGGCCATCACCAGCGACTCCTTGTTCGCGAGCGCCACGCGCTTGCCGGCCTCGAGCGCGGCGAGCGTGGCGTCGAGTCCCGCCGCGCCGACGACGGCGTTGATGACGATGTCGGCGTCGGGTCGCGTCGCGGCGTCCACGAGGCAGCGAGCGCCGCTTCCCCACCCGCTTCGAAGCGCCGCCTCGGCCGACTCGGCGCTGTTGGCGTCGTCACCGACGAGGCCGACGAAGCCCGGCGTGAACTGCGCGGCCTGCTCGCGCAGCAGGGCCGCGTTGCTGAACGCGGTCAGCGCAGCGACGTGGAAGCGGTGGCTCTGTCGGGCGAGCACGCGCAGCGCCGTCGTGCCGATCGAGCCGGTGGACCCGAGGATGGCGACGCCCTTCGTGGGGGCGTCGCCAGCCCCGCGCGCCGGCGCGGTCTGCGACCGCTCGCCGACCCGATGCGGCGCGATCACAGCGGTGCCGGCACGAGGAGCGAGAGCAGCAGCGGGAAGGCGACCGGCAGCACGAAGAGCAGGCTGTCGAAGCGGTCGAGGACCCCGCCGTGCCCAGGGATGACGTGCGAGCTGTCCTTGACACCCGCCTCGCGCTTCAGCAGCGACTCGACCAGGTCGCCCACCTGCGCCACGACGCTGATCACCAGTCCGAACACCGCCGCGCGCAACGGCGTGAACGCGAGCTGCGCCGTCGGCCGGAGCACGAAGCGGCTGTACAGCAGGCAGACGAGGACGGTCACGACGAGCGCGCCGACGGCGCCGGCCACGGTCTTTCCGGGGCTCACCGACGGAATCAGCTTCCGCTTGCCGAGCGCGCGTCCGACGAAGTAGGCGCCCGTGTCGCTCGCCCAGGTGAGAATCACCGGTAGGCCGACGACTGCCGCCCCGGCGGCGGCGCCGATCGCGTACGGGTAGTAGCGGAGTGCGTAGCCGAAGCTCAACGTGACGCCGGTGTAGAGCACGCCGAAGACGGTCGAGGCGACGGCGCTGAGCGGCTTTCCGCTCACGCCGCGCGTCCAGATGCTCGCCGCGAGCAGCGCGAGGATGACGAGCGTGACGGCGCTG
>DATMHT010000558.1:0-2029 GCA_035554795.1 Gemmatimonadaceae bacterium | reverse complement strand
CGCGCAGACAAGCTAGCGGAAGCGCAGCGGGGCGGGCAACGGCGAGTGAGGGCGCCAGCACCTTCCATCGCGCCGTGGCGCGGCGTCGGCTACGCGCCCCGCAGCGCCTTCAGCCGCGCGTCGGCCTGCCGTCGCGCCTCGGCCGGCTCGGCCGGCGCGCGACGCAGGAACTCCTCGAACGCGCGCACCGCGTCCGCGCGCCGGCCGTCGCCCTGGGCATCGATGGCGCGGGCGAGGGTGCCGTACGCATCCACCCACTCGGGCTCCGACGCGAGCGACGCCCGCACCTCCTTCTCCGCGTCCGCGGGGTGCCCGGTCTGCATGAGAAACTGCGCGTACCGGTAGTGCGCGACAGCGTCCGCGCCGAAGACGTCGTGGGCATCGGCCCACTCGCGTGCCGCTCCCGACGTGTCACCCGCCGTCAGCGAGAGGTCCGCGAGGAGCATGCGCGCCTGGTAGAACGCGAGGTTCTCGGCGAGGGCACGCTCGGCCGCCGCACGCGCCGAGTCGCGCTGCGCGCCGGCGGCCAGGGCGACGGCCTGCATGTAGGCGAGAAAGTGAAGCGATTCGTAGGCGCGCGCGAAGTGCGCGTCGTGGCGACGGCGCAGGGTGTCCTCGAGCGTGCGAAGCCGAGTGGCGCTCTCGCCGAACGCGCGCACGTTGTACAGCGAGATCGCCGCTGCCCACTGTGCCTCGAGGTCATCGGCGTGCCGCTGGATGTGTGTGCGGAACTCGTCGGCGGCGACCCGGTAGTTCCCGGCCCAGAACGCCTCCCACGCCCGGTTGCGCGCCGTCGAGAGGAGCGGCGCCGGCCGCTGCGCGAAGACGAGGATCCGGCCCTCGTGCATGAAGGGATCGAGCAGCAGCGCCCGATCGCGCGCGGCGCTGTCGGACCCGACGCTCAGCAGCCACTCTGCGTACGGTGGCTCCGGCCGGCTCGGGTCGAGGCGCGATGCCCAGTAGAAGCAGTCATATCTGCGACCGCTCCAGCTCGCGGACATGCCGCACTCGTAGTAGGATCGCCAGTCGCGGGCGTCGTGAAATTCGCTCTGGCGGTCGAGCGTCGGTCGCCGAGGGCCGGTCGCCGGCTGCTGGGCCGGGAGCTGCGCGGCAACGGCCAGCGTGAGCAGGGCGAGCGCGATGCACGAGCGTCGGCGGGAGCGCGATACGGGCCGTCGTGGATTGCTGGGCACGTGATGGCGGAGAGCGGGTCGGGGGTCAGTCCCGCCGCGCGACGAGCATCATCTCCGACGAGCGGCGGGTCAGCGGGCGGTCGCGAAAACCGTCGTATGCCTCGGTGACGATCAGCCCCGCGTCGGCGCAAAGCTCGGCCAGCCGCGTCGCCGTGTAGAGCCGGATCCGGTGCTCGCGCTCCCCGCTCGCCCGCGGCCCCTCGAAGGTGGAGCGGATGGTGAGCACGCCGGAGAGCGGATCGAACGAGCGCTCGTGCGCGACGATGGTCCCGTCGTTCGCCTTCCACCAGTCGCGCTCTAGGAAGCGCGCCATGACGCCGTCGCGGCTGCCACCGTGGAAGACGAACACGCCGCCGGGCTTGAGCACGCGCGCGAACTCGGCGATCACGCGCCGGTCGTCGGCCGGGTCGAGAAAGAATCCGAACGAGGTGAACAGGTTGACGACGGCATCGAAGCGTCCCGTCCAGCGCGCCGGCAGACGGCGCATGTCGCCCTGCGTGTACCGCAGGCGCGCTCCGGTGCCCCGGTCACGCGCGAGGGTCAGCAGATCCTCGGAGTAGTCGAGGCCGTCCACGTCGAAGCCCGCCTCCGCAAGCAGATGGGCGTGACGCCCCTGCCCGCAGGGCACGTCGAGCACGCGCGCGCCGCTCGGCAGCGCCAGCACGTCGAGCAGCCGGCTCGCCTCGCGTCGGTCACGCTCGAGCGTGAAGATCGGCTCGTACTCGAGCAGGTACTGCGCGTCGAAGTACGACTGCCACCACTCGGAGTGCGTACCTGATTCCTGGTTCCTGCGTGCTGGACGTCGAGTTCTCGTGGTGGCTGGCATTCAGCGGGCA
>DATMHT010000557.1:0-2547 GCA_035554795.1 Gemmatimonadaceae bacterium | reverse complement strand
CTCGGCGATCGCGTCGCGCCCGCCGTCGCGCAGCGCCCGCAGCTCGTCGAGCTCCGCGTCCACGCCCGGCGCGATGGTCGGCTCGTCGCCGAGCTGGATCGGCGGACGGTCCACGAGCGTGCGCGCGATGTCGGTGGAGAGGTCGGCGCAGGCGTCGAACTGGGCGGAGAGGTCGGCGAGGAGAGAGGCGGGGGACGGGGGACGCGGGACGGGGGACGAGTCTCCACTCGCGCGTCCCCCGTCCCGCGTCCCGTGTCCCTCGTTCCGCACTCTCGCCAACGCCTGCTCCACCTCGGGAAGCTTCCCGATCGAATCCCCCAGCGCCCGCATGTCCCGCGGCGTCGCCCTGCCCGCCGCTGCCTTGCTGCCGAGCCGCTCGACGTCGCGGACGCCGTCGAGGGCGTCGCGCAGCGCGGCGCGGGCAAGCGGGTCGGCGGCGAGCGCGGCGACGGCGTCGTGGCGGCGGACGATCGCGTCGCGCGCGGTGAGCGGGGCCAGCAGCCAGCGGCGCAGCAGCCGCGCGCCCATCGGCGTCAGCGTCCGGTCGAGAACGCCGAGGAGCGTGCCGTCGTTAGGCGCGCCGCCGCTGGCCGCACCACTCGACGCGGGACGCAGCGACTCGACCAGCTCGAGGTTGCGGCGCGTCATCTCGTCGAGCGGCATCGTGCCGCCGCCGCGCTCGATCACCGGGCGCGCGAGGTGCGGCACACCGGCCGGTTGCAGCTCGCGCAGGTAGCGCAGCAGCGCGCCGGCGGCGCTGATCGCCGGCGCGTCGGCGGCGTCGCCGAGTCCGAGCCCGTCGAGCGAGAGGACGCCGAACTGCCGCGCGAGGTCGTCGCGGCCGCCGTGCGGATCGAACTCCCACGCGTCGCGCTCGGTGACGAGGAGCGCGGGGTCGAGCTGCGCGCGCGCCTCCGCCAGCGCGGCGGCGGTCGGCGACGCGTCCACGACGGCGCGGGTGACGAGCAGCTCGCGCGGCGCGAGGCGCGCGAGCACGGCGCCGAGGTCGGCCGCCGGCGTCAGCGCGAGCCGGAGCTCGCCCGTCGAGACGTCCGCCGCCGCGACGCCGACGACGACGTCGCCGTTGCCCGACGCGATGGCGTGGACGGCGCAGAGGAAGTTGTTGCGCCCGCGCTCGAGCAGGTCGTCGGCGAAGACGGCGCCGGGCGTCACCGTCTCGACGACCTCGCGCCTGACGATCCCCTTGGCGAGCTTCGGGTCCTCGACCTGCTCGCAGATGGCGACGCGGAAGCCCTGGCTGACTAGGCGCCGCACGTACTCCGGCGCCGCCTTCACCGGCACGCCGGCGAGCGGCACCTCGGCGGCGCCGCCGTTGTTGCGCGCGGTGAGCGTGATGCCGAGGACGCGCGACGCCGTCACCGCGTCGTCGCCGAACGTCTCGTAGAAGTCGCCCATCCGGAAGAACAGGATGGACTCCGGATGCCGCGCCTTGATCTCGCGGTACTGCTGCATCAGCGGCGTCTCGGCCGCCGCCGCTCCCGACTCGCGCGTCAGCTTCGCCCCGTCGCGGCTCGCGACACCACTCACCGCGACGCCCCCGGCGCGCCGCCGGCCTGTGCGCTCTCGGTGACGACCCACGCCGGCTGCCCGCGCGCCTTGAGCGCCGCCGCCTCGCGTGCCGCCGCACCGCTCGTCGCGTAGTGCCCGACGCGGACGCGGAACGGCGCCGCCGTACCGCTCACGCGCGCGTCCATCCCGCGCGCGCGCAGCCGCGCCACCAGCGCCTCGGCCGGCGCGGCCGCGTCGAAGGCGGCGATCTGCACGGCGTAGACGACGCGCGCCGCGCCCCGCGTCGCGTCAGGCGCCGGCGCGGCCACCGGGGCGTGAGCGACGGCCGCCGTGGCGAGCGTGCTCCGCGCGGGCTCCTTCGCCGCGGCCGACATCGCCGGCGCGGGCGCGGCCGGCTTCGCGTCGGGCACGGATGCAGCCGCGCGCTTCACGTCAGGCGCGGTTGCGGCCGCGGGCGCCGCCTTCGACACGGACGGCGCGGCCGACGTCGGCGACGAGGTCGACGCCGCCGACGCCGCGACGACCGCCGGGAATGGGGCCGCGGGCACCTCGGTCGTCGCGGGCGCACGGGACGCCGCGGACGCGACGGTGACCGGCGCCGGCGCGGCGTTCGTCGGTGCGGCGTTCGTCGGTGCGGCGTTCGGCGACACGATCTTCGGCGCCGGCGAGGACACCGGCGAGGTCACGACCGGGGCGGGCGCCGTCGCCCGCGCCGAGGGGAGTGCGGCACCCGCGAAGATGGAGATCGTGTCGCGCGTCACCACGCGCGCGCCGGCCGCCGAGTGCGTTTTCGTGCCGGCCGCGTCGAGCGGCGCGGTCGCGGCGGGCGCGGGCGCGCTGGCCGTGGCGGGCGGCGCGGTCGCCGCGGCGACCGCATGCGCCGTGTCGCGCACCGCGGCGCCGACGAACGCCGCGCCGGCCGGCGGCGCGACGCCCTTGCAGCGCGGCGCGTACGCGTCGATCTGCCCGCGCAGGGCGATCTCGTTCGGCGCGGCGCCGGCGCGCGCGGCGTCGAGC
>DATMHT010000556.1:0-2070 GCA_035554795.1 Gemmatimonadaceae bacterium | reverse complement strand
CGCGTGGTGCGCCGTGTCGCTCTTCGCCACTCCGGCGCTCGGCGTGCCCGGCGCGTGCGCCGGCGCCTTCGCGCTCGTGTCGCGCATCTCCGGCATGCCGGGCATGTCGTGCATCGGCATCGTGTCGCGCGAGCCGGGCGCGGCCACGGAATCGTGATGCATCTCGTGGTGGGCGGCCGCCGAGTCGTGCCTCATCGCGCCGGCGCTGTCGTGCGGCATCGCCATGCCGGGCATGTCCTTCATGTCGTGCGGCGCGGCCGCTGCGGAGTCATGCGGCGCTGCGTGCTCCGGCATGCGAGGCATTCCCGGCATCGGTCGCCGAGGGCCGGCCATCTCCATGGGGGCGTGCGACGCCGCCATCAGCTTGGGGCGGACGCGCACGTAAACGGAGATCCCGGCCGGCATCCGTGTGCCATAGAACTGGCCCACGGTCGAGGGAACGAAGTTGACCGACGCGCGGCCGCCGACGCCGACCGTGCCGCCCGGGATCGAGGCGACCTCGCGAATGTACCCGGCGACCAGCGAGCTGATGCCGAACTCGCGCTCGGGGTCCAGGTTCGGGAGGACGAGCTCCTCCGCGCTCTTCTGCACGTACTCGGCGCGGCCGAACACGGTGTGCTTCGAACCGATCTCGAGGTTGCTCTCGGCGACGACGCTGTTCTCGGCGTGGCCACCGGGGTGCTCGTTCGCGCCCCAGAGCAGCGTGCTCTCCCACGCGCCGCCGCGAAGGCCGCGGCCGCCGTAGAGCGCGCTCGCGCCGTAGCGGTGCACCGGCTCGTCGGGGTGCAGCGCCTCGGGGCTCGGCATGTACCCGTACCACCCGGCGAGGCTGAGCCGCCCCGTCGGGTTCACGGTGAGTCGCCCCGAGTACGAGTCGAGGGCGCGCAGGTCGAGGTTCCACCGGTTCTCGTCGGGCTCGCGGCCGTTGAACGCGGAGCCCTCGAGCTTGAAGAGCCGCGAGTAGACGCCGGCGGTGACGACGCCATACGAGATGTGCGTCGCGTCCTGCCAGTGGTGGCCGAGCGGCGCGAGCGGGTCGCTCTGCGCCGACGGGCGGTGCATGAAGGCCACCGGCCCGAGCGCGGGCTCGCCGGCGAGGCCGCCATAGAGCTCGACCGCGAGGTTGCGTGCGACGGGCTGCTGGAAGAGCGCGGCGAGCTCCATGATCGCGTCGTGCGGGTGCTGGCGGTCGTGGAGCGGCCGGCCGCGGTACGACTCGCCCGTCTGCAGCAGCAGCGGGTAGCCGCGCGCGCCGAGGGTCGCCGGCTCGAGGCTCGCCATGCCGTGCAGGTGCAGCATCCCCGTGCCGACCTTCCGCATCGCCATCAGCATCTCCCAGTCGACGATGCCGAACTGCTTGTCGCCGCGCTTCGAGCCCTGCCAGTCGTACTGCCCGAAGGCGACGCCATGAAGCATGAGCGTCCAGTCGCCGAGCATCTTGTGGTTGGCGTGCATCGGGCTGGAGTCGGGCATCCACGAGGTGCCGGAGCCCATGCGGACGTGCGAGAGGCCGAGCGGCCCCTCCATCATGCTCGCCATGTCGTGTCCGCCACTCATGGACATGCCCGCCATACCGGGCATGCTGTCGGCGCGAGCGGAGTCGGGGCGGGCGGCTGCAGCGGGTGGATGGTGCTCGTGCTGCGCCGACGCGGCGGTGATCGGCGCGGCGGCGAGGGAGAGCGCGATCAGAAGAGACGCGGCGCGCCGGCGGCGGCGCCCGCGAAGACGGAGATCGGTCTGGTGCTGGAGTGCGGTCATGAAGCGTCGACTTCCGGACGGTGAGGGCGGCGCCACGGGGCGCCGCGTGCTGTAGCGCGAGGTCTCCGTCCGCGAGCGCGGCCGCCCGTCACCAACGAGGGTGGACGCGGGCGCTTCGCTGAAAGCGCGGACACGGAGAGGTCGCCGAGCGAACGCGATGCGCGTTCCGACTCGGCGCGGGCTGCGTGAGGGGCTGGGGAGCCTACGCCCGCGGAGGAGGCGGCTCGGGAGCGGTGCTCACCGAGGCGGGCGCGTCGAGCTCGGAGAGGTCGGCCCGGGTGGCGAGGATGACGACACTCGCCGGCAGCGCGA
>DATMHT010000555.1:0-1787 GCA_035554795.1 Gemmatimonadaceae bacterium | reverse complement strand
AATACGGGCGCGGGCCGCGGGGCGAGGCGCGCGGCGGCGGTGTGCCAATACGTATCCGTGGAGCGGGCGCTAATACGCATTGGCAACCGGGCGTTGTCAAGAGCCGTCCGGTTTGGACCGGGGTCCCGACGCCGTGGAATGATTCCGCGACGGAGACCGGCTCGGCGAGAAGCGGCGCCGCGGATTTGCGCGGATCGTCGCGGATACCGCCTCGTTGCTGTGCAAGAGCGAATTCGCCGCGGATCAACGCGGATGGGGCGATCCCCTTTCTCAGTCATCCCGAGCGCAGCGAGGGATCTTCCGTCCGGGTTGGGGAGCGTGCTCCACGTGTCGCACGCAAGATCCCTCGCTGCGCTCGGGATGACCGGGAAAGTGAAGGCGCCGCGTCCTCCGCGTTCTCAAGCTCTTCGCCGACCACCAGCAGCATCCGCGTTCATCCGCGTTGATCCGCGGCGAACACGCCGTTCAGCAGCGCGGTAGTATCCGCGGCGGCGCTTCTCGCCGAGCGGCCGAGGGGAGGCAGCTACGTCCAGCGCAGCTCCCACTCGCAGTACGCGTCTCCCTCGTGGACGCAGCGGACGTGCGTCACGCGCACCGCGTTGCCGCCGGCGAGCTCCACCGCGCGGCGAAGGCCGCCGGTCTGGCGGCGGCAGAAGAGCGGGCCGAGGGCGTCGAAGCCGATGAGGCGGGCGACGACGCGGCCCGGCTCGACCTCCACCGGCACGATGTCGCCGGGCGAGTAGTACAGCCGGAAGAGCGACACCGACTGCGTCACGAACTCCAGCGGCGACGACTTCCGCAGCAGCCCCCAGTAGAGCTGCTGGCCCAGCGAGTCGATCGCGAACGCGCCCGCCTCCTCCATCCACCGCGGATGCGTCGCCGCGAGCTCGGCGTCGGCCGCCTGCCAGAGCCGGACGAGCAGCTCGTACGGCAGCTCGTCGGTCATGGTCGCGTGCGTCAGCCGCTCGCGGTCGCCTGCGTCGAGCGTCGCGAGCACGCGCTCGAGCACCGCCTCGCCCTGCGTGCGGCGGATGAACTCGAACGTGCCGCGCGCGGTCGAGCCGCGCGCCACCGCCACCGTCGCCGTCCTCATCGCGCTCCGACCATCGTCGTGGCCTCCCTCGTCGCGTTAGGCGTGCCGCGTCCGTGATTCACGTCCCTGCCTCCGCTGCCGCGGCGGCCGCCGCCGGCGCCGTGCTGCCGCGGACGACGAGCCGCACCGGGAGCGGCTTCGCCGGCGGCACCGTCTCGCCGCGCAGCAGCCGGATCAGCATGCGCGCGGCGCGGGCGCCGAGCTCGCGCGCCGGCACCGCGACCGTCGTCAGCGCCGGTGTGACGAGCCGCGCCGTCTCGATGTCGTCGCAGCCGACGATCGAGAGCTGCCGCGGCACGGCGACGCCCGCCTCGGCGCATGCCTTGAGCGCGCCGAGCGCCATCAGGTCGCTGAGGCAGAACAGCGCCGTCGGCCGCGCCGCGTCGCTCCCGCTCGTCGCGGCGAGCAGCGCCTGCATCGCCGTGTATCCGCCGGCGACGGTCGCCGGCGCGCGGCGCAGCCACTCGGAGTCCACGCCCACGCCGGCGGCGCGCAGCGTCTGGAGGAAGCCGCGCTCGCGCATGCGGAAGCCCCACGCGTCGCTCGCCGGCCCGAGCACGCCGAGCCGCCGGTGGCCGAGCGCGAGCAGGTGCTCGGCGGCGAGCCGGCCGGCCGCCGGCGCGTCGCTGACGACGCCACGGTGGACGTTCTCCGGCTCGTCGATGAGGACGACGTTGATCCCGGCGAGCGCCTC
>DATMHT010000554.1:0-10993 GCA_035554795.1 Gemmatimonadaceae bacterium | reverse complement strand
CGCGACGGCGCACAGCCGCCGATGGGTACGGCGCCCTCGCCGGCGGACACCGCCGACCAGACGATGTACAAGGTGCGCACGCTCCTCACCGACGAAGGACTGATGCGCGCCGAGCTTCTCGCCGACACGGCGTACGCGTTCGAGGAGGGCACGCGCTTCGAGATGCGCGGCGTCAAGACGACCTTCTTCACGAAGGTCGGCGCGAAGGACGCGGTGCTCACGTCGCGGCAGGGCACGTACAACACGCGGCTGGGTAACATGCAGGCACGGGGCAACGTCGTCGTCGTTTCCGAAGACGGCCGCCGCCTCACCACACCGGAGCTGCGCTACGACCAGGCGAAGAACGAGATCGCGAGCGACAGCGCCTTCGTCGCGACCGACCCGCAGCATCGGCTCGAGGGCATTGGATTCCGCTCCGACCCGAACATGATCAACGTGCGCTGCCTCAACGCCTGCCGCGGCTCGGCGGGTACGGTCAACGTGCCGACTTCCGGCGGCGCGGCGCCGGCGGCTGGGCGGCCGGCCGGGACCGACACGAGCCGCAGCGTCCGCCCGGGCAGCCGTCCGGGCACGTTCAAGCTCCCCGGGCAGGGGTGAGCCAGGTGACGCGCGGGTCTCTCGCCGTCGCGGTCGTTCTCGCGCTCTGCGCGGGCGCGAGCGGCCTGCGCGCGCAGGGGCCGGGCGCGCCAGGCGGACCGTGCGATCTCGAGTTCGAGAACACGCCCAACTCCCGCCTCAGCATCACACGGCTGCCGAGCGGCAAGTCGAACACCTTTCTCGGCGGCGGCGTGGTTGCGCACTGCGCGAACCAGGCGATCACGCTCAGGAGCGACAGCGCCGAGTATTACGGCGAGCGGGACGTGCTCTACCTGATCGGCAGCGTGCACTACCAGGAGCCGCGGGCGACCGTCGACTCGAGGCGCATGACGTACTTCCACCAGGAAGAGCGACTGCTCGCCGAGGGTGACGTCGTGGCGGTGCTGCCGAGCGGCACGAGCATGAAGGGGCCGACGGCGATCTACTACCGGCCGACCGCGGGCCGCCCCCAGGCGAAGCTCCTCGCGACCGGACGCCCGCACATGTCGCTCGCGCAGACCGACTCGAGCGGGCGCGCGCAGGAGCCCGTCGGACTCGTCGCCGACCACGTCTTCATGGACGCCGACAGCCTCGTGTACGCCGGCGGCAAGGTCGAGATCACGCGCAGCGACATCGACGCCCGCGGCGACTCGGCGTTCATGGACAGCGGGAAGGAGTTCGCCCGGCTGATGCGGTCGCCGTCCATCGTCGGCAAGCAGCAGCGCACGTTCCGGTTGAGCGGGTCGCGCATCGACCTCTGGTCGCGGCAGCGGCAGCTCGAGCGCGTGCTGTCCGTGGGAGGGGCGCGGGCGACGAGCGAAGACATGACGCTCACGTCGGACACGCTCGACATGCGCGTGACGGCCAACCGGCTGGAGCGGGCGGTCGCATGGGGGCCGGGCCGCGCCCACGTGGTGTCGTCGGCGAACGACATCATCGCCGATTCGCTGGACGTCCTGATGCCGGGCCAGCAGTTGCGCGAGGTCCACGCGCTGCGCGACGCGTTCGCGCAGAGCGTACCCGACACGACCAAGATTCGCACGTCGGAGAAGGACTGGCTGCGCGGCGACACGATCATCGCCCTCTTCGACACCGTGCCGAGCGCCGACACCACCAAGCGCCCGCAGATCCGTCAGGTCGTCGCGACTGGCGCCGCGCGCTCGTTCTATCACATGGCGTCGCGTCAGGGCAACCGCGACCGGCCGGCGATCAACTACGTGCGCGGCCGCGAGATCACCGTCGCGTTCCTCGACCAGGCCGTGCACACCGTCACGGTGATGGACAAGGCGGCGGGCATGTATCTCGAGCCCTCCGATACAACGAAGGCCGCCGTGCCCGCGGCGGCCGCGGCGCCTGGCGCGCAGCCGGCGACGACGCCGCGACGCGGCATCCGTACGCCCGCGAGTCGCGGGCGCCCTCCGCGCACCCCGGCGACGAGCCCGTGACGACACCCGTGCACCCCGAGATTCCGGCGCGCATTCGCGCCCTCGTCGAGCAGTTCGAGCCCGCCGACCGCTCGACGGCCCTCGCGCTGGACGCGCTGATCCGCAACGCCGACGACCGCGGCGTCTCGGTGTTCAACGACGTCGCGATCCGCTACCGCGACGACCACCTGCTGCTGATGCGCGCCGAGGGCCGGGACGCGGACCGCGAGGCGGGCCGGCTCGGTCTCGACGAAGTGCGGGCCCACCTGCGCCAGGTGCTGCCGCGTCTCGTCTCCGACGGCGTCATCATCCTGCCGCCCGAGGGCCTCGCGTCGCCCGACGCGCGCATCCGCTTCGCCGAGTCCTTCTGGACGCAGGTGGCCCCGGAGCGCGCGGTCGTCGCCGACGTCATGCTCCAGACGGGCGAGCACGGGGCGCACCTCGCGCGCCAGGCGGCCGCCGCGCGGACGACGCCCGCCGGCGCGCCGCCGGCGGCGGGGACCGGCTTTGGCGCGGCGCTGGTGCCGCAACCGCTCGCCGGGGGCAGCACCCTCAAGGCCGAGGGGCTGCTCAAGATGTATCGGCGGCGCAAGGTCGTGAACGACGTGGCCCTGCAGTTGCAACAGGGGGAGATTGTCGGGCTGCTCGGCCCGAACGGGGCGGGGAAGACGACCACGTTCTACATGATCGTGGGGCTCATCCAGCCGCTCGCTGGCCGGATCCTCCTCGACGGGGAGGACATCACGGCGATGCCGATGTACAAGCGCGCCCGCCGCGGTATCGGCTACCTGTCGCAAGAGCCTTCGATCTTCCGCAAGCTCTCCGTCGAAGACAACATCCTGGCGATCCTCGAGACGCTGAAGCTCTCTCCCGGCGAGAAAGAGAAGCGGCTCGAGCGCCTGCTGGACGAGTTGAAGATCGGCCACCTCCGGCACAGCAAGGCCTACGCGCTGTCCGGGGGCGAGCGGCGCCGGCTCGAGATCACGCGCGCGCTCGTGACGGACCCGAAGTTCATGATGCTCGATGAGCCGTTCGCCGGCGTCGATCCGATCGCCGTGCACGACATTCAGACCATCGTCGCGGGGTTGCGCCACCGTGGGATTGGAGTCTTGATCAGTGATCACAACGTCGAGCAGACGCTCGACATCGTGGACCGTGCGTACATCATGTTCGACGGCCAGGTGAAGGTCTCCGGCACCGTTCGCGAGCTGGTCTTCGACGATACGGTCGCCGAGATCTACCTCGGCCCCACGCTCACCGCCCGGCTCCGCGCCCGGTTCTCGGCTGCCGACTCGGCGGCCGGGGGAGCAACGGATCAATGAGAGCAGGACTCAGCCAGCACACTCAGCTCAAGCAGGAGCTCAAGATCAATCCACGCCTCTACCAGGCGATGGATCTGCTCTACATGCCCCTGCTCGACCTGCACGCGCACCTGCAGCAGGAGCTGCTCAACAATCCCTTCCTCGAGCAGGTCGACCAGGAGGAGGAGGACGAGGAAGAGGAGGGCGCCGAGGTCGAGGAGAGCGCGCAGCCGGAGGAGGAGAAGACTCCGAGCGACGAGATCGACTGGGAGGAGATCCTGCTCGATGGCTTCGACGCCGGCGGCCGCCGCGAGGAGCACGAGGAGAAGGAGTATTACGAGCCGGTCACGGTGGACACGCGAGATCTCAGCGACCACCTCAAGGACCAGATCAGCCTTCTCGACCTCTCCGACCGCGACACGCTCCTCGCCGACGAGTTCATCGGGAACATCAACGAGGACGGCTATCTCGGCTGCAGCACGAACGAGATCCTCCAGGGCATCAACGAGGAAGTCACCCGTGCCGCCGAGGCCGCGGGCTTCCCCGAGGACCGCCCACTGCCGGTCTACACGACGGAGGACGCCGAGCGGATGCTCGGCATCATCCAGGCGCTCGACCCGCCGGGCGTGGGCGCGCGCGACCTGCGCGAGTGCCTGCTCCTGCAGCTGCGCGAGGCCGGTCTGGAGCACTCGGTGCCGTACCGCCTCGTCCGCGACTGCTTCGAGGAGCTGATCAACCACCGCTGGAGCGAGATCTCCAAGCGCTTCGGCATCAGCCCCATCGACGTTCAGAAGGCCGCCGACGAGATCGCCAAGCTCGAGCCCAAGCCCGGGCTCCGCTTCAGCGCGGCGAGCGACAACTACATCATCCCCGATCTCATCGTCGACAAGATCGACGGCAAGTACCACATCTTCCTGAATGACGCGAACCTGCCGCGCCTCAAGCTGAGCCGCGCCTACCAGGAGATCGCGCGGGACAAGAAGAAGTTCGAGGGCGAGAACAAGGAGTTCATCTCGAACAAGCTGAACTCGGCCAACTGGATGATCCAGGCGATCGAGCAGCGCCGGCAGACGATGCTGAAGGTCATGAACTACATCGTGGACCGGCAGCGAGACTTCTTCGAGAAGGGCGTCCAGTACCTCAAGCCGCTCACGCTGCGTGAGGTAGCGGAGGTCATCAACATGCACGAGAGCACGGTCAGCCGCGTCACGAACGAGAAGTTCGTGCAGACGCCGCGCGGCGTGCTCCCGCTCAAGTTCTTCTTCTCGTCCGGTCTCTCAACTACCGGCGGGGAAGACGTTTCCGCGCGCGGCATCAAGGATCAGATCCAGAAGCTCGTCGAGAACGAGGACCCGAAGCACCCGCTCACCGACCAGGCGATCGTGAACATCCTCAAGGAGAGCGGCGTGCAGATCGCCCGCCGAACGGTCGCGAAGTACCGCGACCAGCTCGGGGTTCTCTCGGCGCGGATGCGTAAGCGCGTGTGACCGGGGCCACCACCAGCCTCCCCGTGGCCGCGCCCGCCGTCACGCCCACCGCCGATCGTCGACCGCCCGCCACGCGTGTCGACGTTTCCGTCCTCGTCCCGGCAAAGGACGAGGCGGAGAACCTGCCGCTCTTCATGGAGCTGACCGAAGCCGCGTTCCGCGATTCGCCGGTGCGGTTCGAGGTCGTGGTCGTGGACGACGGCTCGGTGGATGGCAGCTGGGCCGTGCTGCAGGAGCTCGCGCGACGCTACCCGTTCCTCCATCCGGTCCGCCACCGCGTCCAGCGCGGGATCGCGGAAGCGCTGCGCACCGGGTACCTGAACTCGCAGGGCCGCGTTCTCGTCTTCTATCCGGCCGACCTGCAGTTCAAGCCGGAAGACATCCCCCGACTCGTCGCCCCGATCCTGGCCGGCGAGTCGGACATGGTCACCGGGTTCAAGCAGGGCGTCTACGAGAAGGCGTTCGTTTCGAAGGTCTACAACGGACTGAGTCGCCGGCTCTTCCACGTGCCGGTGCGCGACCTGAACAGCGTCAAGGCGTATCGCCGCGAGGTCATGGACCACCTTCCGGTGCGCCCCGACTGGCATCGCTACATGGTCGTCATCGCCGCCGCCGAAGGCTACTCGGTGAGCGAGATCCCGGTGCCGCTCTACCCGCGCCACGCCGGCCGTTCGAAGTTCGGCATCGGCCGGATCCCGGTCGGCGTGCTCGACATGCTCTCGGTCTGGTTCGAGCTGCGGTTCGGCAAGAAGCCGCTGCTCCTGTTCGGGATGACCGGCGCCGCGCTCTTCCTGCTCGGCGTGCTCGCCGGGCTCGTCGCCATCGGCGTGCGCGTGTTCGCCGGCGTCGGCTTCCGTCCTCTGCTCAACCTCGTCGAGACGTGTGTCATCGTCGGCAGCGTGCTGCTCGTCGGTGGCCTGCTCGGCGAGCAGATCGCCGGTCAGCGCGCCGAGGTGCGCGAGCTGCGGCGCGAAGTCGAGGCGGTCCGCCGCGCGTCGCGCGCGGACCAGCCCGGGCAGGGAGCCTAGGCCGAAGCCGGGCGTGGCCCGTCCGCGCCCGGTCTGGTAGCTTTCGGCCGCCCGCGAACGCGGGCGCCGTGGTTCCCCTTCAGCACACGCCCCCCTGCGCCAGTCCCCGACGCGCCGCCGCGCTCTGACGCTGCTGCAGCTCGCGTTCGCCGCCGCGGTCATCGCCTTCGCCGGCCGCGTGCTCCTGCGGCAGTGGCGAGAGGTGGGCCGCGTCTCCGACGTGCTCCGGCTCGACTGGCTCCTGGTCGGCGCGTCGGCGCTCCTCGTGCTGGGCAGCTACGCCATCCTGATCGAGACTTGGCGCATGGTGCTGTCGCGCTGGGACGCACATCTCGATTACTGGGACGCCGCGCGCGTCTGGACGGTCTCGAACCTCGGCAAGTACGTGCCGGGAAAGGTCTGGCAGATCACGGCGATGGGCGCGATGGTCCACCGCCGTGGCATCTCGCCGATCGTCGCCGGAGCCTCATCGGTGCTGATCACGCTCGTGAACACCGTCGTCGGCTTCGTCGTCGTCCTGGCGCTGGGCGCGCGGGCGCTCGACCCGGCCGGCAAGGGCACGGGCGCGGCGGTCGTCGCGATCGTGCTCCTCGCCGCCGGCCTCGTCGCCGCGCCGGCGATCCTGCCTCTCGTCGCCCGCGCGCTCGCCCGTGTCAGCGGACGCTCGATCTCGCTGCCACGGGTGCCCGCGAGCGCGGTCTGGATCGCTGCAGTCGGGTCGGCCGCCGCCTGGACGCTCTACGGCATCGCGTTTCGCCTATTCGTCGCCGGCGTGACGGGCTCGGCGGCTGGCGCGACGACGGAGTACGTCGCAGTTTTCACCGGTTCCTACCTCATCGGCTTCGTCACGCTCTTCTCGCCCGGAGGACTCGGGACGCGGGAGCTGGCGATGACCGCGGCGCTGGCATCCTTCGGGTTGGCGACGCCGCCACAAGCCGCGCTCATCACGGTCGGCTCGCGCCTCTGGCTCACGGTTCTCGAGCTGGTGCCCGGGCTGTTGTTCATGGCGGGGCAGGGCGCCCGCCGTCGCCTCACTCCGACTCCTCCGGATGCCTCGTCTTAAGGAACCACGCACCCCGGCGCGCGGCGCCGCCGCCGCTGCCGCTCCCGGCAGCCGCCCGACCGCCACGGTAGACGACGCGCCGCCGCGCCGCGCGCTGGGGTGGGCCGCGCTGGCCTACGCCCTCGGCGTGCTCGTGCTCGGCTATCCGGCGCTCGCCGGTCGCTTCCTCGTCAACCCGATGAGCGACCAGTACATCGGCGGCTACGCGTTCCGCGAGTTCGCGGCTGCGTCGCTGCGGGCGGGGCACGGATTCCCGCTCTGGAATCCGTACATGTTCGGGGGCATGCCGTACGTCGCGGCGATGCACGGCGACATCTTCTACCCGACGTTCCTGCTCCGGATGGTTCTGCCGACGGACGTCGCGATGACGTGGGGCTTCATGCTGCACGTCTGGCTATGCGGCCTGTTCACGTACGTGCTGTTCCGCCGGCTCGGCATCGGATTCTTCGGCTCGCTCGTCGGCGGCTTCGCGTACATGATGAGCGGCCAGATCGCGTCGCTCGTCTCGCCGGGCCACGACGGCAAGCTCTACATCAGCGCGCTCTTTCCGCTGACGCTGCTCTTCCTGCACCGCGGCATTCGCGACGGTCGTCGCTGGGCCTGGGGCGCGCTCGCGCTGACGATCGGGCTCGCGGTGCTGAGCCCACATCCGCAGCTGCTCCAGTATCTCCTGCTCGCCGCGGGCGCGTTCGCGATCTTCCTGGCGTTCGGCGACCTCGGCGAGGGGAAACTCGATCGCCGCGTTGCGCTCCGACGGCTCGGGTACGCCTTCGGCGCGGTGCTCATCGGCGGCGCCATCGGCGCGATCCAGTATCTGCCTGTGGCGGAGTACGTGGCCTGGTCGCCTCGCGCGGGCGGGCTTTCCGGCTACGACCGCGCGACGAGCTACTCGATGCCGCCCGAGGAGCTGATCAACACCTACCTGCCGCAGTTCAGCGGACTGCTCGACGCCTACTGGGGCCGCAACGGGATCCACCTCCACAGCGAGTATCTCGGCGTCTCGGTGATGCTGCTGGCGCTGGCGGGCTTCGCGGCGCGCAAGGACGACCCGGGTCGTCGTCGGCTCGTGTGGTTCTGGACGGGCGTGCTCGCGGTCGCGCTGATCTGGGCGCTCGGCGGATACACGCCGATCTACCACGTCATCTACGCCATCGTGCCCGGCACGAAGTTCTTCCGCGCGCCGAGCACGATCTTCTTCCTCGTCTCCTTCTCGATCGCGTTCTTTGCCGCGCTCGGCGCGGAGCGGGTCGTTCGCGATCGCGTCTCGCAGCGCTACGCGATCGGCTGGGCGATCGCGGCCGTGGTGATCGCGATGCTCGCGATGACCGGCGCCTTCACGAATCTCGGCTACTCGCTCGCCGGCGGCGAGCTCTCGGATCTGGTCGCCGACAACGCGACCGCGGTGAAGCTCGGTGCGCTCCGCTCACTGCTCTTCGTGCTGCTCACCGTGGCCATCGTGATCGCGCGCGGCCGGGGCAAGCTGACGGCTCGCGCGGCCGGTTGGGCGCTCACGGGCGTGGTCGCGCTCGACCTGTGGTCGGTGCTGCGGAACTACTGGATGTTCTCCGCGCCCGCGTCCGAGCTCTATGCCTCGGACGCGATCGTCGACTACCTGAAGCGCCTGCCGCAGCCGGCGCGCGTGCTCGCCGCCGAGCTCGGCCCCCGTCAGGCCGTGCACGACCCGTACTTCAACGGCGACGCGCTGATGATCCACGGGATTCGCGACGCGCGCGGGTATCACAGCAACGAGCTGGGACGCTACGACGTCCTCGGCGGGAAGACCGAAGGCTGGCGCGCGATGTACGGCAGCCCGCGCTTCTGGCAGCTCGAGAACATCCAGTACTTCCTGACGAACGTCGCGGACCTTCCGATCGAGGGCGCGACGCGCGTCGCGGGCCCGGTGCGCAACTCGGCCGGGTCCATGGCCTACCTCTACAAGCTGCCGGGCGATCACCCCGCAGCGTGGGTCGCACCTGTCATCGTCAAGGCACCGGACGAGGTCGTGCTGGCGACCCTGAGCGACCCGCGCCTCGACGACGTCCGCCGCGCCGCGCTGTTCGACACGTCGGCGTCGGTGACGGCGAAGGACTCGGTCAGGACGCTGCCGACGCCGCTGCCGATCACCGCGACCTTCCGCCGGTACGAGCCCGGACGCATCTCGCTCGATCTGGACACCCCGGCGCCCGCCGGCTCGGCGCTGATCGTGTCGGAGAACTACTATCCCGGCTGGTCGGCGACGGTGGACGGGAAGCCGACCCCCGTCGGTCGCGCGGACTACGTACTGATGGGCATCGGCTTGCCTGCGGGCGCTCGATCGGTGGACCTCGTCTTCCGCAGCGCACCGTATGAGCGCGGCAAGAGCATCACGCTGCTCGCGCTGGCGCTCGGCGCTCTGCTGACCATCGGCGGTGTCGCTCTCGAGCGTGGCCGGAGGGCGGCTGCGTGACCGGAGTGCCGACATCGGGCGCCGTGGCCGTCGCCGAGGGCGGCATCACCTCCGTCGCGACACCGACCAGGGCAGTGGTGATCGTGCCCACCTACAACGAGCGGGAGAACATCGCCCGGCTCATCAACGCTGTTCTTCGTCAGGACCCGCGCATCGAGGTCCTGGTGGTGGACGACGGATCGCCCGACGGCACCGGCGCGATCGTCGATACCCTAGCGGCTCGGGACCGGCGGGTGCACATCCTCCACCGACCCAGGAAGATGGGCCTGGGCACGGCCTATCTCGCGGGCTTCCGCTGGGCCGTGGACGAGAAGTTCGACTACGTCCTCGAGATGGACGCCGATTTCTCTCACGATCCCGGGCACCTGCCGCAGTTTCTGCGCGCGATCGAGAAGGCCGACGTCGTCCTCGGCTCGCGCTATCAGAACGGTCGCGTGACGGTCGTGAACTGGCCGATCTCGCGCCTCATCCTGAGCTATAGCGCGAACATCTACGCGAGGGCCGTAACCGGCCTTCCGCTATTCGATTCCACCGGCGGCTTCAAGTGCTTTCGCCGTACGGTGCTCGAGTCGATCAGCCTCGACGAGGTGAAGTCGAACGGCTACGCCTTCCAGATCGAGATGAGCTTCCGGGCGTGGAAGAAGGGATTCAAGATCGTGGAGATCCCGATCGTCTTCACCGACCGCACCGAAGGGCAGAGCAAGATGTCGAAGCGAATCGTCCGCGAGGCGATCTGGATGGTGTGGCGCCTCCGGTACTGGGCCATCCGGGGTTGGGTGTGAGCGCGGGCGCCGGTTCCGCTGGACGGTCGTTCGTGAAGATGAGCGGCTCGGGCAACGACTTCATCTTCTTCGACGCACGCCGCGACCCGGCCGGTGATCTCGAATCGCCGGCGCGGATCCGGGAGCTGTGCGCGCGCGGGACCGGCGTCGGCGCGGACGGCGTCGTGTTCCTCGTCCCGTCCGAGACCGCGGACTTCGGCATCCGGTACTACAACGCCGACGGATCGCTCGCGTCGCTCTGCGGCAACGCGTCGCTCTGCAGCACGCGCCTGGCGGCCGAGCTCGGGATCGCGGCGTCCGCTGGAATGCGATTCGAGACGGGGGCAGGGACGCTCTCGGCCCGCCTCCGCGACGCCGACCGACAGCCCGAGATCGACCTCGAACCGGTGACCTCGCTCCGCCTGGCCGTGGACGAGATCCCGCTGCAGACCGGCGAGCGGCGGGTCGGCTACGCGGTCGCCGGGGTGCCGCACCTCGTCGTCCTGTGCGACGACGTCGAGGCGGTGGACGTGGCTGCGCGCGGACCCGGGCGTCGCTCGCATCCGACCGTCGGGCCCGAGGGGGCCAACGTCAACTGGGTGTCGCCTCGAGCCGGTGGCGGCGCGAAGCAGGTATGGGCCATCCGCACCTTCGAGCGCGGCGTCGAGGGCGAGACGCTGGCCTGCGGAACGGGCGCGGTCGCGTCAGGCGCCGTCCTCGCTGCCTGGGGTCAGGCGCCCGCGTCCGGGACGAGCCTGGTGACCCGGTCCGGCCGCACGCTCCGGGTCTCGTTCAAGACGGACGGATCCGGTACGGTCCGCCCGTCGCTGTCGGGCGAAGGTCGCGTCGTGTTCCGGGGCGAGCTCGGCGAGCTCTAGGGCGAGCTCCAGCCTAGCTCCAGGACGAG
>DATMHT010000553.1:0-2797 GCA_035554795.1 Gemmatimonadaceae bacterium | reverse complement strand
CAGGTCGTCGCCGACGAGCTGCACGCGGTCGCCCAGCGCCTTCGTGAGCTGCGCCCAGCCGTCCCAGTCGTCCTCGGCGAGCCCGTCCTCGATGGACACGATCGGATACTCGTCGAGCCACTTCCCGTAGAGCTCGATCATCCCGGCCGCGTCGCGCGTGCCGCCGCCGCTCTTCTTGAACGTGTACTTGCCGCCCTTGTGCAGCTCCGACGCGGCGCAGTCGAGCGCGATGGCGACCTCGCGGCCGGGCGCGTAGCCCGCCTTCTCGATCGCTTCGATCACGACCTTGAGCGCGTCCTCGTCCGTCTTGAGGTCGGGCGCGAAGCCGCCCTCGTCGCCGACGCCGGTCGAGAGCTTGCGCGCGACGAGCACCTTCTTGAGCGAGTGGAACACCTCCGCGCCCATGCGCAGCGCGTCGCCGAACGACTCGGCGCCGACGGGCACGATCATGTACTCCTGGAAGTCCACCGTGTTGGTGGCGTGCGCGCCGCCGTTGAGGATGTTCATCATCGGCACGGGCATCGTGCGCGCCATCGGACCGCCGAGGTAGCGGAAGAGCGGCATGCCGACGTCCGCCGCGGCCGCGCGTGCCGTCGCCAGCGAGACCGCGAGGATCGCGTTCGCGCCGAGCTTCTCCTTGTTCGTCGTGCCGTCCATCTCGAGCATCGCGCGGTCGATGCCGATCTGATCCTGCGCCGACAGCCCGCTCAGCGCCGGCCCGATCTGCTCCTCGATGTTCTGCACGGCGCGCTGCACGCCCTTGCCGCCGTAGCGGGCGTCGTCGCCGTCGCGCAGCTCGAGCGCCTCGTGCTCGCCCGTGCTGGCGCCGCTCGGCACCGCCGCGCGTCCGGTGACGCCGCTCTCGAGCGTGACGTCGGCCTCGACGGTCGGATTGCCGCGGCTGTCGAGGATCTCACGCGCGCGGATGTCGATGATGGAGCTCATGGGTCTGTCGATGGAATGGGAATGTGTGGAGCGGGTCGGGGGTCGCGGGTCGGGGGTCGGGGCCTGCAGGGCCTCGGGACGTCCCGAGCGGCCACTCCCCGACCCCCGACCCCCAACCCCCGACCCGCGATCATGCAGACATCGTGCGTTCGACCGCGGGAACCGGCAGCTTCGGACTCTCCACCCCGTACAGCTCGCGCATCCCGGTGGCCATGCGGTCGTAGACCGCGCGCATCAGACGGTCGCGGTCGTCGTAGGCGAGGCCGGCGGTCGGCACGGGCTCGAGGAAGTGGACGTCGATCGTCCGCGCGCGCACCCAGAACGAGCCGCGCGGCAGCACCTCGATCGTGCCGTGGATGATCGTCGGGACGATCGGCACGCCGGCCGCGACGGCGAGCACGAACGGCCCCTTCTTGAACGGGCGCAGCGCGTAGCTCTTGCCGCGCGTGCCCTCGGGGTACACGACGACCGACGCGCCCTCGCGAATGCGCTCGGCGGCGACCCGGTACGACTCGAACGCCGACTTGCGGTTCTCGCGCTCGATCGGGATCGTGCCGACGGCGAGCGCGCCGCGGCCGAAGATCGGCACCTTGAACAGCTCGGCCTTCGCGACGAAGCTGTAATGCGGCAGGTTCGCCGCCAGCGCGAGCACGTCGAACCAGCTCACGTGATTGCTGACGAAGATGCGTGGCGCGTCGCCAGCGACGCGCTCGGCGTTGTGCAGCCGCACCTTCACGCCGGCGGCCCGCATCAGCGCCATCGCCCACCACCGCGGCGCGCTGTAGAGGAAGTTCCCCTGGCGCGGCTTCATCCCCAGCAGCGACGCGACGATGACGCTCGACCCGAGGCCGGTGGTCGCGATGAAGAGCGTGATCAGCGTGAGTAAAGTGCGCATCAGCTAGAAAAGTGGTCGTAGCCCACCGGCAGGTCAACGCGCGTGCCCGACGCGAGCGCGATCACACGGCCCGGTCCGCGGCCTGACGACGCGACCCGCCCGACCTCGGTGAGGGGCGTCCCGAGCTCGCGCGCGAACGCCTCGGCGACGTCCAGCGCCGGCGGCAGCACGACGGCGAGCTCGTACTCCTCCCCGCTCCCCGCGGCGTCTGCGTTCGAGACGCCCGCCAGGCACGGCACGCGCGCCACGTCCACCTCGATCGTCACCTCGCTCGCCGCGGCCACGTGCCCGAGGTCGGCGAGCAGGCCGTCGGAGACGTCGATCGCGGCCCGGGCCCCTCGCTCGGCCAGCCACCTCGCCTCGCGCAAGCGCGGCACCGGGCGGGCGAAGCGCTCGCGGTCGGCGGCGGCCGGTGCCTCGCCCCGCTCGAACGCGCGCAGCGCCGCCAGCGGCCCGCCGAGGGCGCCCGTCACCCAGACGCGATCGCCCGGCTCCGCGCCGCCGCGCGACAGCGGACGCCGGGCGGCGCCGAGCACGGTGACGGTGAGCGACAGCGCGCCGGCGCCGCCGGTCGTGTCGCCGCCGAGGATGCGGGTGCCGGCGGCGCGCGCCGCCTCGCCCACGCCTTCGGCGACCTCGCCGATGTCGGCGCGCCAGGCGTGGGGCGCCGAGAGCGCGAGGAGGAGACCGAGCGGCTCGGCGGCCGCCGCGGCCAGGTCGCTCAGCGCGGCGGCGGCGGCCCGGTAGCCGATCTCCCGCGGCGTGAGCCAGCCACGCCGGAAGTGCACGTCCTCCACGCTCGCGTCGGTGCTGACACAGAGGCGTGCGCCGGCGGGCACGTCGAGCACGGCGCAGTCGTCGCCTAACGCGGAAGCGAGCGATCCCCAGCGGGCGGCGAAGTCGCGGATGGCGTCGAACTCGCGGCCCGGGCCGAGGGCGAGCGGGTGCGCGCGCGGA
>DATMHT010000552.1:0-3134 GCA_035554795.1 Gemmatimonadaceae bacterium | reverse complement strand
GTCAGCGGGACACCCTGTCCCAGTTTGGGACAACGAACTTGCGTTGGGGCTATGTCGCCTACGCCTCTGCACGTACCGTCAGGGCGGGCGCGGCGACGCGGAGCGCTGGGGGCGCGGGTAGCTATCAGCCGTTAGGCGCGTAGCTCGAGCGGCCGTCAGCGGCGCGGGCGACGTCCGCCGGTAGACGCTCGGCGCCTCGCTCCCGATCGCGCCGACGATCGAGTCGCCCGCCGCGACCGCCGGGAACAGCGCGAGCGTGTCGTTCGCGAACTGCCCCTGCAGCACCGCCAGCGACAGCTTCCCGTCGCCGGTCGTGAAGCCGACGATGCCGTTCGGCGTCACGCCGCGCGAGAGCCGCCCCGTCACCCGCCGCGCGCCGTTGCCGACGCTCTCGCCGAGGTAGAGGTCGAGCGCGTCGCTCCCACCCGGCCCGCCGACGTAATGTCCCTCGAACGACTCGTCGAAGTCGGCCGTGACGTCGAGGCCGAGCGTGTCGAGCGGGTAGATCGCGCCGAAGACGCCGATGCCGCCGTCCACGTGGTTGACGATCCCGCTCCCCGTGAACGGGTTGTTGAACGACCGGAAGTAGTCGAAGTAGTTGGTGTCCACCGCCTCGGTCGCGATCGTCTGGCGGAAGCCGGGCACGAAGACGAACGGCAAGCCCTCGGCGAACAGGTTGCGTAGCCCGCCGCGCACGACGAGCCGCGCGCTGTCGGAGAAGAGCATGAACGGGCCGAACGGCGTGGTCGCGAGCAGCGCGTAGCGCTTCGCCGCCTGGGCCTTCGGCCAGTCGAGCACGATGGAGTCGTGGTCAACGTTGAACGTCGTGCGGGTGAAGCTGATCGGCTGCAGGCGGTCGGGGTTCGGCACCGTCGTGAAGGCGTGCGCCACCTGTCCGTTCCACGTGATCTCGAGCTCGTAGCGCCGACCGCGGACGATCGGGACCTGGTTCGTGCGCGGGGAGAACTGCGGCGGCGGCGTGTTGCGGAAGCGATAGACGCCGTGCCCCTTGCCGTCCGGCCGCGCCGCCGCGTCCTCGATGCCCGTCGCGAAGGACGCGTCGCCCGCTTCGCGGATCGTGACGACGGCGTCCGTGAGCGGCACGCCCCCGCCGGAGAGGATCGGCTCGAGCGAGTCGCCCCCCGTGCGGTCGGGCACCGTCACCTCGCCGGCGAGCGTCCTCTCGACGAGGACGACCTCGTCGAGCGTGACCGGGTTGAGCACTGCGTGGACGACGATCCGCGGCTTCCCCTGCGGCACCATCGCCTCGTCGAGCTTGCAGGCGGCGACGTTGGCCAGCATCACGGCCGCGCCTAACGTCGCCAAGCGACGGACGCGCGCGCTCACCACGACGCCGTCACCCCGATGGTGGGAAGGATCGGGAACTGCGAGTAGCCGGTCCGCGTCGGCGGATTGCCGGTGTAGTCGAAGACGTAGGTGAACACGTTGCGCGCGTTGTAGGCGTTGACGAGCTGCAGGTACGGCTCCCAGCGCACGCGCCGCGTCTCGAAGCGGCGCGAAACGGACAGGTCGAGCCGCGAGAAGGGCGGGTAGCGGGCGCCGTTGCGCGCGCCGCCCACCGGCTCGCGATTGTCGCCGCTCGCGCCGCGGTCCCACCCCTGGCCGTTCGCGTCGGGGAAGCGGCGGACGATCTGGCCGACGATCGTCGTGTACGGCGTCCCGGTGCCGAAGCCGAGCCGGGCGCCGAAGGTGTACTTGCCGGTGCCCGGCCGCCAGCTCGCCACCGCGTTCAGGTTGTGCCGCCGGTCCTGCGCCGGCGCGAACTCGCGCACACTCCCCCGCGTGTCCTCCGTCTGCTCCCGGCGGCTCGAGCCGTAGCTGTAGGCGACCCACCCGCCCAGCGCGCGCGCCGTCTCGAGCTGACGCAGCAGCACGTCGACGCCGTACGAGGTGCCCTTGAGCGGCCGGAACTCGTCGCCCTCGACGAGCGGGTCGTCGGCGGGGTTCTGCTCGGCGAGCGCGCTGTACGTCTTGCCGTACGCCTCGATGCGCACGAACCGCGCGTCGCCGAACCAGCGCTCGGTGCCGGCGACGAGCTGGCGGCCGACCGAGACGGGAAGGCTCTCGTCGCTGCCGAGCCAGAAGTCGAAGAACTGCACCGGCACGTCCTCGTTGCGCAGCGCGTGCACCCACTGCGCATACTGGCCGCCGGCGAGCGTGAGCGCGAGGTCGCGCGTCGCGAAGTACTTGATCGAGGCGCGCGGTGACACGCCCCACCACTGCTTCGCCGCCGGCACGTACTCGCCGCGCAGTCCGGCGCGCACGATCACGCGGTCGCTCACCTTCCACAGGTCCTCGTAGTACAGCGCGCCCGCCGCCGGTCGCTGCCGGATGTCGAGGGCGTCGATCCCGGTCTGGGTGGACCGGGCGCCGTAGTCCACGAAGTACTGCGAGATCTCGTAGCCGAGCGTGCGCGCGTGGCTGCCGGCGAAGCCCGACAGCGAGCCGGCGACGCGGAATTCGCGGATCGTGTTGTCGAGCGAGAAGGAGCCGCGGCCGAGGTCCAGTGTGGTGCCGAAGCGCGTGAACGAGGCGCGCTGCACGAGCACCGCGCTGTCGCCGAGCGAGATGACCTTGCCGCTGCCGAAGTCGATCCGCGGCTCGTTCACGAACGGCTGCCGCCACGCGAAGCCGACGAGCTGGTTCCGCCAGTCGAAGCCGAACTCGCCGGCGCCGCTGCGCGTCGAGTCGCCGCCGAAGTCGGCGAAGGAGCCCTGGAGGTAGTCGCCGCCGGCGTACGCGGTGAGCGTCAGCGTGCCGCCGTTCCGCGCCATGTGCCGCAGGTGGAGCTGTGCGTCCTGGAAGTGATAAGGGAGCGAGTTGTCGCTGAACGCGGGCACCACCTTGTCGGCGTAGGTGCGCCGACCGGCGACGTTCCAGCTCGTGCGTCCGTCGTTGAACGCGCCGCCGAGCGCGAGGCTCGACGCGAGCACCGAGACGCCGGCCGTCCCGTGCACCCCGCTCCGCGCCTCGGCCGCCGGCGTCACGTCGAGGACGCTCGACAGGCGGCCTCCGTACGGGGCGGGGAAGCCGCCGGTGAGCAGGTTCACCTCGCCCACCGACGCGTCGATGAACGTTCCGAACAGCCCGGCGAGGTGGAACGGGTTGTAGAC
>DATMHT010000551.1:0-2013 GCA_035554795.1 Gemmatimonadaceae bacterium | reverse complement strand
CTGGGATGCCCTCGCGACCGGCGCCCTCGATCTCGATTCGGTCGCGGCGCGTTCCCGTCTCCCGGCGACCCGCTGCCTCGCGGCCGTCACCGCGCTCGAGCTGAGCGGAGCCATCGAGTGCGCGCTCACCGGCGAGATACGCCGCCTCTGAATGGCTGGCCCTTCCAACGGGACGCGAGAGCGGGCAGGAATCAGGAATCAGGGGTACCATCGAGTAACTTGCCGCCAACCCTGATTCCGGGTTCCTGCATCCTATCGCGTCCCGACAGAGTGACCAGCCCCCTCCAGCATCTGTACGTTCACGTCCCCTTCTGCGCCCGCCGCTGCTCGTACTGCGATTTCGCGATCGCGGTGCGCTCGCGGGTGCCGGTCGGCGAGTACGTGGACGCGCTGCGGCGCGAGCTGTCGCTGCGGTTCGCCGAGGCCGAGCGGCCGGTACTCGAGACGCTCTACTTCGGCGGCGGGACGCCGTCGCGGCTCGGTGGCGAGGGCGTCGCGCGCGCCATCGCCGCGGTGCGTGAGCACGCGACGCTCGCGCCGGGCGCGGAGCTGACGATCGAGGTGAACCCGGAGGACGTGAGCGACGAGGCGCTGGCGGCGTGGACGGAAGCCGGCGTCAATCGCCTCTCGATCGGCAGCCAGTCGTTCAGCGAGAGCGCGCTCGGCTGGATGCACCGCGGGCACGGCGGCGCCGGCATCGCGAGCGCGGTCGAACGCGCGAGGGCGCATGGCATCGGCAATCTCTCACTAGACCTCATCTTCGCGCTCCCCGATCAGGTCGAGCGCTCGTGGGACGAGGACATAGACCGCGCGCTCGCGCTCGAGCCGGAGCACCTCTCGCTCTACGGGCTCACCTTCGAGCCCGCGACGCCGCTCGCCCGCTGGCGCGCGCGCGGCGAGGCCGCCGAGGCGAGCGAGGAGCGCTACGAGCAGGAGTTCCTGCGCGCGCACGAGCGGCTCTCGAACGCCGGCTTCGACCACTACGAGGTCTCCAACTTCGCGCGCCCCGGTCTCGCGTCGCGCCACAACTCCAGCTACTGGAGCGGCGCGGCCTACGGAGGCGTCGGGCCATCGGCGCACGCGTTCGACGGCAGACACCGCGCCTGGAACGTGCCGCAGTACGCGGAGTGGGTGCGGCTTCTCGCCGCCGGTGCCGATCCGCGCGCGGGCGAGGAGGAGCTCACCGGGGAGAACCGCGTCGCGGAGGAAGTGTATCTCGGGTTGCGGACCCGGCGAGGACTCGTCATCGGGCCGGAGGAAGCGGCGCGCGTCGCATCGTGGCGCGACGCGGGCTGGGCGGAGCTCGACGACGACACCGGCGAGCGGCGTCTTCGGCTCACGGCGACGGGCTGGCTACGGCTCGACAGCCTCGCCGCCGACTTGACACTCTTTCGAAGTCGTTTGTAGGTTGGCACTTATGGCGTTCCCCGAGCTCAACGATCGCGAGCGGCGCGTGCTGGAGGCGGTGATCCGCAGCTACGTCGAGACGGCGGAGCCCGCTGGCTCGCGCACGCTCTCGCGCCGTTTCGGGCTCGGCGTCTCGCCGGCGACCATCCGCAACACGATGAGCGACCTGGAAGAGAAGGGATTCCTCTTCCATCCGCACACGTCCGCCGGCCGGATTCCGACGGACAAGGGCTACCGCGCGTACGTGGATGCGCTCATGCAGCGGCCGCAGGTGATTCCGCCCGAGGGCGGCCGCCTCGCCGAGCAGATCCAGAGCGGTGCGCCGGCGATCGACGCCATCCTCCGCCGCGCCGCGCAGAGCCTCGGCGTCGTGACCCAGGAGCTCGGCGTCGCCCTCGGGCCGCGGCTCGACGACGCGGTCCTTCGCCGGCTGGAGCTGGTGCGCATCGCGGCCGAGCGCGTGCTGCTCGTGCTGACGCTCGACGGCGGCAGCGTGCGAACGATCTTCGTCGAGGCGAAGGGGGAGCTCGCCGATCGCGCCGTCGCCGAGGTGGCGCGCGTGCTCAACGAGCGGCTCGCCGGCCTGACGCTGCGCGACATCCGCTC
>DATMHT010000550.1:0-1940 GCA_035554795.1 Gemmatimonadaceae bacterium | reverse complement strand
GATGGCGCGGTCGGCGACGAAGTAGTCGCGCGCGTCGCGCTGCCGCCGGCCGAGGCGCACGCCGAGAAGCGTGGTGCCGCCCAGGTACAGGACGAGGACGAAGAGGTCGAGAGCGGAGAAGGCGCGAGGCACGGGTCGGCGGTGGGCGGTGGGCGGGAGCCGGTGCGGTAAGCGGGAAGCGGGAGGCGGGACGCGGTAAGCGCGAGCTTGTGCCGTAAGCGGGAAGCGGGAGGCGGTACGCGCGAACCGATGCGGACGGCGGCATTCCGGTGACACGAAGTTCGCGGCGCACCATAGACTTCGAGGTGGGGGGCGCCGCGCGCGGAAGCCAGGGTGGAGGGCTCACGCTTACCGCTTACCGCCCACCGCCTACCTCTTACCCGTCCTGTCGCAGACGCCCCAGCCGACGCGAACGCTACATCGGAGCGCACGGATACGAAAAGGCCCGCGATACCGGGTGCGCATCGCGGGCCTTCGGTCCTGCCGGAAACGAATTACGCCGAGAACGAGCTGCCGCAGCCGCAGCCGCCGGTGGCGTTCGGGTTCTTGAAAGTGAAGCCGGAGCCCTGCATCGACGAGACGTAGTCGATGACGACGCCGCTGATGTACTGGGCGGAGAACGGGTCCACGAAGACCTTGAAGCCGCCCTGGTCGACGACGAGGTCGTCTTCGGCGCTCGCGTCCTCGATCAGCAGGCCGTACTTGAAGCCGCTGCATCCGCCCGGCTGGACGCTGACGCGAAGGCCGCCCTTGTCGGCGGCGACGCCCTCGGCCTCCATGAACTTCTTGACCTCGGCGGCGGCGACGGGCGTAACGGTCAGCGCCACCTCGGGTTGATTCATCGTGCTCATCGCGAGCCTCCTCAGATGGGTCGGCGCACGTGACGAGGCGCCGCTGCTGATGAATATACCGAGCGAACTGTTCGGGTTCCAGAGGAGGGTGGAGGGTGTCGGGGGTAGCGCTGCCTCGGCAGCGTCCCGAGTGGCCCAGCTACACCCTATACCCTCTGCCCTCCACCCTCCACCCTTTCTCTCTCAATCCGCCGCCATCGGCTCCGCGTCCCGGACCCGCGCCGCTTCGGGCGCGGCCGGCTCGTCGCGGAAGGAGCGGGCGATCCAGGCGAAGGCGACGACGGCGATGGCGAGGAGCGCGAGGCCCATGCCGAGGCTGCCGAAGACGATCTTCCCGATCCCGAACAACGACGCGTACACCGCGACGATGCCCGCGATCCAGTTCGTCCAGGCCAGCGCGCCGCCGGGGATCGGCTCGCGGCCGAAGCCGAGGCGGGCGGACACGCGCGCCCAGCCTGGTCCGCCGGGGCGCACTCGACGGTAGAACGAGTCGAGCGTCGCGTCCGGCTCGGGCGCCGTCAGCATCGTCGTCACGATCCAGACGACGCTGCTCACGGCCACCGTGATGATCATGATCCAGGCGTCCGCCGTGGGCGCGTCGTTGCGGACGATCGCCGGGATCGGGAGGACGCCGGCGAGCGACGGCGACATCCAGCCGAGAATCCGCTGTGGCACGCCGAAGAGGTAGAGCGACGTCACGAAGGACGCGGTCATCGCGCTGATCTCGGACCAGGCGTTGATGCGCCACCAGTACCAGCGGAGGATGAAGACCAGCCCGGTGCCGGCGCCCAGCGCGAGGAGGAACTTCCACGCCCCCTCGACCGTCGAGAGCTGCCAGGTGACGAGGCAGGAGGCGAGGAAGAGAAAGACCGTGGACCAGCGCGACACCGTCACGTAGTGGCGTTCGGTGGCCGTGCGGTTCACGAAGCGCTTGTAGAAGTCGTTCACGAGGTACGACGCGCCCCAGTTCAGCTGCGTGCCGACCGTGGACATGTACGCCGCCGCGAAGCCGGCCATCATCACGCCGCGCCACGGCGTCGGCAGCAGGTCCACGAAGGCGTGGACGTATCCCGACTCCTTGTCCTGCAG
>DATMHT010000549.1:0-5052 GCA_035554795.1 Gemmatimonadaceae bacterium | reverse complement strand
TGCCGGTCGTCGCGGCCGGCGGCGACGGCGTCATCTCCGTGACGTCGAACGCGACGCCGCGGCTGATGGCGCGGCTCGTCGAGTGCGCCGCCGGCGGCGACCTGCCGGGCGCGCGCGAGATCCACTACCGCCTGACTCCGTGGATGCACGCGGCGTTCGTCGAGTCGAACCCGCTTCCGGTCAAGGCGGCGCTGGCGATGATGGGGCGGATCCAGAACGTACTTCGCCTGCCGCTCGTGCCCATGTCCGACGTCCACGACGCGCTCGTTCGCGCCAGCCTCGTCGCGGCGGAGGCGATCGCCCGATGAGCATGTGCACACCGGCCGAGATGGCCCGCCGCTTCGACGAGCTGGCCGACACACCGCCCGGTGCGTCGCTGCCCATGGAGAGCGCGACGCTCGTCGAGCAGCTGCTGATCGGCCTAGAGCACGGCCGCATCCGCGCCGCCGAGCGCGGCACCGACGGCGTGTGGCGCGCCGTGCCGTGGGTGAAGCGCGGCATCCTCGTCGGCTTCCGGCTCGGCCGCGTCGTGGACATGTCGCCGCCGTCGAGCGGACGTCCGATCTTTCACTTCTTCGACAAGCACACCTTCCCCACGCGCGAGCTGCGGCTCGACGATCAGGTGCGCGTGGTGCCCGGCGGCTCGAGCATCCGCCGGGGCGCGTACGTCGCGCCGGGCGTCGTCTGCATGCCGCCGATGTACATCAATGTCGGCGCCTGGGTCGGACCGGGGACGATGGTGGACTCGCACGCTCTAGTCGGGTCGTGCGCGCAGATCGGCGCGCGCGTGCACCTGAGCGCGGCGGCGCAGATCGGCGGCGTGCTCGAGCCAGTGAACGCGTCGCCCGTCGTCATCGAGGACGACGTCATCGTCGGCGGCAACGCCGGGGTGTACGAGGGAACGGTCGTGCGCGAGCGCGCGGTGCTCGCCGCCGGCGTGGTGCTCACGCGCGGCACGCCAGTCTACGACCTCGTGCGCGAGACCGTCTATCGCGGATCGGCCGAGCGCGTGCTGGAGATCCCGAGCCGGGCGGTCGTCGTGCCCGGTGCGCGTCGTGTTCGCGGCGCGTGGGGCGAGGCCGAGGGGCTCTCGGTGCAGACGCCGGTCATCGTCAAGTACCGCGACGAGAAGACCGACACCGCCACCGCGCTCGAGCAATGGCTGCGCTGAGCGCGACGCGAGGCGGAGCGTGAGGGTTTCGGGCATCGCGCGCGTCCCCGGCGACAAGTCCATCTCGCACCGGGCGCTCATCCTCGCCGCGCTCGCCGAGGGCGAATCGCGCATATCGCGGCTGCTCGACTCGGCCGACGTGAGGTCCACCATGGGCGCGCTGCGCGCGCTTGGCGTCGAGACCGAGACGACGCCGTCCGGCGACCTCGTGGTGCGCGGACGCGGTGCCGCGTCGCTGCGCGAGCCGCGCGCGGCGCTCGACTGCGGTAACAGCGGCACGACCACGCGGCTGATGGCCGGCGTCGCCGCGGCGTGCGCGTTCCGCACGCGCTTCGAAGGCGACGCGAGTCTGAGCCGGCGCCCGATGCGCCGCGTCGCCGAGCCGCTGCAGGCGATGGGAGCCCGCGTCGCGTTGACCGCCGCCGGCACGCTGCCGATGGAGATCGAGGGCGGCTCGCTCCACGAGACGAGTTGGACAACCGGCGTCGCGAGCGCGCAGGTCAAGGGCGCGATCCTGCTCGCCGGCGTCGCGGCCGGCGTCCGCGTCGCCGTGCGCGAGCCGGCGCCGTCGCGCGACCACAGCGAGCGGATGCTGCGTGCGATGGGCGCGGACGTAAGCGCGCGGGGCGGGGAAGTCGTTTACGAGCCGGGCGCGCCGCTGCGCGCCGTGGATCGCACGGTGCCCGGCGATCCGTCGTCGGCCGCGTTCTTCGTCGCGCTCGCAGCGCTCGCGCCAGCCGGCGAGATCGCGCTGCCGGACGTCTGTGTGAATCCGACGCGCACCGGCTTCCTCGACGTCATGCGGCGGATGGGCGCGTCCGTCGCGGCCGACGACGAGCGGGACGACGGTGGCGAGGCGATCGCCACGCTGCGGGCCGGAGCGAGCGCGCTGCGCGGCGTCGACGTGCGGCCCGAGGAGGTGCCGGCGATGATCGACGAGCTGCCGCTGCTCGCGTGTGTCGCCGCGCGCGCCGACGGGACGACGACCGTCGCCGGCGCGGCCGAGCTGCGAGTGAAGGAGAGCGACCGGATAGCGGCGACCGTCGCGGCACTTCGCGCGGTCGGCGCCGACGCGGAGGAGCGCCCCGACGGCTTCGTCGTCGTCGGCTCCGATCGTCCGCTCCATGGTCGCGTCGTCACCCACGGCGACCACCGGCTGGCGATGGCATTCGGCATCCTCGGCGCCCTCCCCGGCAACCAGATCGTGGTGGACGATCCCGACTGCGTCGCCGTGTCCTATCCCGGCTTCTGGCGCGACCTCGCGCTGCTCGCCGGCGGCGCCATCGCGCGAGGGGCGGCATGAGCGGCTACCCGCCGGAGCCCGAGGAGCCGAGCGACGCGCCGGCCGCACGGCGGACGATCGTCGTCGCCATCGACGGGCCGGCGGCGTCGGGCAAGTCGTCCACCGCACAGTGGGTGGCCGAGCGCCTCAACTTTCGCCACGTGGACTCGGGCGCGCTCTACCGCGCCGCGACGGCCGCCGCGTGCCGCACCGGCGCCGATCCGGAGAGCTGGACCGAGGACACGGTGCTCGAGGCCGCTCGCGTGGTGTCGCTCGCGCCCGGCCAGCACTCGTTCTCCCCTCTCCTCGATGGCCGGCCAGCGGAGGAGGAGCTGCGCGGCGCCGCGGTGACCCGACTCGTGTCGAAAGTCGCGCAGATGCCCGGCGTGCGGGCGTGGGTGAACGCGCGGGTCCGGCAGACCGCGGAGCGGCACGACGTCGTCGTGGACGGCCGCGACATCGGGACCGCCGTCTTCCCGGGCGCCGAGGTGAAGATCTTCCTCGTTGCGGACCCGTGGGAGCGGGCGCGGCGGCGCCTCACCCAGGAGCTGGGCCGGCGGCCGAACGACGGCGAGATCGCCGCGGAGACCGAGCGGCTCGTCCAGCGCGATTCGCGCGACGCGACGCAGACGGTGCAGGCCAAGGACGCGATCCTGATCGACACGACCTATCTCACGCAGGCGGAACAAGTCGAACGGATCGTGGCGCTGGCGCACGCCGTCGCGCGCCGCCCCGCCGAGCCGGCGGAATAGCCGCTCGCCGCCCACGCGAATCGCGTGGAGTCGGCTTGAAATGGCGGGGTCTAAGTGGTTGACCGCACGGGTCAAACCGGATAGTTTGGACGGTTCGCGCGGTCTCGCGACGACAGCGTCCCACGCTCTGTCGTGCGATGACCGCACCACCGTAGTTCCGTCACCCGGACTCGGCGCGGCGAGCCTAAATCCGCGACCCAGGAGATTCACTTCGGTATGCCCGAGCTCGAGACCCCCACAACCGGCACGACCGCGACTGCGCCGACGTCTGGCTCCGCCCTGACCCAGCGCGAGAAGCGCGACGCGCAGAAGGCGCAGCTCCGCCCGCTTGCCAACCGTCGCCCCGAGCTCTACGAGGAGGACGAGTACTCGTCGGAAGAGTACGACCGCCTCATGGAGCTCTACAACGGCACCCTCGCCTCGATCGAGGAAGGCGAGATCGTGCAGTCCACGGTGCGCGAGATCCGCGACAACCTCGTCGTGCTCGACATCGGCTTCAAGAGCGAGGGCACGATCCCGCTCGAGGAGTTCAAGGACATGCCCGACCTCAAGCCGGGCGACCACGTCGAGGTCCTTCTCGAGCATCTCGAGGATCAGGAAGGCTCGGTCGTGCTGTCGAAGAAGAAGGCCGACTTCATGCGCGTCTGGGAGCGCATCCGCGTCGCGTACGAGAGCGACCAGCCGGTCGAGGGTACGCTCGTCAAGAAGATCAAGGGCGGTGTCGTCGTCGACCTCATGGGCGTCGACGCGTTCCTCCCCGGCTCGCAGATCGCGCTGCGGCGCGTGCCGAACATCGACGAGCTGCTTGGGCAGAAGTACGAGTTCAAGATCATCAAGCTCAACAAGCGCCGCCGCAACATCGTCGTCTCGCGCCGCGTCATCCTCGAGACCGAGCGGGCCGGCAAGCGCGAGAAGCTGATGAAGGAGCTCGAGAAGGATCAGGTGCGGAAGGGCGTGGTCAAGAACATCACGGACTTCGGCGCATTCATCGACCTCGGCGGCGTGGACGGCCTGCTCCACATCACCGACATGTCGTGGGGACGCATCTCGCACCCGTCCGAGCTCGTCCAGATCGGTCAGGAGCTCGAGGTCAAGGTGCTCGACATCGACTGGCAGCGTGAGCGCATCTCGCTTGGGCTGAAGCAGCTCCAGAGCTACCCGTGGAAGGACGTCGCCGCCAAGTACCCGGTCGGCACGCGCGTCAACGGGAAGGTCGTCTCGATCACGAACTACGGCGCCTTCATCGAGCTTGAGCCGGGCATCGAAGGTCTCGTCCACATCAGCGAGATGAGCTGGACGCGCAACGTCCGCCACCCGTCGAAGCTGGTGTCCATCGGCGAGGCGATCGAGGCCGTGGTGCTCAAGGTCGACCCGAACGAGGAGAAGATCTCGCTCGGCATGAAGCAGACGGAGCAGGATCCGTGGGTCGTGCTGCCGCTCAAGTACCCGGTCGGCACGCGCATCACGGGCAAGGTCCGCAACCTGACCAGCTTCGGCGCCTTCGTCGAGATCGAGCCGGGGATCGACGGCCTGATTCACATCTCCGACATGTCCTGGACGAAGCGCGTCCAGCATCCGTCGGAAGTCGTGAAGAAGGGCGACACGGTGGACGTCGTCATCCTCAACATCGACTCCGACAACAAGCGGATCTCGCTCGGCCTCAAGCAGGCCGAGGAGGACCCGTGGCTTCGCATCGGTGAGACGTACCCGGTCGGCACCGAGCTGCGTGGCAAGGTCGTGCGCCTGATGGACAAGGGCGTCGTCGTCGATGTCGGCAACGACATCGAGGGCTTCGTCCCGGTGAGCCAGCTCGCCAACGGCCGCCCGGTCAACAACCCTGCGGACCT
>DATMHT010000548.1:0-3755 GCA_035554795.1 Gemmatimonadaceae bacterium | reverse complement strand
AGGCCCTACGGCCCTTCAGGCCCCAGGCCCTTGAGCCTCTCGAACACATACGCGCAGTTGATGAGCGCGATGTGGGTGAAGGCCTGCGGAAAGTTGCCGAGGAACTCGCCCGTGCCGGGGTGCAGCTCCTCGCTGTAGAGGCCGACGTGGTTCGCGTGCTTGAGCATCCGCTGGAAGATGCGCTCGCCGCGCTCCCGCTCGCCGCACATCGCCAGCGTCTGGGCGAGCCAGAAGGTGCAGATCGAGAAGACGCCCTCCTCGCCCGGCAGACCGTCATCGTTGCGGTAGCGGTAGACGAGCTCCTGGTCCTCGCTCGTGAGCTCGCGCAGCGTGGCCATGACGGTGCCGACGACGCGCGGGTGCGTTCGCGGGAGGAAGTGCACCATCGGAAGGATGAGGTTCGAGGCGTCGAGCGCCTCGGTGCCGTAGTACTGCACGAAGCTCTGCTTCCGCTCGCTCCACCCCTTCTCCATGACGTCGGCGTGGACGCGGTCGCGCTCTCGGCGCCAGCGCTCGAGGTCCGCGGGTAGCTCGAACTCCTCGGCGAGGCGGACGCCGCGGTCGAGCGTGACCCAGCACATCACCTTGCTCAGCACGTAGTGCTGGACGCCGGCGCGCACCTCCCAGATGCCGCTGTCGGGCATCTCCCAGTGGTCGGCGATCCAGTTCACGAGGCGCTCGAGCGTCGCCCACGTTCCCTCGCTGATCGTGTGGTGCCGGCTCCAGAGCCACGCCGTCTCGAGCACCTCGCCATAGACGTCGAGCTGCACCTGGTCGTACGCGCCGTTGCCGACGCGCACGGGACCGGAGCCGCGATAACCCTCGAGGTGCTCGAGCGTCCGCTCGGGGAGATCGCGCCGCCCGTCGATCGTGTACATGATCTGGAGGTGCGCGTCGGTCGCCTTGCGGGTGACCCGCTTCAGGAAGTCCATGAAGTGGCCGGCCTCGTCGTAGTGACCGAGCACGTTCAGCGAGTAGAGCACGAACGCCGAGTCGCGCAGCCAGGTGAAGCGATAGTCCCAGTTGCGGATGCCGCCGAGCTCCTCGGGGAGCGAGGTCGTGGGCGCGGCGATGATCGCGCCGGTGGGCTCGTAGCACATCAGCTTGAGCGTGATCGCCGAGCGCTCGACGGCGATGCGGTACTGGCCGGCGTAGGTGATCTTCGCGACCCACGCGTCCCAGAAGGCGATCGTCTCGTCGAGCTTCGCCTGCGACGCGTACTCGGCGATCGGGCGGACCTCGTCGTCGTCGTAGCGGAGCGCGAACCAGTGCTCCTCGCCGGCGGCGAGCTTGATCGTCGCGAAGGCGGTGTCGTCCTCGAGGTGCCACCACGTGTCCCGTGGCGCGGCGAGGGCGAGCGCCTCGTCCTCGCCATCGGTCGCGAGCACGCCGTTGCGGCGCGGAATGAGACGGGTGCGCGACACGGCGTAGTCGAAGCGCGGGCGGTAGCGGACGATGACCTCCGCCTCGCCGCGCGTGCAGCAGACGCGCCGGTGCAGCTCCGCGAACGGCCCGCGCTTCCCCGCCCGCGTGACCGGCATGAAGTCGGTGAGCTCGACGACGCCGCCGCTCTCGGTACGGAAGGTGGTGACGAGGACGGCGGTGGCCGGCAGATAGCGCTGCTCCGCCGAATGGCTCGCGGCGGGCGCGATCTGAAACGTGCCGCCCTTGGCGGCGTCGAGAATCCCCGCGAACACCGACGACGAGTCGAAGCGAGGGAAGCAGCACCAGTCCACCGCGCCGTTGAGCCCGACGAGGGCCGCGGTGTGCATGTCGCCGACGAGACCGTAGCAGGTGATGGGCGCGTACGCGCCGGCGCCGCTGAGGCGCCAGGGCTGCGCGGAGACGGCCCACGCGGGAGTGGTCATGAAGTACGAGGGCTTGGGGCTGAGGGCCTGAGGCCTGCTACCGCATCCCGGCGAGCTGCTCCAGCGCGGCGCGCAGGGCGTCGGTATCGCGAAGGGTGAACTCGGCCGCGGTCGGCGCGGGCGCGTCGGACGCGTCCGGGTCCCTGTCGGTGTCGGCGGCGACCCGGACGGTCACCGCGCGTGGCGCCGCGTCGCGCAGGGCGCGGAAGGCGTCCTCGTCGGTCGTGTCGTCACCAGCATAGAACAGGGAGCTACCCGGCACGAGGGCGCCGAGGTCCGCCGCGAGCCGGAGCGAGGCGACGCCCTTGTCCACGCGAACCGGCGGACGCAGCTCGAGCACCTTCTTCCCTTCCCGGAACGCGAGTCCGTGGGCGCGCGCCGCGGCGGCGGCGGACTCGCGGAGCGCCGCGACCACCGCCGCGTCGGCGACCCGCCGGTAGTGCACGGTCAGCGTCCAGCGCTTGTCCTCGAGCTCCGCGCCGCTGGCGCGGGCGACGACGGGGCGCAGCTCCCGCGCGGCGGCCGCCACCGCATCGGCGAACGGCGCGACGAGCGGGTCCACGGTGGCGTGGCCGTCGGGGCTGACGCGTTCGGCGCCGTGATTGCCGATGACCCAGACGCCGGACACACCGACGACGCGGGCCGCGTCCGCCGCGCCACGCCCGGAGACGACGGCGACGTGCGTGCGCGGGCGACGCACGAGCGCGGCGACGACCCGCCGCGTCGCCGCCGGCACGACCGCCTGGTCGGGACGGGGCACGATCGGGGCGAGCGTGCCGTCCACGTCGAGCAGCACGAGGAGCGGCGCACCGGCGAGACGCTCGTGCACCGCGGCGGCGAGCGCCGCGACGGCACCACCGGCCCCGTCACGGACCGTGGCGCGCGCGGATGGCGTCAGCACGTCGGCGAGGTGGCGACGGGGCCGTGCGGCACCGCGGCGATGGCCGGAGCCACCGTCGGTGCGACGGCAGCGACCGCGGCGGCGGGTGGAGCGCTCGCGTCCATCAACGCGGCGGTGCGCGAGAGGATGGCGTCGAGCCAGTCGAAGATCGTGGAGTCGTGAAGACGCGCGCGCATGTCGCGCATGCGGCGGTGGCGCTCCTCGGCCGGCATCGCGAGCGCGGCGCGAATGCCGAGCGCGAAGCCGTCGGTATTGAACGGGTTGATCAGCACCGCGCCGTCGATCTCCTCGGCGGCGCCGGCGAAGCGACTCAGCACGAGGACGCCTCGCTCATCCACCTGACACGCGATGAACTCCTTGGCAACGAGGTTCATCCCGTCCTGCAGCGACGAGACGAGGCACAGGTCGGCCGCGCGGTAGAAGGCGGCGAGCTGCTCGGCGCTCACGTTCTCGTGATGGAAGATGATCGGCGTCCACCCGGGCGTGCCGAAGCGCTGGTTGATCGCCTCGACCGCGCTCACGACTTCCGCCGAAAGGTCGCGATACGCCGCGAGCTCCGAGCGCGACGGCGTGGCGACGAACAGGAAGGTGAGGCGCTCGCGCAGCTCCGGGAACTCGGACCAGAGATAGTCGAGCGCGCGGAGGCGCTCCGGGATCCCCTTCGTGTAGTCCACGCGGTCCACGGAAACGCCGAGCTGGCACTCGCCGGCGGCCGACGGCTGCGCGTGCCGCTCGCGCAGCGCGCGGGCGCGCGGCTCGGCCGCCCGCGCCATCTCTTCGTAGGCGGCGACGTCGATGCTGATCGGATACGCCGCCACCTCCATCGTGCGGCCGCCGATCGTGACGCGCCGCGCGTCGAAGTCCACCGTCGCGCCAGGCACGAGCTCGGCGACGCAGGCGAGGAAGTTCTGCGCGTAGCGCTCGGTGTGGAACTCGAGCAGGTCGTTGCCGAGCAGCCCCTCGAGCAGCGCCGGACAGACGCCGTG
>DATMHT010000547.1:0-2465 GCA_035554795.1 Gemmatimonadaceae bacterium | reverse complement strand
ATCCTCCAGGACGTATCGTGGGTGCGGCCGGGGAAGAGCACCGAGGAGTGGATCACGAGCCGGCTGCTCTACGGCGTGCCGTTCGTCTCGGGGCTCAACACCGCCACCTACCGCTACCTGATCGACTTCGCCGCCGACTACCAGCTCGGCTACATGATGTTCGACGCCGGCTGGTCGAGCCCCGACGACCTGTTCCAGCGCAACCCCGACATCGACATGCCGGCGCTGGTCGCGTACGCGAAGACCAGGGGCGTCGGCATCATCCTCTGGAACCTGGCGATGACGTTCGACCGCCAGATGGACACGGCGCTCGACCAGTACGCGGCGTGGGGCGTGAAGGGGATCCTCGTGGACTTCATGGACCGTGACGACCAGCAGATGGTCCGGTTCTACGAGCGCGTCGCGCGCGAGGCGGCGAAGCGGAAGCTGATCGTCAACTTCCACGGCGCGTACAAGCCGACCGGCATGCAGCGCGCCTTCCCGAACATGCTCACCCGCGAGAGCGTGCTCGGACACGAGTACGACATGTGGAGCGACCGCGTCACGCCCGACCACGCGCTCACGATCCCGTTCGTGCGCATGCAGGCGGGGCCGATGGACTTCGAGGGCGGCTCGATGAACAACGGCACGCGCAAGGACTTCCGCGTCGTCTTCGAGCGCCCGATGAACCAGGGGACGCGCACGCAGGCGCTCGCCCAGTACGTCCTCTACGACAGCCCGCTCCAGTACCTCGGCGGGACGGCGAGCGACTACCGCGCCGTCCCCGACTTCACGCGCGTGCTCGCCGCCGTGCCGACGACGTGGGACGAGACGCGCGCGCTCCAGGGGAAGGTGGGCGACTACCTCGTGGTCGCGCGCCGCTCGGGGCGCGACTGGTGGCTGGCGGCGATGACCGACTGGACGCCGCGCGAGCTCGACGTCCCGCTCTCCTTCCTCGCCACCGGCGCGCGCTACGACGCGACGATCGTCGCCGACGGGCTCAACGCCGACCGCTACGCCGGCGACTACGTCATCCGCCGCGATTCGGCGAGCGCCGGCGGCACGCTGCACCTGCGACTCGCGCCGGGCGGCGCGTACGTCGCGCACCTCACACCACGCTGACATGCGACCGATGCACGACACGTCGGCGCGCCGACGCCGGCGCGCCCGTCTCCGCGCGGCCCTCGCCCTCGCCGCGGCCGCCACGCTCCCTGTCGGTGCCGCCCGCGCGCAGGGCGCGACCGGCGACACCACGCACACGGCCCGGCCGCCGCTCGCGAACGGCGCGCCCTATCCACTCGCGCCGTCGCCGGTGTTCGACGCGCGGCACCTCACCGCGTCGCCGGTGCTCGGCGGCTACGTCGCCGTGCGGCAGACGCGCCGCAACGACTCGACGCTGTTCGCGGTGAGCCGAGCGCGCGTGACGGTGATGGTGGCCCCGCGCAGCTACGTCGCGGTGCGGCTCCAGGCCGACCTCTCGAACGTCGGCCGCGTGGCGCGCGACAGCAGCGTCGCCGCGTCGCTGCTCACCGACGCCTACCTTCAGCTCACGCCGCCGCCGTCGTCCGCCGGCGCCTGGTACGCGGCGATCGAGCCGGCGCTCCTCGTCGGCCAGTTCCGGAGCCCGTTCAGCCTCGAGTACCTCACGCCGTTCTCGCTGCTCAAGACGGTGAACCGCTCGGCGGCGGTGGACCGGCTCTCGCTCAAGCGCGACATCGGCGCGATGGCGCAGCTCGCCGTCGCCCACCGCGTGACGCTCGCCGGCGCGCTCCTCAACGGCGGCGGCCCCAACGCCACGCGCAACCCCGACGACCGCGAGCTCGCCGTCGGTCGCGTCACGCTGCGGCCCGTGTCGTCGCTCGCCCTCTCCGGCAAGTGGGGCGGGGAAGGGCCCGACCACCTCTGGGGCTACGACGCCCGCTGGCTCTGGCGCGGCGCGACGGTCGAGGGCGAGGCGCTGCATCGCCAGGGACGGGTGCCCGGTAGCGGCACGGTCGCCGCATCCTCGCCGCCGTACGCGGCGGGCGGCGGCTACGTGCTCGCCGCCTATCGCGTGCTACCGTGGCTCGAGCCGGTGCTCAAGTGGGAGCGGATCCGCGAGGAGCGCGCGCCCGCCGCCGGCGGCATCTCGTCGAGCGAGCGCTGGCTCACCGCCGGCGCGACCGTCGCCACGCCCGACGACCACGTGCGCCTCCAGGCGAACTGGATCGACAAGCGCTTTCACCCGCTGGAGCGTCACGCCAACGAGCTCGTCGCGCAGCTGATCGCGGTGTATTGAGGCGGCTTTCGGCTCTAGGCGTTGCCCGGCGGAAGCGACGCCGCGGATCGACGCGGATGAACGCGGATCCTGTCCATTGTTGTCATCCCGAGCGCAGCGAGGGATCTGCTTGTGGACCGCCGCCGCAAAAAGCAGAGCCTTCGCTTCGCTCAGGATGACGGCAGAAGGGGCGCTCTTCCGCACAATCCGCGGCCGCCACCGACTCGGC
>DATMHT010000546.1:0-2058 GCA_035554795.1 Gemmatimonadaceae bacterium | reverse complement strand
GCCGATGATCGCCGACGGCTTGCGCGCGAAGGAGTTGGTGCCCCACGGGCGGCTCGCCCAGTCGATCGCGTTCTTGAGCGCGCCGGGGATCGAGCGGTTGTACTCCGGCGTGACGAACAACACGGCGTCGACGGCCGCGAGCGCTTCCTTGAGCGCGCGGCCGGCCGGCGGGTAGTCCGCGTCGTAGTCGTACGAGTACAGCGGCAGCTCGCCGATCGGGATCTCGCGCAGCTCGAGGTCGTCGGGGGCGAGGCGCGTGAGGGCGCGGGAGAGCTTGCGATTGAGCGAGCCCTTCGCGAGGCTGCCGACCATGTAGCCAGCGGTGAACGTCGTCACGGTGATCTCCGGTGAAGTGAGGTGTGTCAGGCCGGCCAGCGCCAGTCGCGTACGTCGGGCATGTCGTCGCCGTGCGTCGTCACGTAGGTCCGGTGCTCGTCGAGCCGCTGCCGACAGTAGTCCGCGGCGGCATCCGCAGTCGCGTCGCCGCGCAGTCGAGCGACGCGGGCGAGCACGTCGAGCGCGAGATGGAAGCGGTCGATGTCGTTGAGCACCGTCATGTCGAACGGCGTCGTCGTCGTTCCGCGCTCCTTGTAGCCGCGCACGTGGAGGTTGCGGTGGTTGTGGCGGCGGTAGGTGAGCCGGTGGATCAGCCACGGGTAGCCGTGGAAGGCGAAGACGATCGGACGGTCGGTCGTGAACAGCGCGTCGAAGTCCTCGTCGCTCAGACCGTGCGGGTGCTCGGCCTCGGGCTGCAGCGTCATCAGGTCCACGACGTTGACGACGCGCACCGTGAGCTGCGGCAGGTGCGTGCGCAGCAGGCTCACCGCGGCGAGCGTCTCGAGCGTCGGGACGTCGCCGGCGCAGGCCATGACGACCTCGGGGCCGTCGTCGCCCGCCTCGTTCCCCGCCCACGCCCAGACGCCGAGTCCGCGCGCGCAGTGCGCGTCGGCGGCGGCGGCGTCGAGCCACTGGGGCTGCGGCTGCTTGCCGGCGACGATGACGTTCACGTAGTGGCGGCTGCGCAGGCAGTGGTCGGCGACGCAGAGCAGCGTGTTCGCGTCGGGCGGCAGGTACACGCGCACGACGTCGGCCTTCTTGTTGACGACGTGGTCGATGAAGCCGGGGTCCTGGTGGCTGAACCCGTTATGGTCCTGCCGCCAGACGTGTGACGTGAGCAGGTAGTTGAGCGACGCTATCGGCGCGCGCCACGGCAGCTCGCGCGACGTGCCGAGCCACTTCGCGTGCTGGTTGAACATCGAGTCCACGACGTGGATGAAGGCCTCGTAGCACGAGAAGAAGCCGTGGCGCCCGGTGAGCAGATAGCCCTCGAGCCATCCCTGGCAGAGCTGCTCGCTCAGCACCTCCATCACGCGGCCGTCGCGCGCGACGTGCTCGTCGGTAGGCAGGATGATCGCCTCCGACATGCGCGCGGTCGCCTCGAACAGCGCATCGAGCCGGTTCGAGCTGGTCTCGTCGGGGCCCATGACGCGGAAGTTGCGCGCCTCCATGTTCAGCCGCATGACGTCGCGCAGCATCGCGCCGAGCACGCGCGTCGCCTCGGCGTCCACGGCACCGGGGCTCGGCACCGGCACGGCGTAGTCGCGCGGGTCGGGCACGACGAGATCGCGCAGGAGGAGACCGCCGTTCGCGTGCGGGTTCGCGCCCATGCGCCGGTCGCCCGTCGGGGCGAGCGCGGCGAGCTCCTGGCGCAGCGCGCCCGATTCGTCGAACAGCTCCTCGGGTCGGTAGCTCCGCATCCACTCCTCGAGCAGCCGCAGGTGCGCGGGGCTCTCGGCGAGGTTGGCGAGCGGTACCTGGTGCGAACGCCACGAGCCCTCGGTCGGCTTGCCGTCCACCACCTTCGGGCCGGTCCACCCCTTGGGCGAGCGGAGCACGATCATCGGCCAGCGCGGACGGGTCGTGTCGCCCCCGGCGCGGGCGGCGTGCTGGATGCGGCGGATCTCGGCGAGCGCCGCGTCGCAGGCGGCGGCCATGAGCTGGTGCATCGCCGCCGGCTCGTCGCCGCTGACGTAGATCGGCTCGTGGCCGTAGCCGCGC
>DATMHT010000545.1:0-2684 GCA_035554795.1 Gemmatimonadaceae bacterium | reverse complement strand
GACGTCACTCTGCACGTACGCGCCGGGGAGATCGTCGGCGTGTGCGGCGCGGCCGGGGCGGGGAAGACGACGCTGCTCCGCTGCGCGGCCGCTGCGCTGCGGCCGGACCGGGGCGAGGTGCGCTGGTTCGGCGTGCCGGCGTCCGCGGAAGCGCGACGCGAGTGCGGCGTCGCATTCGTCGCTCCGTGCCCGCCGCACCACGCCTTTCTCACCGCGCGGCAGTCGCTCGAGCACCGCGCCGGCGACGCGAAGGCAATTCCGCCCGAGTCCGACGTCCGGGCGCTGCTCGACCGCGCCGGCCTCGCCCGCGTGGCGCACCGACGGCTCTCGACGCTGTCGCGCGGCGCGCTCGTGCGCCTCGCCGTGGCGCGCGCGCTGCGCGGACATCCGTCGCTCGTCCTGCTCGACGGAGCGATGGAGGGGCTCGACGCACGCTGGCGGACCGCGCTCGCGCTCCTGCTGCGCACGGTCGCGACGGACGGCGTCGCCTGTGTCGTGGCCGCGCGCGACTACGCTGTCCTGCGCGGCATCGCCGACCGGATCGTGACGCTCGCCGACGGGCGCGTGGCGAGCGAGCGATGCGCGATCAGCAGCGGCGGAGAGCACACGCCATGGGCGATCGCCGCCACGTCCGACCGGGCCGCACGCGCCGCCAGTCGCGTCGCGGAGGCTGTCGCGCCCGGCGGCACCGGTGCCGTGCCTCCGTCGGCGCCGCCTTCCGTTGATTCCCCGTCGCGGGCTCCGTAGCTTGCGCGCTTCGACCGCGCTCGGCGCGCGCGTCGTTCGCCGCCGTCCCGCACACCACGCGCATGTCCGACTTCCGGCTGTACAACACGATGACGCGCGCCGTCGAGCCGTTCGCGCCCGCCGACGGCCAGACGGTGCGCGTCTACACCTGCGGCCCGACGGTCTACAATCCGGCGCACCTCGGCAACTTCCGCACGTTCCTCTTCGAGGACCTGCTGCGGCGCGCGCTGCGGCTTTGCGGCTGGGACGTCGAGCAGGTCATGAACCTGACCGACGTCGACGACAAGATCATCAAGCGCGCGAGCGAGCAGGGAAAGACGATCCGCGAGGTGACGGAGCCGATCGTCGAGATCTTCCACCGCGACCGCGAGTATCTGCGCATCGAGGCGGCGGAGCACTACCCGAAGGCCACCGACTACATCCCGCAGATGATCGCGCTCGTCGAGCGGCTCGTGGCGCGCGGCGTCGCATATCGCGCCGAGGACGGCTCGGTGTACTTCGCCATCGACCGCTTTCCGCCGTACGGCCGCCTGTCGCGCCTCGACACGCGCGAGATCAAGAGCGGTGCGCGCGTCGCGCAGGACGACTACACCAAGGAGAACGCGCAGGACTTCGCGCTGTGGAAGGCCGCGAAGGAGGAGGACGAGCGCGCCGGCGCGGCGTGGGATTCGCCGTGGGGGCGCGGCCGGCCGGGCTGGCATCTCGAGTGCTCGGCGATGGCGATGGACATCCTCGGTGAGACGCTCGACCTGCACTGCGGCGGCATCGACCTCGTCTTCCCGCACCACGAGGACGAGATCGCGCAGTCGGAGGCGGCGACGGGCAAGACGTTCTCGCGCGTCTGGGCCCACGGCGAGTTCCTGCTCACCGAAGGCGCGAAGATGGCCAAGCGCGTCGGCAACGTGCAGAACGTGCAGGATCTCCGCGAGCAGGGGATCTCCGCCGCCGCGCTGCGCCATCTCGTCTTCTCGACGCACTACCGCCAGCAGCTCAATCTGAAGCCCGAGGCGGTCGAGGCGGCGATGAAGGCCGTGCAGCGGATCGGCACCTTCGCCGAGCGGCTCGCCGAGGCGCGCGGCGGAACGCCGGAGCTCGCGGCGGCCGCGGCGACGCTCGAGCAGGATGCGCGCGAGGCGCTGTTCGACGACCTGAACGCGCCGGCCGCGCTGGCCGCGCTGCACGTCTTTCTCAATCGCGCCAACGCGGAGCTCGACCGCGGCGGGAGCGACGCGGCCGCGCTCGCGGCGGCGCGGCGCGCCTTCGACGTCGTGAACGGGGTGCTCGACGTCGTGCCCGCGGTCGAGAGGGACGAGCAGCTGGCGGCGTGGGTGGATGAGCGCGTGGCGGCGCGGCGGGCTGCCCGCGAGCGGCGCGACTTCGCCGCCTCGGACGCGATCCGCGACGAGTTGCGCGCGCGCGGCATCGAGATCGAGGACACCCCGACCGGCACGCGCTGGAAACAGCTCCGCTGACGGACGCGTTGCGCGTCGGTCGAGGGGCGACTACGGTAAGAGCGGCTCTCGGCTCCTGTTTGGACGGGATGTACAGGATGAACGGGATGAGCCGGACGTACTTCATCCTGTCCATCCTGTTCGACCGGCGAGAGCCGACAGCCGGGAGTCACACGTCGCTGGCGTAGCTCAGTTGGTAGAGCACCTGATTTGTAATCAGGCGGTCGTGGGTTCGAATCCCACCGCCAGCTTGTCCGCAGAGATCGGTCGGTAGAAATACGAAGAGGCGGCGCCGCGGAATTCCGGGGCGCCGCCTCGTGTCGCGATCGGTTCACGTACTCTCCGGGCGCGCCGTCGTCGACGACCGATCACCGGGAACGAACGACCAATCACTGCCGTCGCCGACCCTGGCGACGCCGCATCCCGAGCCATTGACTAACCCGATAGGGGTCGGTAAGATACACGGCTCGCGTGCAATTCCCGGCG
>DATMHT010000544.1:0-2032 GCA_035554795.1 Gemmatimonadaceae bacterium | reverse complement strand
CGAACATCAAGACCGCGTCGCGCTTCAACGTCCGCTCGATCCCGACGATCCTGTTCTTCAAGGACGGGAAGCTCGTGGACCAGGTGGTCGGCGCCGTGCCGAAGCCGCAGCTCGAGATGAAGTTCAAGCAGCATGCGGCGTGACGGGCACGCGGTAGGTGGCAAGCGGTAAGCGCAAGCCGAGGGGCCGGCTCCCGCATTGGGAAGCCGGCCCCTCTCTCGTTCGCGCTTGCCGCCTACCGCTTTCCGCTCACCGCTCGTGTTAGCGAGCCAGGATGCGGACCGCGTCGAGCGCCGTCGGTTTCCCGGACGCCGGGTGACTCGTCCGTGAGCGATGCCATCTCCCGCCGCCGCGCTGCGATTCCCGCACGATCGCGTGCTCCTGCCGCGCACGAAGCTCGCCTACGTGCACCTGCGCAACCTGCTCACCGACGCCAAGCGCGATCGGGCCGGGCGGGTGTCGGGGTACGTCGCGATCTGGCTGCCGGAGGAGCTGGTGCTGCTCTATCTGCAGCAGGGCGAGGTGGTGAACGCGACGGCGACGCACGACGGCCGCCGCTACGTGGCGCTCCCGATCGCCGAGGCGATCGCCAAGGTGCCGGCCGAGCCCGAGCTGGGTGAGATCTGCTTCCACGAAGCGCCGGACGATCAGCTCGCGGCGATGCACGCGACGCAGTGCGCCCCGGAGTCGGTGCTGACGTGGCCCGCCGAGCTCGACGCGCGCCTCGCCGAGGCGATCTTTCCGTTCCTCGCCGCGACGACGTTCGACGGCATCGTCGAGATCGCGGCCGGCGGGCTGATGAACTACCTCGTCTTCCGCGACGGCGCGGTGCAGCGTGGCTTCCTGGCGGACGGCGAGAGCGGCCCGCTCGTCGGGCGGGTCCAGCGTCTCTTCTCGACCGATCCGCGCCGGATGGCGCGCGAGGTTCGCCACTGGCCGACGCCGCCCCCTCTTCCGACGCAGGCGGCGCCAGCGCTGATTAAGGCGTACCGCGAGCTGATGGCGGCTCTCGTCCAGCAGCTCGTGGTGCAGGGTGTGGATGGCGCGCCCGCGGTCGCCGAGGCGGCGCGCGAGCGGCTGCGGACCGAGCACCCGGCGCTCGATGCCTTCGCCGGGTGCGCGCGTGCCGACGGCGGTGTGGTGACGCCGGTGCGCGCGGTGCGCGACACGATCGTGCCGGCGGGCGCCGTGACGACCGCGATGGCGGCGTGGGTGCGCGAGCTGCTATGGGCGTCCAGCGCTGGCGCGGAGCCGGAGACGCTGCTGCGCGAGGTCGCGCGCGAGCGCCGTCACGTCTTCATGTCCCAGGGCTTCTTCGATCTCTTGCCGTGGAAAGTCGCGTGGTAGCAGCAGGTGACGGGCGCAGGGCCGGAACGTTGTACGTCGTATCCACCCCCATCGGCAACATGGGGGATTTTACTTTTCGGGCGGTCGAGACGCTGCGCTCGGTCGCGCTCGTGCTCGCCGAGGACACGCGGCACTCGCGCCCGCTGCTCCAGCGCTACGGCATCGAGACGCCGCTGGCGGCCTACCACGAGCACAACGAGGCGAAGGCCACGCCGGGTATCGTCGCGCGCCTGGCGGGCGGCGAGGACGTAGCGCTCATCTCCGACGCCGGGACGCCGCTACTCTCCGACCCCGGCGCGCGACTGACCGCGGCCGCGCTCGAGGCCGGCATCGCGGTCGTGCCGGTTCCGGGCGCGTCGGCGCTGCTCGCGGCGCTCGTCGCGAGCGGGCTCCCGGCGGAGCGGTTCACCTTCTATGGATTCCTGGAGCGGAAGGGTCGCGCGCGGAGCGAGGCGCTGGCCGAGATCGGTGCCCTCCGTCACACGGCCGTGCTCTACGAGGCGCCGCCGCGCGTCGGCGACACGCTGGCCGACCTCGCCGCGGTGGGGGCGGGGGAGCGGCGGTCGGTGGTGGCGCGCGAGCTGACCAAGCAGTTCGAGGAGGTCCGCCGCGGAACGGTCGCGGCGCTCGCGGCGTACTACGCGGAGACGGCGCCGCGCGGCGAAGTCGTGATCGTCGTCGCCGG
>DATMHT010000543.1:0-2284 GCA_035554795.1 Gemmatimonadaceae bacterium | reverse complement strand
CGACGTCGCCACCGGCATCTTCTATCCGGCGCCGTCGCCCGACGGCACGCGCATCGCCGCCTCGCTCTATCGTGCCGACGGCTACCAGATCGGCGTCGCGCCGCTCGACACCGCGCGCCGCTTCGTCGCGAGCGCGACGAGCGCGACGAGCGCGACAAGCGCGACAAGCGCGGCGAGCGCTACGAGCACCGCGGAGCCGCGCGATCGCAGCGCGGGCGACGACCCGCCGGCCGCGACCGCCGCCGCGCGCCGCTACTCGCCCTGGCGGACGCTGGTGCCGCGCTACTGGCTCCCGGTCGTCGGCCGCACCGACGAGCAGCGGCTGACGCTGGGCGGCTACACCAGCGGCAGCGACGTCGTCGGGCGTCACGCGTACGCGGCGCAGGTGACCGTGCCGACAAGCCGCGCTGGCGAGCCCGAGATCTTCGGCACGTACCGCTACGCCGGCCTCGGCCTGCCGCTGCTCGACGCGACGGTCGAGCAGGCGTGGAAGCACGCCGACCTCTTCACGACGGCGGGCGACGCCGCGGGCACGCTCACGCGCCGTGCCCGGACCGCGTCGCTCGCCGCGACGCTGTTCCGCCCGCGCGCGCGCAGCTACGCGTCGCTGAGCGCCGGCGCGAGCCTCGAGGAGCGCGTCTACTCCACCGCGCCCGACACGCTGCTCGCGCTCCTGCCGGCGCTCTATTCCTCCACGCTGCGCTATCCGTCGGCGTTCGTCAGCGCGGGGTGGTCGCACCTCCAGTATCCCGCGCTCGCCATCTCGCCCGAGGACGGCGTCGCGCTCGCGGGCACGGTGCGCGAGCGGTGGCGGCAGGGCGCGGGGATCGCCGCGCGCTCCGAGAGCGCGGTCGGCGTCGCTCGAGGCTACAAGGCGCTCGACGTAGGCGGCTACGCGCACCACGTGGTCGCCCTGCGGCTCGCCGCCGCGGGGGCGAGCCCCGGCGCGGTGGACGCGTTCGAGGCCGGCGGCGTGAGCGGCTCGCAGTTCGAGCTCGTGCCGGGCGTCGTCGTTGGCGACCCGCAGCGCACGTTCGGCGTGCGCGGCTTCCCCGTGGCGGCCGTCTATGGCGTGCGCGCGGTCGGCGGCTCGGTCGAGTATCGCGCGCCGCTGACGATGCCGGCGCGCGGTCTCGGTCTCGTCCCGCTGTTCTTCAGCCGCACGATGGCGAGCGCGTTCGTGGACGGCGCCGAGGCGTGGTGTCCGTCGTCGCTCGTTTCGCGCACACCCGCCTGCGCCGGCGCCGACGTGGAGCGCACCCCGATCGCGTCCGCCGGTGTCGAGCTCGGCCTCGACGCGGCGCTGCAGTACGACACGCCCTATCGCTTCCGCTTCGGCGTCGCCACCCCCATCGCCGGCCGCGACCGGTTCGGTCGGAACCGGGTGAGCGCGTACGCGACGCTGGGCGTGGGGTTCTGAACTCTCATGCCCTCCATCCATCCCTCCGCCTTCATCCACCCCCGCGCCTTCGTCTGCGGCGACGCGACCCTCGGCGCGCGTGTCTCGGTATGGCCGTTCGCCGTGCTCCGCGCCGACACGGCGACGATCGAGATCGGCGACGACAGCAACGTTCAGGACGGGACGGTCATTCACGTGGACGCGGGCGTGCCGGCGCGGGTCGGGCGGCGGGTCGCCATCGGGCATCGCGCGATCGTCCACGGCGCGACGGTGGAGGACGACTGCCTCGTCGGGATGGGCGCCATCCTCCTCAACCGCGTCGTCGTCGGCACCGGCTCGATCATCGGCGCGGGCGCGGTGTGCCGAGAGGGGATGACGATCCCACCCAACTCGCTCGTCCTCGGCGTGCCCGGGCGCGTCGTGCGGGAGACGACGGCGGAGGAGCGCGAGCGCATCCGTCGCACGGTCGGCGCCTACCTCGAGCTGCAGCAGCAGCATCGCGCCGGCGCGTTCCCCGAGTCGCCGTCGTTAGGCGCGGGCAGCGACGTCGGCGGCGCCTCGGACGAGGACCCGCTCGCGCTCGAGTAGCTGACGCGCCGCTGACCGCGCGACCGCACCATTCGCGGCGATCCCGACGCCGCCCATAGCACCGAACCATGGGGTCGCGCAAGCCCAGAAAGTGATGGTCGAAACCGTTGGGACTGCTGCCACTTCGGGCACGCGAAATGCGCGACGTGTTTGCGAGCAAGCCCGCGGGTCGGGCCGATTTCCAGTGAGGAATCGGACTCTGCTTTTCGTCGGGCGGCGTGGTCGCCGCGCTGCGCTGCGGGGTAAAATGCTTGTGGCGCTTGCGATGTAGAGTGAGGCGCCGCTCGTCAAGGCCAC
>DATMHT010000542.1:0-2741 GCA_035554795.1 Gemmatimonadaceae bacterium | reverse complement strand
ACGTCCTCGCGGCCCATGAAGTCGCCGAAGATGCGCACCGCCGCGATGCGCCCCTCCTGCACGTCGAGCCGCGCGTCGATCTCGCCGGCCGGGAAGCGGCGCGCGCGCTGCACGTTGGAGGCGGGGTTCTCGCCGTAGTTCCACTGCCACGTGCCGTACTTCGCCGCGACGAGCGCGTCCACCGCGGCCCAGTCGTCCGCCGTCAGCTCCACCGTCGGGATGCGCGAGCGGTCGCGCGTCCCGAAGAGCCCCTCGAGGATCAGCTCGCGCAGCTCCTCGACGTCGAGCGGCTCGTCGAGGAACTCGCGGATGTTGGCGACGCGGCTGCGGATGCTCTTCACGCCCTTGCTCTCCACCTTCCCCGGCTTCGGCCGGAGCGCCGCCGTCACGGCGTCGAGGTCGGAGTCGAGCAGCAGGGTGCCGTGGCTGAACATGCGCGTCGGCGACGCGAACTGCGCGTTCCCGGAGATCTTGCGTCCGCCGGCGAGGATGTCGTTGCGTCCGCCGAGCTCCGCCGGGACGCCGAGGGCGTGCAGGACCTCGATCACCGGACGGGTGAAGTGATCGTAGCGGTTGAACCGCCCGCGCACGTCGGACGTCATGAAGCTGAAGTTCAGGTTGCCGAGGTCGTGGTACACCGCCCCGCCGCCCGACACGCGCCGTACGACGGTGACGTCGCGCGCCGCCACGACGTCGGAGTCGATCTCCTCGATCGTGTTCTGGTTGCGGCCGATGATGATGGCCGGCCGGTTGACGTAGAAGAGAAGACAGTCCTCGGCGGTCGGCTTGTGCCGGAAGACGTATTCCTCGAGCGCGAGGTTCACGCGGGCGTCGGTGATCCCGCGATTGTCGACGAAGAGCATGCTGGACCTGATCAGCTGGGTAGGGGTGACTCCGAGAGCGAGCCGGCGGCGCCATCGCGGCGTCCGCCCGTTGGAGAATAGCGCCGTGCCGACCGCCACGGTGCCCTCGACGCTCGGCGTTGCCGCCGCGGATCGACAGGGATGAACGCGGATCTCATCCTGCTGTCATCCCGAGGAGCGCAGCGACGAGGGATCTCGTGTGTGGTACGTGGAGCACGCTCCGCGACCCCGACAGAAGATCCCTCGCTGCGCTCGGGATGACCCGGAGAGAGTATCCGCGTGCATCCGCGGAAATCCGCGGCGGCTTTCTTCGCCGAGAGCCGAGAGCGGCCCCACTCTCACCGCTTCACGATCCTGTACACCGCCCCGCCGCCCGACACGACGTAGAGCTCGCGCGCGCCGTCCTCGCCGAAGCTCGTCACGTTGCCGACGTTCGGCACGCTCCAGCGCCGCGTCGTGAAGCCGTGGGTCGCGTCGCCGGTCATGCTCGCGAGCCAGCCGCCGCACCAGTCGGAGTAGAAGTAGTGGCCGGCGAGCTCCGGGATCGCCGCGCCGCGGTAGACGAAGCCGCCGGTGATCGAGCAGCCCTGCGAGTGGTCGTACTCGATCGCCGGGAGGTGGAGGCCCGACGTGCCGCACGAGCCGCCGATCGGATAGCAGTGCGCGCCCTCCATCACGTTCCAGCCGTAGTTGATCGCGCCCACGCCGGCGGGCGCGACGTCCACCTCCTCCCACGTGTTCTGGCCGACGTCGGCGATGTAGAGCGTCGCGTCGCTCGCGCCGGGCGGCGTGTCGAACGCGTAGCGCCACGGGTTGCGCAGGCCGTACGCCCAGATCTCGCCGCGCTTCCCGCGCTGGCCGGCGAACGGATTCGTCGGCGGGATCGCGTAGGGCAGCGCGCGCACGTCGAGGCGGAGCAGCTTGCCGAGCAGCACGTTCGGGTTCTGCGCGTTGCCGGACGGGTCGCCAGCCCCGCCGCCGTCGCCGGTGCCGGCGTAGAGCATCCCGTCGGGCCCGAACAGGAGCAGGCCGCCGTTGTGATTGCCGTAGCGCGGGTGCGGGATCGTGAGCACGGGCGTCGGCGCCGCCGGGCTCGCGACGTCCGCGGTGGGCGGCGCCTGGTAGCGCTCGATGGTGATGTCGCCGGCCGCGTTCGTGTAGTAGACGTAGAACCAGCCGGTGGAGGCGTAGCGCGGATCGAACGCCACGCTGAGCAGCCCGCGCTCGCCGCCCGAGAGCACGCGCGACGAGATGTCGAGGAAGGGCGTGGGAAGCAGCGCGCCGTCCTTCACGACGCGGATGCGGCCGCCCTGCTCGACGACGAACAGCCGCGCGTCGCCCGGCGGAGCGGTGAGATAGACGGGGCTCGCGAGCCCGCTCACCACCCGCTCGAGGTCGAGCTGCACCGCGTCGTAGCGCACGCTCACCGTCGTCGTCTCGCCCGATCGCACGCGCGCCGACTGGCTCGCCGGCGACGGCGTGCGCACCTCCGTCCCTTTCGACACGGCCTCGGCGGTCACCGTGTACGTGCCCGGCACGAGCGACGGAACCGTCGCCGACGCCGCGAGCGCGCGGGAGAAGGCGCCCGGACCGGCGACGTGGACGCTCGCCGACACGTCCGCCGCCAGCCCGGAGATGACGACGGCGAGCGCCCCCGAGTGTGGCCCGACCGTGCCCGTGACGTCGCCGCAGGCGGCGGCCGCGGTGGCTGACGCGAGGAGGGCGAGCGTGGGAAGCGCGGAATGCATGTCAGATCGGGGACGTGGGACACGGGACGGGGGACGGGGGCCTGTTGCTCGCGCGTCCCCCGTCCCGTGTCCCACGTCCCATGTCCCCTGTCGCTCTCACCCGATCGGCCCCGTTCTCACCACCGCCCGC
>DATMHT010000541.1:0-4187 GCA_035554795.1 Gemmatimonadaceae bacterium | reverse complement strand
GCGCTGTTCGCCGGCGTGCTCCACGCCATCGACCCGGCGCGCTACGCCTCCGCGCCGTTCATGCTCTTCTCCGGCGGGCTGATGCTCGGCGCCGTGTTCATGGCGACCGACATGGTGACCGCGCCGGTCACCAACGGCGGGCGCTGGCTGTTCGGCGCCGGCATCGGCGTGCTGGTGGTGATCATCCGCGTCTGGGGCGGCCTGCCCGAGGGCGTGATGTACGCCATCCTGCTCATGAACGCGCTCGTGCCGTTCATCAACCGCGCGACGCAGCCGCGGGTGTTCGGGACGCGGGTTGCGAAGGAGGTGACGCCGTGAGCATGGGAATGAGCGCGGGCGCACCGCCGGTCGCGGCCAGAGATGTGAGGTCGTGGAAGCTGGTGGCGCTGATGACGACGGCCGGCGCGATCGCCGGGCTGCTGATCGTGACGGCGTACCAGGCGACGCTGCCGCGCATCGAGCGGCACCAGGGCGAGGTGATGCAGGCGGCGGTGCGCGAGGTCCTCCGGGCACCGGCCAGCTTCGACACGCTCTACCTCTACCGCGGCGCGCTCGTGAAGACGCTCCCGGCGGGCGCGAGCACGAAGGGGCTCGAGAAGGTCTTCCTCGGCCACGATGCGGCGGGCAGGCGAGTCGGGTTCGCGGTGAGCGCCGCGGAGAACGGCTTCCAGGATCTCGTGACGCTCATGTTCGGCTACGACGCCGCGAAGCACGAGCTGATCGCGATGAAGGTCGTCGGCAACAAGGAGACGCCGGGCCTCGGCAACAAGATCGAGACGGACAGCGCGTTCGTGAACGGCTTCGTGAACGCGGCCGCGCCGCTCGAGGGCGTGAAGAAGGACCGCGGGAAGAGCGGGCCGAACGACGTCGTGATGATCACCGGCGCCACCATCTCGTCGCGCGCCGTCATCCGCATCGTCAACGACGCGATCGCGCGCTGGCAGCCGCTGATGGACGCATACCACGAGGAGAGAAAGCCATGACGATCATCGCGGGCGTGATTGGCGCGGCGGTGCTGTTCGGACTGTTCACCATCCTGCGCCCCAGCGGCGACGAGGGCTGCACCGGACACTGCATCGGCTGCACCCGCGACGGGGCGTGCGACTCGAAGGGAGCGAAGCGATGACCACCACACCGGACGGCCTCGGGCAGCAGCAGCTTCTGCTGCAGCAGCTCGGACGCCGCGAGTTCATCGGTCTCGGGCTCGGCGCGTTCGTCGTCGCCGCGATCCCGCTCGCGCGGCGGCAGCCGGCGGGCGTCGTGCGGCGCTCGCTCCCCGTCATGGGGACGATCGCGCAGTTCGCGGTCGTGCACCGTGACCCGGCGCAGGCGCACGCCGCGATCGACGCCGCGATGGCCGAGCTCCAGTGGGTCGAGCGCACGATGACGCGCTTCACCGACACGTCGGACATCGGCCGCGCCAACCTGTTCGCCGCGCGCGACGCGGTGCCGGTCACGGCCGAGACGGCGTACGTCACGGCCGAGGCGCTGCGCTGGGCGGGCGCGCTCGACGGGCGATACGACCCGGCGATCGGCGCGGTGTGCAAGCTCTGGGACGTGAAGAACCGGCACGAGCCGCCGCCCGCCGATCGCGTGTCCGAGCTCGCGGGGCGGCGCTTCCATCGCGCCGTCGAGGCGGGGACGCGCGGCGGGACCCCGGTGCTGCGGTACCACGACGACGGCGCGCGGCTCGACCTCGGCAGCATCGCCAAGGGGTATGGCGTGGACCGCGCGGTCGCGGCGCTCCGGCGCCACGGCATCGCGCGGGCGGTCGTCGTCGCCGGCGGCGATCTCTACGCGCTCGGCACGGCGCCCGACGGCGAGGCATGGACGATCGGCATCCAGTCGCCGACGGACGAGCGCGCCATCGCGGGCACGCTGCGGCTCGCCGACCGCGCGGTCGCGACGTCCGGCACGTACCGGCAGTTCTTCCGATACCGCGGGCACCGGTACCACCACATCATGGATCCGGCCACGGCGCAGCCGCGCGCGACGGCGATGCAGAGTCTGTCCGTCATCGCCGACTCCGTGATGCAGGCCGACGCGGCGACGACGGCCCTGTTCGGGATGAGCGAGGGCGAGATCGGGCGCGAGCTCGCGCGGAACCTCCCGGGCGCGCAGCTCGCCCGCATCATCTGAGCGACGAGGATGCTCGCATGAGCATGATCAAGGCGGAATCGTCGTCGGCACCCAGGACCCCGGGGGCGGTGCTGACCCGCGGGCTCTGGCACGAGAACCCGGTGCTGGTGCAGACGCTGGGGCTGTGCTCCGCGCTCGCCGTCACCAACGCCGTCGCCAACAGCCTCGCGATGGGGCTGGCGACGACGTTCGTGCTGGTGGGCGCGAGCATCGTCGTCTCGACGCTGCGGAAGATCACGCCCCACCAGATCCGCATCACCACCTACATCCTGATCATCGCCACCTTCCTCGCGATCGCCGACATGCTGCTCGAGGCGACCGTGCCCGACGTGCACAAGGCGATGGGCCCGTACATCGCGCTCATCATCACGAACTGCATCGTGCTCGGCCGGCAGGAGGCGTTCGCGTCGCGCAACGTCGTGGGGCTCTCGATCCTCGACGCGCTCGGGAACGGCGTCGGGTTCACGATCGCGCTGCTCCTCATGGGCATCCCGCGCGAGGTGCTCGGCGCCGGCACCTTCCTCGGCGTGCACGTGATGCCGCACGCGTTCGAGCCGTGGGTGGTGATGCTGCTGCCCCCGGGTGGCTTCTTCATGATCGGCGTGCTGCTGCTCGTCGTGAACTGGCACGATCTCCGGAAGCTGGCGCGCGAGCGCGCCGCGATGCCGGCCGCGGTCGCGGTCGTGGCATCGCCGCCGAAAACGCCGGAACGCGAGGCCGCACTGGTATGAGCAACCTCCTGTGGACGTTCATCTCGGCCGCGATCGTCACGAACTTCGTCCTGGTCTACTTCCTCGGCCTGTGCCCGGTCATCGGCGTGACGAACAAGAGCGCGACGGGGCTGCGGCTCGGGCTCGCGACGACGTTCGTGATGGTGCTCGCGAGCCTCGCGGCGTGGGTGCTCAACACCTTCGTGCTCGGCGCCGCGCCCTTCCTGCGGGTCATCGCGTTCGTCGTCGCGATCGCGTCCATCGTGCAGATCACCGAGCTGTTCGTGAAGAAGACGACCCCGTCGCTCTATCGGGAGCTCGGCATCTTCCTGCCGCTGATCGCGAGCAACAGCCAGGTGCTGGGCCTGACGATCTTCCAGACGAACCGCGGCTACACACTGGTCGAGGGTCTGATGTTCGCGGTCGGGGGCGGGCTCGGCATCACGGCGGTCCTGTCGCTCGTGGGCGGGATCCGCGAGCGCATGCAGTTCGCGCCGATCCCCGCCATCGCCCGCGGCCCGGCGCTGGTGTTCATCATCGTCGCCGCGCTGTCGCTGGTGTTCATGGGGTTCGCGGGCATGGGGACGGCCTGATGTCCGGAGCCCGCCGCTGTCAGGAGCCGGCCGCCGCGCTGCCGTAGCGGTCGTCGTCACACGCCGGTGCGCCTCGTCGGCGGCGCCCGGGCACCGGTCGCCGACGCGTGCTTCTCGGGAGGGCAAATGCGCGAGATCACGATCTACTGTTCGGCGCGCGATCAGGAAGTCCGCGTCCTGGTGGACCACGATCCGTTGATCGAGGGAGAGGAGTCGGTGCTCGAGACCGCGCTCTACTGCCTCGAGATCGGGCGCGCGTGCACGGGCGTGACGTGCCTGCTCGGTGCCGAGCCCGCGCCGGAAGTCGGCGCGGCATCGTCGTACATGTCGGCCGCGCCGGGTCCCGCGATGCCGGGACGGGCCGCGGGGCAGGGAGGGTTCCCATGAGAACGCAGCTGACGTACTGCGCGGCCCGCGGCCGCGAGATCCGGATCGCCGTCACCGAGGATCCGGGGCACGACGGCCAGGCGACGCTCCACGACCCGGAGCTCGTCTGCCTCGACATCGGCGGCCACTGCACGGCGACGCGCTGCCCCGTCTGCGGCCTGCCGGCCGAAGCGCTCGCCGCGCGCCTCGTCCACAACGGGCTCCAGACCGCCCTCAACCCGGTCGTGAAGCTGCGCTGCGAGGTGTGCGACCACGTGACCGAGTACGTGGTCGTGGACGAGCGCTTCGCGACCTGCGCCGAGTGCGGGACGACGGTGGACTACCAGGCGCTCCCCGGCGTGAGCGGACCGGTGGCGTA
>DATMHT010000540.1:0-12149 GCA_035554795.1 Gemmatimonadaceae bacterium | reverse complement strand
GTCGAGATGTTCGAGAGCCGGTTGCGCACCTTGCGGATGGTCGCGACGTGGTGCGTCCGCCAGCCGTCGTTGTTCTTGCTCTCGAGCGCGCGTAGCAGGTCGCGGAACCACTCCTCGAGATCGGCGAACGACTGCACGCGGTACTTCTTCGGCGCGAGGAGCGGGTCGGTGAACTCCCGGTCCACGATGCGCTCCTTGATGAAGTCGATCAGCGCATCGGCCTTCGCGTCCACGTCGTCCTTGTTGAGCAGCACTTCGGCGTACTGCAGCACCTCGCGCAGCCCCCACGAGAGCGGCCGCACGTTGCCGGCGAGCGCCTCGTTCGAGCGGAGCGTGTTGAGCGTGAACCCCTTCGCCGTGTAGGGCGCGTAGTACTGCGTGTTCCGGAACGGCTCGGCCGGGACGCCGAGCCGGTCGTAGAGCGCGCGGTCGCCCTCGTCGAGCTTGCCCGGCTGGTCGAGGAAGCAGAGGTCCGGCCCCTTCACGTTGAAGCACAGCGCGGCGACCGAGCCCTTGCTCTCGGGGAAGTGCGCGAAGATGGACGCGAGCAGCCACTCGACGGCGCTGGTCTTCGTCGCGAGCCCGGAGACGCCGGTGATGTTGAGATGCGCCGCCTCGGGCCCGAGCAGGAAGTCGGCGTCGAGGAAGATCGGCGACTCCATCTTGCCGGCGCGGTAGACGCCGATCGGGATCCCGGTACGGCTGCCGTCGGCGAGGTAGCCGTCCATGCGCAGCGCGACCGCGACGTCGGCGTCGTCGGCGAGGTAGACCTGTCCCATCGGCACCGGCTGCAGCGGCTCCTCGGGGAGCTGGCGCAGCACGGCGGCGGTGTACAGCCGCACCTCGGCGCGCTCGGTCGCGGCGTACGACGGACCGTCCGGCGACCCGTCGTGGCCCATGACGTCGTGCAGCGGCGACTGAAGGTCGGTGTAGCTGAAACCCTCCGTGACGACGCCGTAGACGTTGACGAGCTCCCCCTCCTCCGTTGCGCCACCCTGTACGCGAACGATGGTTCCGATACCGACAGGGGACTGCAGGGCGGTCCAGAAATGGAACTCGAACGGGGTGTTCGGCTTCCGTTCCGTCGCGACGACTCTCCCTAACGGGGATGGCATGAGCAGGCAGGAAACAGGAATCAGGGGCCGGGGCGTGTACGATCCGGCGGGCACGGAATCGATGCCGGGGCGGGCTCGACGATCCGCAAGTTACTTCGGCGTGACGACAGTCCGCGACAAGCCGACGATCAGCTCCTTTCGCGATCTCATCGTCTGGCAACGAGCGATGGAGCTCGCCGAGGCGTGCCACGCGCTCGTGTCGACTCTACCGCGCGGACGCATGCCGGCTCTCCGCGATCAGATCGAGCGATGCTGCATCTCCGTCCCGGCCAACATCGCGGAGGGTAACGGCCGCCAGCGACTTGGCGATTACCTGCGATATCTGTCCATCGCCGCCGGCTCGCTAGCGGAGCTGCGCACCCACGTCGAGCTCGTCGCGAGACTTCACCTCGCCGACGAAGCGAGCGTCGCTCGCCCCCGCGCGCTCGCGGACGAAGTGAGTCGCATGCTGAGCGCCCTGATCAAGGCGCTCGAAGCCCGACGCCAAACCTGACTCCTGATTCCTGCCTCCTCTCGCCAGCCCGATAGAGGGGCCGACAGGCCGGAGCTCAGGAGACCGCCCGTAAAAACTCCTCGCAGTCCCGCACTCCGTACACCATCCGGTCCCAGCGACCGTCCGGGAGGGCCAGGGGGGCGGTCTCGGCGAGGATCCAACGCGAGATCAGGTTGGCGCGCTCGGTCAGCTCCTCGGGACGCTCGGCGGCCGCGCGGTCGGAGGCCTCGACGCGGACCAGGCCCCACAGCGGATCGTGGCCGGCGGGGTCGCGGAGGCGCAGATACCAGCTCGCGACCGGCGTGCGGCGCGACGAGGAGACGCGGACGACGCTCGAGCGCTGGCCAGGCTTGAGGGCGAGCACCGTGCGCAGGGCGTCGCCGTCCACGTAGAGGGTGCGGTGGCTCTTCACCACGCCCACCGCGCACGGGGACTTCGCCACGAGGTCGCTCGCCTGGATGCCGCCGTCGATGAAGATCGGCTTGTTGACCAGCGTGCACCACTCCTCGGCGAGCACCCGCTCGACGCGCTCGCGGTCGTGCTGCACGAAGCTGAGGGCACGCTCCTGGAGCGCGAGCGGGTGGCGGCTCGGGCGCTCGCCGTCGTCCGCGGCAGCCGTGTCCACCACCCGCACACCGCGCGCGGCACCGGCCGCCTGGAGTGACGCACAGGCAGCGTCGCTGAGGTAGGCGCAGGGCGCGTAGAGCCAGCGCTCGACGTGCGGACCGCGCGGCCAAGTGGTGAGCTTCCGGTTCACGCGCACGCGCACGACCGCCGCGACGACGCCGTGGACGATCGGCAGCCCGTCCACGTAGGCGGCGACGCGACTGCGCTGGCTGCCGTCGAGGAAGGCGGCGAAGCCGGGCGTCGGATCGCCCTCCACACGCACGGCGCGCAGCGCATGCCCCTCGAGCAGCGTGCCGGCGGCGATGCGCGGCGCCTCGAGCGCCGAGGACGCGAGCTCGAGCGAACCCGCGCCGTCGCCGACGAGGCGGGCGCCGGGGAGCCGCTCGGAGAGGGCCCGCTGCACCGCGTTGAAGCTTGCGTCCATGCTCACGGCTCCGCTGCTACTGCTGCTTCTGCTGCGCGTGCTGCTCGACCCGCTACCACCCGTTCGCGCCGGGAGCGCGGCGGATGAGGAAGTTTTTACTCGCGGCGGCCGACGCGCGTCTTTGGATGAAGCGCCCTTCCGGCATCACCCCACCGTTCTCCGACGACGCGAACCGCAATGACGCGCACCGGGACGCTCCGGCGGCTCCCGCCGCCGCGGTGTCTGCTCGTGGCGACCATCCTAACGGTCGCCGCAGGATGTGACAAGACGAGCGCGGCGCTGCCGCTGCTCTCTGGCGGAGCCGCGCGCGAAGCGGCCGACGCCGAGCCGCCCGCGTCGGCGCAGCTCGACATCTCCGGGCACCCCGAGATCCTCTTCGAGGTGTTCGGCGCCCGCGACGACGCGCGCATGATCCCGATCGCCGCGTTAGGCGTCGCGCCGTCTGGCGGCGACTCGACCGCGAAGGCCGCCGCCGGGCTGACGCCGATCGTGCTGTCGAGCGCCAAGTGGCACACGTTCGACGCCTACTACGCGCGCGCCGGCAACAAGCTCACCGCCTACAAGGACGGCCGCCCGATCGGCGACATCGCCGTGCAGCGCGGCATGTGGAGCGGCGCGGCGCCGCTCTATTCCCTGCCCGGCTGCCGGCGCCTCACGCCCCTCGCCTCCGTGACGCCGCCGGCCGACCCGGCGGGCGACTATACGGTCGAGTACCTCGCGTCCACGTCCGCGACGCTCGGCCGCGCCGGGAGCGAGCGAGGTGCCGTGCCGGCGATGACGAAGGCCGACGCCGAGCGCATCGGGCGACGCGTGGGCGAGAGCGTGGCGAAGTCGAAGTTCATCTCGCACGACGTGCTCGACGGTCTCGATTTCGGCGCGCTCGCCGTGCCGACCGGGGCGACGAAGCAGCCGACGGTCGTCGCCTGGTACGTGGCCCCGCCCGCGCTGCACTCGGACTCCAGGAGCGACGCCCGCGTCGCCCACGTCTTCGCTCTCGCCGACGCGCGCCCCGACGGCTACGCGGTCACCTTCAGCCACGGCGTCAACGCCGCGCCCGACGCGGCGGAGTATCGCCGCTACCTCGACCACCTCGACGTGGACGGCGACGGCGTCGACGAGATCGTCCTCCAGGGCTGGCGCCCCGCCGGCGACACCTTCCTCGAGATCCTCGCCTTCCGCGGCGGCGCGTGGACGCCGGTGTTTCGGGGGCGGGAGAGCTGGTGCCTGGACGAGAGAGCACGTTAGGCGGGTGGCGGGTGGCGGGTGGCGGGTGAGCGGACGCAATGACGGGCCGGCCTCTCCGCGCGAGAGTATCGGCCCGTTCTCCATTCTCGCTACCCGCTGCCCGCTACCCGCGCACTCTCGCCACCACCAGCCCGTCCGGCGTCGGCACGATGGTCGCGCTGACGCGCGGGTCGGTGGCGAGGCGACGGTGGAACTCGCGGACGGCGGTCGTCGCCGCGTCGTCGGCGCGCGGGTCGAGGACGCGGCCGCCGCGGAGCGCGTTGTCGCTGAGGAGGAGGCCGCCGGGCCTCAGCAGGCGCACGGCCCAGTCGAAGTAGGTCGGGAGCGGCTCCGCGTCGGCGTCGAGGAAAATGGCGTCGAAGCGCTCGCCGTCGTACGCGGGCAGCACGTCGAGCGCGCGCCCGACGACCACGTCCACCCGCTCGCCGACGCCGGCGTACGCGAGCTGCCGGCGCGCGAACTCGGCGAACCGCGGCTCGATCTCCACCGTCGTCAGCCGCCCGCCCTCGGCCGGCAGCGCCCGCGCGAGCCATGTCGCCGAGTAGCCGCCGAGTGTTCCAACCTCGAGGACGCGCCGCGCCCCGACGCTCTCGAGCAGCACCTGCAGCAGCCGCCCCGTCCCCGGCGCGATCGCCGTCGGCGGCAGCCCGCTCCGATCCGCCGCCTCGCGCATCGCGAGGAGGGCGGGATCTTCGGGAGCGAAGAGGGCGTCGAGGTAGCTGGCGGGGTTCACGAGAGAGTCAGGGCTCAGGGCTGTAGGGCCCAGGGCCTAGCCTGCCTCGGGAAGGAGCCTCCCGAGCGGCATGTCCAGGCGCCAGGCCCTACGGCCCTCATTCCAGCCCAATATCCCACGCCTGCTCGAGATCCTTCTTCGAGTACGCGCGAAACGCCGTCAGCGTCTGCGTGCGCTCGATCCCGGGCACGAGCGGGAAGTGCTCGGTGATCACCTCGGCGATCTGCTCGTACTGATCCACGCGCACGATCGCCACGAGGTCCCACTCGCCGGAAACCGAGTACACCTCCGTGACGCCCTGGATGCCGGCGAGCTTCGAGGCCGCCTGGGAAACGAGCGATGGGTGAGCGCGGATGAGGACGATCGTCGTGATCACGTATCGGAGGGGCACGGGGGGACGTTGAGCAGCCAGAGCCCGGCGAGCCGGCTCCGGTCGTCCACGTCGAAGACGAGGTCGCGCGCGACGCGCACGCGCTTCGCCGGCCGCGAGGGGCCGAGCAGGAAATGTATGGTCCGCTCCGCCTCGTCCGATTCGGCGGCGACGGCGGTGTTGATCTCGAGCGAATCCACAGCGTCGGCGGGCGCGGCCCGGCCGCGAGCGGCGGACGAGCCGAAGCCCGTAGTCGCGGCGGCGGCGGCAGCAGCGGCGGCCGCGCGGCGGCCCGGCAGGACGACGCGTGCCAGCTCGGCTTCGGCGGGCGGGCGCAGCGAGGAGCGGTGACGCACGTCCGGCCACACCGCGACCTCCACCGAGCGCACGCTGCCGGCGGCGACGTCGAGGACGAGCCAGGATCCGTCGCGCCCCTCGATCTCGACCGAGCCGGACATGCCCGGCTCGAACCCGGGCCCGCTCTCGGCGACCGCCCGCACGGGCGCGCCGGGCGCGCCGGCCGAGGACGACGCGGCCGGACCGTCGGCGCGCACGGTGGCGCAGAGGATGGTGGTGTCGGCGTCCCAGCGATAATCGACGACGGGTGCCGTCCGGTCGCCCGCGACCGGCTCGATGCGTACCGCGATGTCCACGGGTGCCTCCGTTGTGACGCGGGTGGTACCGCGGCCGGACGGCGACGCAATGCCGGCAGCCGCGACGACGCACGCAACCTGCGCGCGGGCTCGCCCGCCTCGGCGCCGAAACAACGCGCGTCGGAGCATGCCGTCGCGCCGCTAAGATAGCACGCGCGGCCGGCGCCGCTACCGGTGGCAACCCGGACGCGCACGACCGGCCACCGCGCTCGACGGACGCGGGGCGTCGCGGCACGGGGCGTGAGGAGTGTCCGGCCCATCTCGCTCGACGGTAGTGGCGCGCGGATGGTCGGAGGAGCGCGCGGCGGCTATGTTACATGGTGGCCGACCCGCTCGCGGAAGCGACGGGCGGCGATGGAGGCGCCCGCGATGAGCCGGGCGCCGGCTTTTTGGTAACGAGCGTAGATGACGCACGACTGCCGCCCCGCGCGCGGGGCGGACGCCGATTGGCGCGTGCGTGGCGACCCGTGAGGTCCCAATAGATCCGGCGCGTGCCGAGGCATCGCGTCGCATTCGAGTGAGGGCGTAGTGGAACAGGACGAGCGAGAGACCGGGACGGCCGCCGCGAGCGGATCCCAGGCAGCGTCGGGAGTGACGCGGAGCCAGAGCGTGGTGCACACGCTCCCCCATGACTGGAACGTGATCGGGCAGTTCCTCCGGCCGGCGCTGGAGCGTGTGGACGCGGAGGCTGGTCAGACGCAGCTCCTCGTGCTGACGGCGGACGCCGAGACGGCGGTGGCCGTCGCCCGCGCCGCCCTGTTCGGAGTCGAGCCTTTCGCGGCCGGTGCGGCCGCCGCTGGCGGCGAGGACGAGGATCGCGACGAGGACGAGGAGAGCGAGGACGACGACGAGTCGGACGTCCACGGCTCGCTCGACGGCGCCCACGGGGCCGAGGAGGGCGAGGACGTGGACGTGCTCGCCGTCACGAGCGCCAAGCGCGCCACGCGCCAGCTTCGCGCGCGCACGAGCGGCTCGGGCTCGCTGCCGGTCGCGGTAGCGGGGACGCCGGCGGAGATCGCGGCGCTCATCCGTGGCTCCGTGCTCAAGCTCGACGCGGTGAAGACGCTCGTCGTGGCGTGGGCGGACGAGGTGCTCGCGACGGCGTCGGCCGAGGACCTCGAGGCCGTGATGGCCGAGGTGCCGAAGGACGCGGCGCGCGTCGTCGTGACGTCGGCGCCGTCGGCGGAGGTGGACAGCTTCGTCGAGCGCTACATGCGGCGCGCGCGCCGTGTCGGCGACGCGCCGGCGAGCGCCGAGGCGACGCCGGTGTCGCTGCAGTACGTGAGCGTCGGTGCCGGCTCGCGGAGCGCGGCGCTGCGCCGCCTGCTCGACGAGCTCGACCCGCCGTCGGCGGCGATCGTCGCGCGCGCGCCGGAGTCGCAGGACGAGGCGCTCGAGGCGCTGCACACGCTCGGCTACCGTGAGGAGGACGAGGGCGTCGTCGTGACCGACGGCGACGTCGAGGAGAACACCTCCCTCGTCGTGCTCTACGACCTGCCGCGCACGCGCGCCGAGCTCGATGCGGCGCTGGCCGCGCAGCCGGTGCAGGTGATCGCGCTCGTGCAGCCGCGCCAGCTGGCGCACCTGCGCGCCCTCGCGGCCGGTGGCCGCGTCGTCGCGCACACGCTGCCGGAGGCGGCGCAGAAGGCGCGTCGTCGCGACGAGAAGGTGCGCGCCGAGCTGCGCGCGATGCTCGCCGCGGGCACGGCGACGCGCGAGCTCGTCGCGCTCGAGCCGCTGCTCGAGGAGTTCGACGGCGTCGAGCTGGCGGCGGCGGCGCTCAAGCTGCTTGAGCGCGAGCGCGAGCGCAGCGCGCAGCTGATGGCCGGCACGCACACCGGCGTGACGCCGCGCGGCACGGGCGCGAGCGCCGGCACGGCCGCGGCGGCCGCCTTCCCCGCGGCCGGCGCGCCGCAGTGGAAGCGCATCTTCATGACCGTCGGCGAGATGGACGGCGCGAGCAAGAGCGACGTCGCCGGCGCGGTGATGAACGAGGGCGGGATCTCGAGCGACAAGGTCGGCAAGATCGAGATGCGCGACAGCCACACGCTCGTCGAGGTCGCGGCCGAGGACGCCGAGCGTGTCGCCGGGAAGCTGAACGGCACGACGATCCGCGGCCGACACGTCGTCGCGCGGCTCGACCAGGAGCGCAGCGCCCGCGAGGGCGGCGCGCCGCCGAAGCGCGGCATGGGCGGCGGCGGTCGCGGTGGCTTCGATCGCGGTGATCGCGGTGATCGCGGCGATCGTGGGGATCGTGGCGACCGTGGCGGCCGCTTCGAGCGCGCCCCGCGCAGCGGCGGCTTTGGCGGCGGCGGCGGCGGCGGTGGCTTCAACCGCGGCGGTGGTGGTGGCAGCCGTGGCGGATTCGGCGGCGGCACCGGCGGTGCGCGCGGCGGCTTCGATCGCGGCGGTCCGCCGCGTGAGCGCAGCAGCGGCGGCGGCGGCGGCTTCGACCGTGGCGATCGTCCGCGGAGTGGTGGCTTCGATCGCGGAGGCCCGCCGCGCGAGCGCACGGGTGGCTTCGATCGCGACCGTAGCGGTCCGCCGCGCGAGCGCAGCAGTGGCGGCGGCGGCGACCGCTTCGAGCGCGGCCCGCGCCGCGACGACGCCGCGATCGAGCGCGGCCCGCGCGCCGCTCGCGAGGGTCAGGAGTGGGCGCAGCGCGGCGATCAGCTTCGCAACGCGCGTCGCGGCCCCCGGCCGCGCGACGACCAGGAGTAGCGCATGACGTACGTCCACAACCGCCGCGTCGGGCTCGGTAGCGACGCGGCGGCCGCGCGGGGTGCGCTCCCCGCCGGGCGCGTGGTGACCCATCGCGATGGAGGGCGCGCGGCGTGAGCGGCGGCGGCTTCCAGACGTCGGGCGGGTGGATCGAGGTGATCGCGGGCGTGATGTTCAGCGGCAAGAGCGAGGAACTGCTCCGCCGCGTGCGTCGCGCCGTGATCGCGCGCAAGCGGGTGCAGGTCTTCAAGTCGCACCTCGACCAGCGCTACGCCGGTCTCTTCGCGGTCTCGAGCCACGACGGGCGCACGACGGACGCGATCCCGATCGATTCGGCGCACCAGATCTCGCTCCGGCTCGACCCGACGGCGCAGGTGATCGCGATCGACGAGGCGCAGTTCCTCGACGCCGACATCGTCTCGCTGGCGACCTCGCTCGCCGAACGCGGGCGCCGGGTGATCCTCGCCGGTACCGACACCGATTTTCGCGGCGAGCCGTTCGGGGCGATGCCGCAGCTGATGGCGGTGGCCGAGGTGGTGGACAAGCTGCACGCGATCTGCGTGCTCTGTGGCAGCCCGGCGAGCCGCAACCAGCGGCTCATCGGCGGTCAGCCCGCTCCCTACGACTCCCCGACGATCATGGTCGGCGCCGCCGACAGCTACGAAGCCCGCTGTCGGGCGTGTCATCAGGTGCCGAGGAAGGACGAGGGACAGGGGAGCTTGTTGTAGGCGGGTGGCGGGTGGCGGGTGGCGAGCAAGCGCGAAACGAACGAGGGGCCGGCTCCAGTGTGGCGGAGGCCGGCCCTTCGTGTGTTCGCTACCCGCTACCCGCTACCCGCTTACCCGCTTACCCGCCCCCATGCGCCAACCGCAGAAACTCGTCCCGCGTCTTGGCATCGCTGCGGAACGACCCGCGCAGCGCCGAGGTGATCGTCTTCGAGTTCTGCTTCTCGACGCCGCGCATCATCATGCAGAGGTGGGCCGCCTCGATGACGACGCCGACGCCCTTGGGGCGGAGCACCTCCTCGATCGCGTCGGCCACCTGCTCGGTGAGGCGCTCCTGCACCTGGAGGCGGCGCGCGAAGACTTCCACGAGGCGCGGGAGCTTGGAGAGCCCGACGATCTTGCCGTCGGGGATGTAGGCGATGTGCGCCTTGCCGAAGAAGGGGAGCATGTGGTGCTCGCACATCGAGTAGAGCTCGATGTCGCGCACCATGACCATGCTCTCGTGGGTCTCCTCGAACACCGCGTCGCCGACGACGTCGTGGGCATCGAGGGCGTAGCCGCGGGTCAGCCAGGCGAGGGCGTTGGCGACGCGCTCCGGCGTCTTGCGCAGCCCCTCGCGGTCGGCGTCCTCGCCGAGGAGCTCGAGCTCGCGCCGGACCAGGGCCTCGAACTCGGCGCTGCGCTCGTCGGCGATGACGGGGTCGAGGTCGAGCCCTTCGTCGCTGCGCGGCGACGGGACCTGGGCGGCGCGCACCGCCGGCCGGGCGTCGAGCGAGCCGGCGGAGACCGGGTCGGCGAAGGTCGAGGCGTCGCTCTTCGCGAGCGGGTCGCGACGGGAATGACTGGTCACGGGCGTCTGGCGTGAGTTGTGAAAGGGAAGCGCTCGGAGCCGGCGCGGCGCGCACGTCATGCGTTTCCCGCACCGCGCCGTGAGTCGGTACACATCTGACATTCCGGTCACGTTTTAACAGGAAGACGCGGGCCGCGGCGCGCGTGCGGCGCGTGTTGACAGCCGCGCGCGAACCCGTAACGTAGTTGGGCTCGCGGCCTCCGCCGGTCTTTCCCTTTCGGACACCGCCCATGCTTCTCGTCGGCCTCACCGGCAACATCGCCAGCGGCAAGTCCACCGTGTCGCATCTGCTCGCCGCGAAGGGCGCGACGATCATCGACGCCGACGTGCTCGCGCGCCAGGCGGTGGAGGAAGGCACGCCCGCCTATCGCGACATCGTCGAGCGCTGGGGCAGCGACGTGATGAGCGCCGATGGCTTCCTCGACCGCGGCGCGCTGCGCCGGCGCGTCTTCCAGGACCTCGACGAGCTCGAGGAGCTGAACCGCATCGTGCATCCCGAAGTCGCGCGGCTGCGCGACCGACTCGTCGCCGAGGCGCGCGAGCGGGGCGACCGCATGGTCGTCTGCGACATCCCGCTTCTCTTCGAGAAGCATCTCGTCGACGAATTCGACTGCATCGTGCTCGTCGACGCGCCGCGCCCGATGCGTCTCGAGCGGCTGATGCGCACGCGCGGGCTGACCGAGACAGAGGGGATGGACATGATCGCCGCGCAGATGCCGGCCGATCTCAAGCGCGCCCGCGCCGACTTCGTCATCGACAACACCGGCTCGCTCGCCGAGCTCGAGGCGCGCGTGGACGAGGTGTGGGAGGCGCTGTCGGCGGAGGCTCGGCGGCGCGACTCGACGGCCGTGGGAGCGATGAACGACTAGGCACCGCGTCTCGTGTGGAGCGACGCACGGCTCACCCGTTCGCCGCTCCGCCCTTTGCTTGACAGGTCCCGCCATGCGCGAATAGACTTCGCGCCCGAACGCCCCTCCCGCCGCCGCCCGACACCCGATTGGAGCGCCCCGTGGCCGAAATTCCTGGCGACCTGCTGTACACGAAGGACCACGAGTACGTGAAGGCGTCGGCGAGCGACGCCGCGGTCGTCACCATCGGCATCACCGACTTCGCGCAGGGCGAGCTCGGGGACGTCGTCTACGTGGAGCTGCCGAAGGTCGGCGCGAAGTACGGCGCGCACGACGTCTTCGGCACCATCGAGGCGGTGAAGGCGGTATCGGAGCTCTTCTCGCCGCTGGCCGGCGAGGTCGTCGAGATCAATACCCGCCTCGACGGCGAGCCGAGCCTCGTCAACAGCGACCCGTACGGCGACGGCTGGATGATCAAGCTCAAGGTCGCGAACGCCGGCGACAAGAAGGGGCTGATGTCGGCCGCCGATTACGGGAAGCACATCGGACAGTAGCGGTCGGCGGGAAGCGGGAACGTCAGAGGGGCCGGCTCCGATCACGGATGCCGGCCCCTCTGACGTTCGCGCTTACCGCTTTCCGCTTCCCGCCTACCTGACGCCCGGTTGCGGCTCCCTCCGATGAGGTAGAGGGGGGGGCGGCGTACCTGATTCCTGGTTCCCGTCCCTTCAAGCCAGCTCCCTCAGAGGGGCCGACTCGAGCAGGCAGGAACCAGGAATCAGGTGGGGATCATACCTGCGTCTCCATGTACGCGTCCGTCGGTGCGCACGAGCAGACGAGGTTCCGGTCGCCGTAGGCGCTCTCGATGCGCGCGACCGCCGGCCAGAACTTGGCGTCGCGCAGCCAGGCCACCGGGAAGGCGGCGCGCTCGCGCGTGTACGGGCGGTCCCACTCGTTCGCCGTCACGGCGTCGAGCGTGTGCGGCGCGAGCTTGAGCGGGTTGCGCTGCCGGTCGAGCACGCCCAGCTCGACGTCGCGCACCTCCTCGCGGATGTGCGTCATCGCGTCCACGAAGCGATCCAGCTCGGCCTTGCTCTCGCTCTCCGTCGGCTCGATCATCAGCGTGCCCGCGACGGGGAACGAGACGGTCGGCGCGTGGAAGCCGTAGTCCATCAGCCGCTTCGCGATGTCCTCGACCTCGATCCCGGCGAGCCCCTTGAGCGGGCGCGTGTCGAGGATGCACTCGTGGGCGACGCGGCCGTTCAGCCCCTGATAGAGCACGGGGTAGAGCCCCTCGAGCCGCTTCGCGATGTAGTTGGCGTTGAGGATCGCGACCTTCGTCGCCAGC
>DATMHT010000539.1:0-2020 GCA_035554795.1 Gemmatimonadaceae bacterium | reverse complement strand
CGGCGGCGGCGCGTCCGGCGGACACGACGGGAATACGCGATCTGGGCATCAGCGGAGCAGCGACGGGTCGAAGCTGAAGACGACGGGAAGCGCGTCGTCGGGGAAGGCATCCGGCAGCGGCCCGAAGGCGCGCGCCGCCGCCGCCGCCTCGACCGCGCCCTGCGCGTCGAGGTCGAAGGCGTAGTTGCCCGAGCGCGTCACGAACGAGAAGTCGTTCACGCTGCCGTCGCGCCGGATGATGAAGCGGACTTCGGCGCGCAGCGGCGCGTTCGGGTTGCGCGGCGAGAAGCGCAGCGCGATCTGCCGGACGATGTTGTTCAGGTACCCGGGGTACGGGAACTCGATCCCCTGGGTGCGAACCGTCGCGACATCCGCGCCGCGGCCACCCGTCGGACCGCCGCCAGCGGCGGGCGCCGGTGTCGGCTTGGCCGGCTGCGCCGACGGCGGCACGGGCGTGGCCTTGGCCGGCGGTGGACGACGCAGCGGCGGTACCGGCTGCGTCGCCGCGGTCGGCACCGCTGGAGCCGTCGCGGCCCGCGGAGGCGGCGTCGCGGCCGGCGTCGGCGCAGCCGGCGGCGTCGGCGTCACGGTGCCGACCGCCCGCGGACCCGGCGGCGCGGCGACGATGTCCACACGGTAGATCGGCGGCGACGGCGGCGCGACGTGCCGCGGCGCGACGAACACCCACGCGATCGCGGCCACGTGCAGCGCGAGTGCGACGCCGATCGGCACGCCGGCGCGGCGCGGCCGCTCGACGGCCGTGATCACCGCGTCACGTCCTCGGGCTCCGCGACGAGGCCGACGTCGCCGACGCCGGCGCCGCGCATGATCGCGAGCACGCGCACCACGGTGCCGTACGGCACGCCCTGGTCGGCGCGCAGATAGACGCCGCGCGATCCCTTGCGCTCGGCGAGCGCCTTGAAGCCGGCGTCGAACTGCGCCAGCGACAGCGGCGTCTCGTCCACGTAGATCTGGCCGGCGCGGTCGACGGTCACCACGAGGCCGCTCTTCGACTCGAGCGGACGCGCCTCCGCCTTCGGCAGCGCGACGTCCACGCCGCCCTGCATGATCGGCGCGGTGATCATGAAGATCACCATCAGCAGCATCATGACGTCGATCAGGCTGACGACGTTGATCTCCGCGTTGAGCGTCATGCGCTCGCCGCGCCGCCGCGCCATCTAGATCCGCTCCTCGCGCACCATGAGCGCGATGACCTCAGACCCGAAGCCCTCGAGCTCACTGTCGATGCGATTCAGGCGGTTCGCGAAGATATTGTAGCCGAACACCGCCGGGATCGCGACCGCGAGCGCGGCGGCCGTCGCCATCAGCGCCTCGCCGACGCCGGGCGCCACCGCGCCGATGTTGCCGGAGCCCTGCGTGGCGATCCCCATGAACGCTTCGATGACACCGAGCACGGTGCCAAGCAGGCCGATGAGCGGGCTCACCGAGCCGATGATCGCCAGCCAGGGGATGAAGCGGCCGAGCGCGTCGCGCTCCGCGTTCGTGTCCGAGTCCAGCACGAGGCGCAGCGCCTCGACCTGCGAGCCGCTGAGGCGCGCGGCACGGTCCGCGGTCGCGCCGAGCGCGGGGCGCGTCTCGGCGAGGAACTGCGTCGCGCGGCCGAAGACGCGGGCGAACGGGTTCGGCCGCGCGCCACGGGCCAGCGCCGCCACCTGATCGAGGCTTCCCGCGTGCTCGAAGTCGCGGACGAACGTCCGCGACGCCGAGGTGACCCGCCGGAACTCGTTCCACTTCATCAGCATCACCGCCCAGCTCACGAACGAGAGCAGGAGCAGCACGCCGAGCACCACCTTCGTGACGAGCGTGGCGCTCATGATCATCTCGGCGGGCGACGTCGGCACGCCGGGCCGTGCGGCGGGGATCGCCGCCTGGAGCAGCGGCAAGTGGAGAAACGCGATCATCTGTCGGGGGTGGGACGGCGGGGGAGAAACGCGGCGCGCCGGCGATGCTCGGCCGGGGCGCCGCTCGACTGCGTCAGGCGCTACCGGGCGGCGGCGCC
>DATMHT010000538.1:0-5512 GCA_035554795.1 Gemmatimonadaceae bacterium | reverse complement strand
CTCGACCTGCTCGACTACCTCGTCGCGCGGGCGCGCGAGCGCGGCATCTACATGCTCCTCACCCCGATCCAGACGTACGACGCGGGGTGGCCGGACTCCATGGCGAGCAGCGCGCGGCTGCCGGGCTTCTCGCGCAGGTTCTCGCGCGGAGAGCTCGGCACGAAGCCGGAGGCGATCGCCGCCGAGACGAACTACCTGCGGCAGTTCCTGAACCACGTCAACCCGTACACGGGCGTGGCGCTCAAGGACGAGCCGGCGATCCTCTTCATCGAGATGATCAACGAGCCGTTCCACCACCCCGAGGACCGGGCGGGCTCGGTGCGCTACATCGATGCGCTCGTGGACGCGGTGCGCTCGACGGGCGCGAAGCAGATCCTCTTCCACAACGTCAGCCAGGACTTCGCGATCGCGCCGGCGATCCGCGCGTCGAAGGTGCAGGGCGTCACCTTCGGCTGGTACCCGACGGGGCTCAACTCGGGGCACGAGCTGCAGGGCAACTACCTGCGCGGCGTGGACGCGTACGACGACATGCGCCGCCCCGAGCTCGCCGGCCGGCCGCGCATCGTCTACGAGTTCGACTCGCCCGACCTGCGCACGGGCTACATGTACCCGGCGATGGCGCGCACCTTCCGCGCGGTCGGGGCGCAGTTCGCGAGCATGTTCGCCTACGACATGCTCGCGACCGCCTCGCGCAACCTCGGTTGGCAGACGCACTACCTCAACCTCGTCTACACGCCGCGCAAGGCGATGAGCGCGATCATCGCCGCCGAGGCGATGCGGCGGCTGCCGCGCGGCCAGTCGTACGGCGCGTACCCGCGCAACACGCGCTTCGGCGATTTCCACGTGAGCTACGAGGAGAACCTCGGCGAGCTCGCGGCGCGCGACGCGTTCATCAACGCCGGCCCGACGCGCACCGCGCCGCCCGACCCGAAGCAGCTCACGCGCGTCGCCGGCTACGGCTCGTCGCCGGTCGTGTCGTACGACGGCGAGGGCGTCTACTTCCTCGACAAGATCCGCGACGGCGTCTGGCGGCTCGAGGTCTATCCCGACGCCGTGCCGGTGAACGACCCGTTCGAGATGCAGCGTCCCGACAAGGTCGTCACGCGCGCGATCTACCGCGACTGGCCGATGCGGATCACCCTTCCCGACCTCGGCTCCCGCTTCTCGGTCGAGTCCGTCACGCTCGGCAACGGGCGCGACGAGTGGGCCGAGGGCGGCCGCTTCTCCGTCACGCCCGGCGTGTACGTGCTGAGCGCGCGCGGTCCCGTGAGCCCGAGCACGCTTCCCGACTACGTGGGCCACGTGGGATTCGCCGAGTACCACGCGCCGCCGCCCGACACGCTGCCCGTGCGCGTGCGGCTCTCCGCGATGCGCCAGTACGCGAGCGGCCACCCGATCGCGATCGACGCGAGCGTCGTGGACGCGACGCCGCCCGACTCCGTGACGCTCGCGATCCGCCCGCTCGGCGGCGGCTTCTTCCGCCGCGTCGCGATGCGGCCGACGGGCGGCTACGGCTGGCGCGCGACGATCGCGGCGGACTCGCTGCGCGAGGGACCGTACGAGTACGCCATCACCGTCGTGCGCGACGGTGTGGCGACGACGTTCCCCGAGGGGCTGCCCGCGCGCGCGTGGGACTGGAACTTCACCGGCCAGCGCTTCTGGACCACGACCGTCGTGCGTCCCGCGACGCCGATCGCGCTCTTCACGCCGCGGGACGACGCGCGCCGCCTCGCCTTCAGTCGCATCGGTGACGCCGGCCGCAGCGGCCTTTATCGTCTCGTGCCGTCGCCGGTCACGGGCGAGCCGGTCTTCCACCTCGCGCTGCCGGTGTTCGGCGGCGGCCAGAGCGTGGACGATTACACGGCGTCGCTCGTGGTGCAGGATCGGATCGCCGCGCGGCGCGACGACGTCGCCCGTGCGCGCGGGGTGCGCGTGCGGCTGCGCGGGCTCGGTGCGCGCCAGACGCTGCACCTGACGCTGATGGAGAGCGACGGCACGAGCTGGAGCGCGCCCGTCGCGGTGGACTCGGCGTGGACCGAGCGCACGATCCCGCTCGCCGAATTCAAGTCCGCGCGCGGTGTCCTGCTCCCCGAGGGATTCCCCGGCGAGTGGAACTACTGGGTCGCCCCCGCCGCCGGCCGCGGTGGCAGCAGCGACGCGGTGCGCATGCCGAACGTCGAGCGCCTCCAGCTCTCGCTGCGGAAGGCGGACGCGGCGCGCCTGGCGCCGGACGCGTTCGGGGTCGAGGTGGAGTCGGTGCGGTTGGTGTTCGAGTAGAAGGGACGGGGGACGCGGGACGGGGGACGGGCACGAACGGCCTCGGGACGCTCCGTCCCGTGTCCCGCGTCCCCCGTCCCAGCACTCAGCCTTGCCCCCCGCCCGCCCCGCCACGACATTCACAAGCCCGCCCCACCGTCGCTCCACGCTCGGCCCTCCCCCCCCGATGACCATCAGTATCCGCCGCCGCCCGGCGGCGCTCTGCGACGACGAGCAGTTGCTCGCGTCCGCGGACCCCGACGCGGTGTCGCCGCGAGCGTCGACGTCCCCCGTCGCGCGCCGCCGCGACTTCCGGACGTCCGACGGCAGCCTGTGGTGCGCGCACGAGCGCGACGCCGCGCACATGGCGCACGCCCGCGGCCCGCGCTGCCTCGTGTTCGAGAACGAGAACACGCTGCGCGTCGTCTGGCGCTATCCGGCCCACTGGGCCACGCTGACGGACGCCGAGCTGGAGACCCTCAGCAACGGCCGCTGACGCCAGCCCGAACGCGATGGCTACGCGCGAGTTCATGGACGCCCGCGGGCGCGAGTGGATGGTCTGGGAGGTGCAGCCGGGCGCGGCGCTGAGCGGCGAGCCCGGTCGGCGCCGCATCCTCGTCGCCCCCGAGTTCCGCGACGGGTGGCTCGCTTTCCAGGCCGCCGACGAGCGCCGGCGTCTCGCCCCGGTGCCGCCGGGATGGACCGAGCTCGCCGACGCGGAGCTCGAGCGCTACTGCGCCGCCGCCCGCCCGGTCTCCTGACGACGGCGCGGCATCGTCAGGCGTCGCGGCGTTAGGCGCCGCGGCGATGCCCCGGTGACGCGCCGCACACCGCGCGGCCGGACGGTCGTGCAGATTGCGCGTCGTACTGCTCGCCGGCACGTCCGACGTGCGATCTCGAGCGGCCGACCAACGCCTCGCACGCGGAGACCGGGGAACGACATGGCGCACCGGACCTTCACCGACACGCTCGGCTTCACCTGGGAGGTCTGGGAAGTCCACCCCGGGCGGGCGATCATCGGTACGGCGGTGGACCACCGCCGCGGCGGCGACCGGCGCGCGTCGCCCACCCTGAGCGCGGCGCATCCCGCGGGTCCGCCACCGGGCCAGGCCGAGCGGCGCAGCGGCGTCGAGCGGCGCGTCGCGGTTGCCGCGCCGCTGCAGCGTGGCTGGCTCGCCTTCCGCTCCGGCGACGAGCGCCGCCGCCTCGCGCCGATCCCCGCGGCCTGGGAGCGCGCGTCCGAGATCGAGCTCGCCGCCTACTGCGCCGCGGCCGAGCTGGCGGACGTGAGGCGGCAGCGGAGCTGAGCGCCGCACGTCGGGCGTCGGTCACACGCAAGATGGGAGGGGCCCGAACGGGCCCCTCCCATCTTTTCTACGCCTGTGAAACGATGGTCAGGCGATAGTGGACAGCGAGTCGTACTGGAAGCTCTCGACCGTCGGTCCACCGGCCATCACCGGGCGAAGCGTCTTGTCCAGCTGCGGGTACGTCGCCGTCTCGTACTTTCGCGCGGCGTCCGCGTTGTTCCAGACGCTGATGGCGAGCACGTGCTGATTCTCGACCAGCAACAGCTCGTTCCTGAAGCCGTCCTGCTTCTTCAGCAACGGCAGCACTTCGTTCTTGAAGAGCGTGTGGAACTCGTCGGTCTTGTCGGGCGCGAGGTCGAATCGCACGCTGCGCGCGACCTGGCCCTTCGTATTCTGTCCCTTGTTGATCTGCATATCGGTAATTCTCCACTACCTCGTCGGATCTAACCGGCCTCACGTTCGAGGTTCCACCGCAGACCGGCCAACGTCGAGTGGATTCACTCTGGCGTCTAACGCTTCACAATGTGTATGAAAGTAAGATAGCACATTGCACACGTTAAATGTTGGATTCCCAATCATTTACTGTAAGTCGCGCCGCTCACGGCGGTTGACTGGCGAGGTCGAGCGCTCCTGCTCGATCCCCGGATCGTCGGCGCGATTCAAGGACGCGATCGCGCCGGCGCGCGGCGCGCCGTCGGCGACGGGACGAGTCGCGCGATGAGGTCCTGCACGGCGGCGAGATACGCGTCGGTGTCGAACTGGTCGGGGTCGATCATCATCTGCACCGCGCACCCGTTGATCAGGCTGACGGCGACGGCGGCGAGCGCGTCCGGCGTCAGTCCGTTGGTCGCCGCGGCGCCGCGGCCGCGCGACGGCTCCGCCGCGAGAATCTCCTCGGCCATGGATCGGAACGCCGCGCGGTAGCGCGTCATCGCGGCGCCGATCTTCTTCCGGATCGCGGCCTGGTGCACGCCGAGCGCCCAGTACTCGAAGAAGAGACGCGTGCCCCGGGGCTCGTCGGAGATGCGCTCGAGCTCGTGGCGCAGGAAGGCGCCCAGGCGGTCGGCCGCGCGCGGCGGGGAGCCGGCGCCGTCTTCGGAGGTGACGCCGTCGGCCACGCCGCGCATGACGGTGGTCGCGAGCACGCGGTCGAGGAGCGCCCCGACGAGCTCCTCCTTCCGCTTGAAGTGGAAGAGGAGCAGGCCATGGCTGAGCCCCGCTTCGGCGGCGACCGCGCGCAGCGTGACGCCGGCGATGCCGGTGCGCAGCGCGACCGCGTAGGCCGCGCTCAGGATCTGCTCGCGCCGCTCGTCTTCCGGTGCCCTCCGTCCCGGCATGTGATTCCTCCCGTCGTGCTCGCCTGTCGCGTCGCCTTCACGATCGCCCATTGACCAACTGGATAATACACGCTAGACTTCATTATACAACTGGTCAATACGGGAGTGGGTCGTGGCCGCTCGCCGCATCAGGCACGTCAGACCAACGGCCCCACGCCCCCCTCCTGGAGACTGTATATGAGAATTTCCCCCGTCATGCTGCTCGCGGTGTCGAGCTTGGCGCTCGCCGCCTGCAATCCGTTCCATCGCGAGCCGGTCACCGAGGTGACCCACGACGTGAACGTGAACACGCGCTGGCGCGCCGCCCTCGTCACCCCCGCCGCCCTCGTCGGCGCCGTGCAGATGAAGGGATCGGCCACGATGCAGCCGGGCCGGAACAGTGAGACCACCGTCTTCGCGCTGAGCATCGACAACGCGACGCCGGGCGGCGTCCACCCCTGGCAGGCCCACCGCGGCCAGTGCGGCGCGGACGAAGGCATCCTCGGCTCGGCCGGCGCATACAGCCCGATCAAGATCGGCGACGACGGTCGCGGCACCGCGAGCGCGACGCTCCCGATGGCCACGCCCAGCTCCGGCAACTACTTCGTCACCGTGCTGGCCTCATCCGCCAAT
>DATMHT010000537.1:0-3763 GCA_035554795.1 Gemmatimonadaceae bacterium | reverse complement strand
GGCACCGACGCGGCACTGCGCGACCAGTACGTGCTCTACAGCGGCCACCAGGATCACGACGGCGTCCGCTTCGCCGTGAACGGCGACTCGATCTGGAACGGCGCCGACGACAACGCGTCGGTGAGCGTCGGGCTGCTGGCGATCGGCCGCGCACTCGTACGACAGCCGACGCGCCGCTCGGCGCTGTTCGTCTGGCACGGCGCGGAGGAGCGCGGGCTGCTCGGCTCGCGCTGGTTCGTCGCCCATCCGACGGTGCCGCGCTCGGCGATCGTCGCGGTGCTCAACGCCGACATGATCGGCCGCAACAACCCGGACAGCGCCGCGATCCTCGGCGTGCAGCCGCCGCACCGCAACTCGGTGGCGCTCGCGCGGGCCGCGCTCGACGCGAACGCGCGCGTCACGAAGTTCGCGCTCGACACGACGTGGGACCGCCCGACACACCCCGAGGGCTGGTACTTCCGCAGCGACCACCTCCCCTACGCCCGCGCCGGCATCCCGTCGCTGATGTTCACGACGCTGCTGCACCCCGACTATCACACCCCGCGCGACGAAGCGAGCCGCATCGACGTCGCCAAGCTGACGCGGATGGCGCGGTGGATGTACGCGACGGGGTGGGAAGTCGGGAACGCGGACGAGCGGGTGGGGGAGGAGGCGGGGTTCAAGCTGGAACGGTAAGAGCCGGGTAGCGGGTGGCGGGTGGCGGGTGGCAAGAACACTTCGGGCCGGATTCTCAGCGAGAATGCCGGCCCGAGGTCTTTCCCACCCGCCACCCGCTACCCGGCTCTTAGGATCTTCACCAGCTCGTCCTCCCACTTCCTCTCCAGCTCCTTCAACCCTCTCCCGTTCCGATCCTTCGCGAACAGCAGCGCCTGGGCCGACGGGTGGCGGACGGTGACGTAGCGGAGGAAAGGGACGTCGCGCAGGCCCATCATGTCGCCGATGGCGCCGTCGGCGGCGCGGCCGAGGGTGACGACGAGAGTGAGGCCGCGGTCGACCGCTTCGCCGAGCTCGCGCTCGAGGCGCGCGACGTTCGCGGCCGACGCGACCTCGGCGCGCGACGGGGCGCGGAAGGAGTGGCCGTCGTCGGTCGGGCACGCGTCGTACGAGTTCGACAGCGCCGCCGCGCGCAGATGCGGCACGACGCCCTCGCGCGCGAGCCGCGCGCCGTCCCAGGTGAGGTCGGCGATCGCGACCGGCTCGCCGTCGCGCGTCAGCTCGCACATCCCGGCGCGCACGAGGGCGCCGTAGACGAGCACACCGGCGCGGTCGCCGAAGAACGGGATGCGGCTCTTGTCGGCCCCGCGCGGACCCGGTGCCTCGCCGAACAGCATCGCGCGCACCGGGCTTCCGTCGTCGTCGGGGAAGCGGGCGGGAACGCGAGTGCCGAGGATGCGAGACATGTCAGCGATCGTCCGACGATCCTACATCGTCAGGTTGCCGCACGCGACGATCGTCCCCATCTGCGTCGGCGACGCGTGGATGTTGACGTAGAGCGGGCCGGTCGGCATCGCGACGGGGACGGTGGTGTTCACGGTCGCCGTGCCGTTGGCGTCGGCCTGCAGCACGGGGTAGGCGCTCCCCGGGCCGACGATCGGGCCGTTGTCGCCGCAGCGGCCGGCGTGGATGTGCCACGGGTGCGTCGCGCTCGGCGACGCGCCGGTGATGGAGACGTTGGCGCGGAAGCTGTTGGCGTCGGCGCCGTGCGTCGCCGACGCGGTGCCGGTGACGGTCGAGCCGCCCTGCGAGGCGAGCTGCGCGGTCATCGTCATCCCGCCGCCGGCGCTCACCGTGCCGGTGGCGGTGGTGCCCGACGTCACTTCGGTCTGACGGGTGGCGCAACCGACGAGCGCCGCCGCGGCGACGGTGATGGCGAAAGCGTGACGTAGCTGCATACGATCTCCTGGCGTAACGGTGATCAACTTCGTGGCGCGCGCGGCGCCGGCGTCGGCGCACGCGTACCGAGCCACGGTCGGCTCGCATGGATGGGGCCAGTAAGTGGGGCGGCTCTCGGCTGTTCGACAGGATGGACAGGATGAACGGGATGTGGGTGTGCTCTTCATCCCGTTCATCCTGTCCATCCTGTCCGACATCAGCCGAGCGCCGAGAGGCGGGCGCCGAGAGCCGCGCGCTTCAAGAATTCCAGCGTCGCCTCCCGGCACTCCTTCGGCGCGTCGGTCCAGACGTCGTGGGTCGTGTCGAGCGTCAGGCGCTCGAACGGGCGCGGCGGCGTGCGCGAGCGGAGGGTGCGCTCGAGAGCCGCGTCCACGGCGGCGTGCATCGGCAACGTGCGTGCGCCGCTCAGCATCAGCACCGGCTGCGGCAGCGTGCGCATCGCCGCGAGCGGCAGCGGTGGGAAGGGGTCGTTCGAGCGCATCTGCGCTTCCCAGTCGCGGGCGTCGTCCATGACGCGGCGGCGCAGGCGCTCGGGGAACGCGCGCAGCGCGCCGGGCGCGACGAAGTAATCCATGAGCGCGCCCATCGCGCGCTCGGCGTCGCCGTCGAGGAAGGCGGCGTGCGCCGGCGCCCAGGCGTCGCGCATGAAGCGCTCGACGTGCAACGCGCCGTCGGCGCTGCCCTCGGCCGCCCACGCGAGCATCGGCGGCTCGGCGAGCACGAGCGAGCGGACGAGCGTGGGGCGGCGGAGGGCGAGCGCCAGCGCCGCGCACGCACCCATGGACGCACCGACGATGTGCGCGCCCGCGGCGACGCCGAGCGCGTCGAGCAGCGCGCCGAGGTCGTCGGCGTCCACGAGCGCGGAGTAGTCGTCGCGCATCGCGTTGTCGTTGGGCCACGCGTAGCGGCGGCTGTAGGCGATCGCGTGGTAGCCCGCGGCCGCGAACGCGTCGAGCTGGGCGTCCCAGTAGCGGTAGTCCGCGCCGCCGAGGTGCACGAAGACGACGGGCTCCGCGCCCGCGTCGCCGCGCTGCTTCACGTGGAAGCGCGCGCCGTTGGCGGCGACCTTCACTCGTCCGGAACGACCGCCGTCGCCTCGATCTCGACCTTCGCGCGCGGCTCGAGCAGCGCGCTCACGACGAGGAGCGACATCGCCGGGTAGTGGGGGCCGAGCAGCTCGCGGTACGCGTCGCCGAGGGCGCGCCGCGCCGCCACGTACTCGTCGCGGCTCGTGACGTACCAGGTGAGGCGCACGAGGTGCTCGGGCGTCGCGCCACCGGCGCGCAGCACGGCGACGACGTTGGCGAGCGCCTGCCGCGCCTGGCCGATGAAGTCGTCGTGGTTGAACTCGCCGCTGATCGGGTTCCATCCGACCTGGCCGGCGACGTACAGCACGCGGCCGCGCGGGACCGAGACGCCGTTCGCGTAGCCGGTGGGCGCGCGCCAGCCGACCGGCTGGATGGCGCGCGGGCGTGCGTCGTCACTCATGGTTGCCGTCTCACGATTGCCTGGTGGTGGTGCCGCTCGCCGCCTCGCTCTCGCGCAGGCGGTAGCGCTGCAGCTTGCCGGTCGCCGTCCGCGGCAGCGCGTCCACGAACTCGACGCGGCGCGGGTACTTGTACGGCGCGATCTGTGCCTTCACGAAATCCTGGAGCGCCTTCGCCATGTCGTCGCCCGGCGCGACGCCGTCGCGGAGGACGACGTACGCCTTCACCACCTGGCCGCGCTCGGCGTCCGGCACGCCGACGACGCCGCACTCCTTCACGTCGGGGTGCTCGAGCAGCACGCCCTCCACCTCGGGGCCGGCGATGTTGTAGCCGCCGGAGATGATCATGTCGTCGGTGCGCGCCTGGTACCAGAAGTAGCCGTC
>DATMHT010000536.1:0-5078 GCA_035554795.1 Gemmatimonadaceae bacterium | reverse complement strand
ACCGGAACATAGTCCCGGCGCCCGGAGCCGCGAAGCCGCAAGGTGGGCAGTCGCCGCGGCCACGCACGTCTGACCGGCGCTGGGGGTAGACGACGCGCGCGCGCGCCGCGCAACCCGCAGCTACCTGCTCGCGGCGGCGCTCCCGACCGCGTGCTCGTACACCATCCGCGACACGTCGGCGATCAGCGCGCGCGCGACCTTCTCGTCGGGGATGCCGCGCGTGAGCACGACGAGCACGTACGGCGGGCGCCCCGCGGGATAGACGATCGCGGCGTCGTGCAGGACCGCGGTGATCTGTCCCGTCTTGTGCGCCACGCGGGTGCCCGGCGGCAGGCCGGCGGGGATCTCGCCGTTGAACTCCTGGCGCGAGAGCACGTCGAGCATGAGCGTCGTCCCCGACGGCGAGGCGGCGTGCCCGCCCTCGATGGCCTCGAGGAGGACGGCCAGATCGGCGGCGGTCGTCGCGTTGTTGAGCCCATGCTGGTAGGCTTTGTCGTCCTCGACGCCGCGGAGCACGCGCATGTGCGTCGCGCCGAGCGCGTGGGCGAGCGAATCCACGCGCGTCGCGCCGACGAGGGCGATGACGGCGTTCGTCGCCAGATTGCTCGAGCGCGTGATCATGCGCACCATCAGCTCGCGCACCGGCACCCGCTCGCCGATGCGGGCGTACATCGCGCTGTCCGAGTCGTCTCCTGGATCGAGCGAGAAGGGCGAGCCGTCCACGATCGACCCGAACTGGTTCACGAGCAGGATGCGCTGGTCGAGCGCGAGCGCGCCCGATTCGGCCTGCCGGACGAGCTCGATCATCACCGGCACCTTCATCGTGCTCGCGGCGTGGAAGACGGAGTCGCGATTCACGTCGAGCGAATCGCCCGCGGCGCCGGGCGCCAGGTCGCGGTAGGCGACGCCGACGACCGCGCCGGGTACGGCCGCGACGCGGCGCTCGATGCGCGCGCGCAGCGAGTCGTCGCGAACGGTTGGAGCCGTGGGCGCGTGCGCCGTGACGGCGGCGAGGAGCAGGGCGAGGAGCGGCATGCGCCAAAGCTACCGCTCGCGCCCGCCACCGCAATTTCGCGTGAGCGGCGGTTCATCCCGTGACTCCGGTCACGCGGCGGAAGCGGCGCACGCGACGTCGGTTACCCCGACACGACCTCGCTCGTGTTACGGGCACACACTCGTCCGCCGCACGGAGACGAGCCGGACGTGTCGTCCGGTCCCGCTTCTCGTCCCGCCTCCACCAGACACCGACGCCGACGCAGCCATGCTACCGCCATCGACCGCAGCCGAGCCGACGGGCGTGAGTGCCCCGGTCGTGACGCAGGCGCAGCTCAAGCGTGAGCGGCTTCGCTTCACGAACTTCACCTTCGCGCGGACGCCGGCCGGGCTGTGCACCGCCGAAGTCGAGCTCGAATGGCTCGACGGCGTGCGCGTCGTCGGCAAGGCGAGCGGACAGTCGAGTCCCGTCAGCGACCTCCGCGTCGCCGCCGAGGCGGGGATCGCGGCGATCGAGAAGTTCACCGACGGCGGGCTGAAGCTCGAGCTGCTCGGCGTGAAGGCGCTCCGCGCCTTCGACGCCAACATCGTCATCGTCTCGGTCGAGGTGAAGCGCGGCGACGGGCCGGCGCGGCTGCTCGGCTCCCACCTGGCCGAGCACGATCCGGTGCGGTCGTCGGTCGTCGCGGTGCTGAACGCGACGAATCGCGTGCTCGGCAACTTCATCGCCACGCGCTGAGAGAGTAACTTTTCCCTGGCGCACGCCGGCGCAGTGGAACCCCAGCCTTGCTCCACGGGGTAGCTGCTACGGTCGCCGCCATCGCCCCCCGGGCGCCCGCCGCGGGTCGTGCCGACTGGCGCAAGCCGTCGGCACTTTCGTTCCACAGCGGCACGTCACGGCGGTCGCGAAGACTCGATACGGAGGAATGTCAGTGAAGCCCATCGCCTACCTGTCGGTCGCGCTCGCGGCGGCCGCCTCGGTGTCCGCCTGCGGCGGCGCGCACGGCAGCGCGCGCCCCGGAAGCGCGCCCACCCCGGTGCCCGCGACCGCGTCGCCGACCGCCGCGCGCGGCTCCGCCGACCACGACAGCGCGACGCTCGCGACGGGGAGCGCGGCCGGTGCCCGTGCCGCCGCGGAAGCCGACCCGCGGGCGCAGGCGCCGGGCGTCGCGAAGGCCGAGGTCACGCGCAGCGCGGTCGGGATCTTCGGCGACTCGGTGGCCGCGGCGCCGGCGGACACGACGATCGCGCCCGACTCCGGCCGTGGTGCGCACTCCGCGCCCGCCGAGGCCGCGCCGACGTGGGACATCGATGTCCGGTCGTACGAGACGCAGGAACGCGTGGAGAAGTACATCGGCGTGTTCACCGGGCGGGCGCGCGAGTCGTTCGTGGCGTGGCTCGAGCGCGGCACGCGCTACGACGCGATGATCCGGCAGAAGTTCCGCGCCGGCGGGCTCCCCGAGGACATGTCGTACCTCGCACTCGTCGAGAGCGGCTACAACCCGCACGCCTACTCGCACAGCGCGGCCGTCGGCATGTGGCAGTTCATGGCCGGTACGGCGCGCGGCACGGGGCTCCGGGTGGACTGGTGGGTGGACGAGCGTCGCGACCCGGTGAAGTCCACCGACGCCGCGCTCAAGTTCATCGGCTGGCTGCGCGACGAGTTCGGATCGCTCTACCTCGCCGCCGCCGCCTACAACGGCGGCCCGGGCCGCGTCTCGCGCGGGCTGACGCGCTACGCCGAGGACCTCGAGGGCACGTCGGGGGAGGACGTCTTCTTCGCGCTCGCGTCGAAGGACTATCTGCGCGAGGAGACCAAGAACTACGTGCCGCAGCTGATCGCCGCCGCGCTGATCGCGAAGTCGCCGGAGAAGTACGGGCTCAAGATCCAGCCGCAGCCGGCGTACGTGTACGACTCGGTGCAGGTCGGAGCGTCCACGCCGCTCGCCGCCGTCGCCAAGGCCGCCGGCGCCAGCACGGTCGTCATCACCGAGCTCAATCCGATGATCCTGCGTGGTGTGACGCCGCCGTCGGGCGCCTTCTTCGTGCGCGTCCCGGTGGGCCGCGCCGCGACCTTCGATTCGTCGTTCGCCGCGCTGTCGGCCGACGACCGGCGCGCGTTCACGAAGGTGGTGTCGAAGAAGGGTGAGTCGCTCGCCTCGATCGCGTCGCGCACCGGTCGTACGGCGCGGCAGCTCGCCTGGTACAACCCGCGCGTAGAGAAGAACAAGCGCGGCCGCCTCGCGACGGGCCAGACGATCCTCGTGCCGACGGCGGCGGTCGCGAGCGCGGCGCAGGACGTTCCCGATCCGTCCATCGAGCGCTACGGGCCGCCCAGCTCGCGCATCACGGTGCACGTCGTGCGTCACGGCGAGACACTGAACGGGATCGCGCGCCGCTATCACACCGAGCCGGCCCGCATCCGCGCGCTGAACCATCTGCGCCGCAACATGATCTTCCCGGGTCAGGAGCTGATCGTGAAGGCCCCGGCGCGCAAGTCCGCGCGCTCGGCGTCGCGACGCGTGGCGAAGCACGGCGCGAGCGGGCACGGCGCGAAGCGGACGACGCCGAAGTACGCCGCGACGTCGAAGGCCAGCTCGGCGAACAAGAAGAAGGCGCACAAGTCGTAGCACGGCGCGCGGCGCCGTGATGCATGCAGGCGATCGTTGATGCATGAAAGCGAAGCGGGGCGCGTCCGAGTGGACGCGCCCCGCTTCGTTCGTGCACCGGCGCCGGTACTCCCGGGCGGCGCCGCCCTGCTCGCTTCGGGCTCAGTCGATGGTGCCCTTGCCGTTGTACTCGCGCATCACGGCGTGCTCGTAGCCGTTCGAGGGGTTCACGCCGAGCGTGCGCAGCGTCTCCACCGCCTGCGGGCCGCGGTTGTACACGAGCAGCGCCAGCTTGACGTCGCCCTTGTATTCACGGATCAGGCCGCGCAGGTAGCGGAAGCCGATGCGCAGGTTGAGGTGGCGATCGTAGAGCTTCTCCTTCGTAACGTCCTTCTGGAAGTACTTCGCCGTCGCCGGCATGACCTGCGTCAGGCCGACGGCGCCGACAGGGCTCGTCGCGTGCTCGTTGAACTCGCTCTCGACGCGCACCAGGCGGAACGCCAGCTCCGGCTCGATCTTCTCCTGCATCGCGACGTCGTAGATGCTCGCCGCGAGATCGGCACCGATGCGGTACTTCGTCGAGTAGTTGTAGATGCGGTTCCAGCGCTCGAGCTGGGCGTGCGCGAGATCGATCTCTCCGCGCGCCGCGTTGATCTCGTCGCGCATGTTATTCAGCTCGGCACCGCGCGGCAGCACCGCGGTCTCCGCGCTCGCTTCGGCCGGACCCGTGCGCGCGTCCCACGCCATCCCGAGCGCCCCGCAGCACGTGAGCAGGAGCGCGGCGCGCTTGACGCGCGTGCGACGACGCTCGGCGTCACCACGGTGGACGTAGGTGCCACGAAGATTACGCATGAGGCTCATTCCCTGGCTGGATTACGAACTCGAACGCGGGGTAGTGGGCCCCGCGCCGCGCCCCCTACAGGGGCAACGCACATGCCACCGAACACGGCCGGACATTTCGTCGAAGGTGACGCGTCGTTCCGTCCGAACGACGGACACAACGTCACATTCGGCGCCAATGCCCGCTTCGACCTCCGGACTTTTCGAGCAAGTGGATGTCCGAAATGGACATTTCTCTGTCTACCGCCTTGGCCATGTCGTAGATGGTGACCAGACAAATGGACACCGCGGTGATGGCCTCCATCTCCACACCTGTGCGCCCCGTGCAACGGGTCGTCGCCTCGACGCGCACGCCGGGCAGCGACTCGTCGAGCGTGAGCGCGACCTGCACGTCGCTGAGCGGCAGCGTATGACACAACGGAATCAGCTCAGCGGTACGCTTCGCCGCCATCACGCCCGCGACGCGCGCGACCGCGAGCACGTCGCCCTTCGCCAGCGCATTGTCGCGAATCGCCGCGAGCGTCTCGGCGCGCATGCGGATCGCGCCAGCAGCGCGCGCGACACGCTCCGTCTCCGGCTTCGCCGACACGTCCACCATTCGCGCCTCGCCCGACGCCGCGTCCACGTGCGTCAGCG
>DATMHT010000535.1:0-1942 GCA_035554795.1 Gemmatimonadaceae bacterium | reverse complement strand
GGCTCCGCTGACGCGCGAGAACGCCGAGGCGTGGCTGGCGATCTGGAGCCGGCTCGAGGAGCTGGTGGCCGAGGCGGGGACGGTCGCGATGAACGCCTACACGGGCGACACCGCGGACCCGGCGAAGGAGGCGGCGTACCTGCGCTTCTCGACCGAGATCTTTCCGAAGGCGGACGAGCAGCAGGTGCGGCTCGCGCGGCGTCTGCTCGACGTCGGCTACACGCGCCCCGATCTCGAGGTGCTGCTGAAGGAGTTCCGCACCGACGCCGAGATCTTCCGCGAGGAGAACGTCCCGCTCATGGCCGAGCTGGAGGAGCTGAGCGCGGCCTACCAGAAGGTCACCGGCGGCCTGAGCGTGGACTGGGACGGCGTGCCGAAGACGATCCCGCAGCTCCAGCCCCTGCTCAAGTCGCAGGACCGCGCCGTGCGCGAGCGCGCCTTCCGCGCCGGCGCCGGCGCGTACCTCGAGAAGCGCGACGAGCTGGCGGACATCTTCGACCGCATGTACGAGCTGCGGCAGCGCGTCGCGAAGAACGCCGGCTTCGCGAACTACGAGGACTACGTCTACCGCGCGAAGCACCGCTTCGACTACACGCCCGACGACGTCCACCGCTTCCACCGCGCGGTCGAGCGGACGGTGGTGCCGGCGGTCGAGCGCATGCTCGCGTCGCGGCGCGAGCGGCTGGGCGTGGACGTGCTGCGGCCGTGGGATCTGGCGGTGGATCCGGACAACGCGCCGGCGCTCGTGCCGTTCACCGACGTCGGGCAGTTCGTCGGAAAGGCGCGCACGATCTTCGACCGCGTGGACCGGGAGCTCGGCCGCGACTTCGGGATCATGGCCGACGAGGGACTGCTCGACCTCGAGAGCCGGCCGGGCAAGGCGCCGGGCGGCTACTGCACGAAGCTCCACTTCCGGAAGCGGCCGTACGTCTTCATGAACGCCGTCGGTGTCGCCGACGACGTGAACACGCTCGTGCACGAGGCGGGACACTGCTTCCACGCCTTCCTCGCGTCGGACCTGCCGTTCATCTGGCAGCGGGGCACGGGGTCGGAGGCGGCCGAGCTGGCGTCGATGAGCATGGAGCTGCTGGCCGCGCCGTATCTCGCCGCGCCGGTGGGCTACTACGCGACGAGCGACGTGCGCCGCGCCTGGACCGAGCACCTCGAGGACGTGCTCATGAGCCTCGCCCACATCGCCAGCGTGGACGCGTTCCAGAGCTGGATCTACACGAGCGGGCAGGGACACGACCGCGACGCGCGCGACGCCGCCTGGCTCGAGATCCGGCGCCGCTTCGAGGCGGGCGTGGACTGGAGTGGCCTCGACCGCGAGCGCGTCGCCCGCTGGTACCGGCAGCTCCACATCTTCGAGCACCCGTTCTACTACATCGAGTATGGGATCGCGCAGCTCGGCGCGCTTCAGATCTGGCGCGCCAGCCTCACCGACCCGGCCGCGGCGATCGCGCGCTACAAGGAAGCGCTCGCGTTAGGCGGCACGCGCCCGCTCCCGGAGATCTACCGCACCGCCGGCGCCGGCCTCGTCTTCGACGAGGCGCCGATGGCCGAGCTCGTGGGCCTGGTCGAGTCGCGGCTCGAGGAGTTGCGGACCGAGACGGTGGGGTGAGCGGCGGCTCTCGGTTCTTGTCAGACAGGATGAACAGGATGAACCGGATATGGCTTTGCCGTCATCCGGTTCATCCTGTCTGAACAAGAAGCCAGCATCGGGCGCCGAGAGGCGCCCTCAGCTCCGCCCCATCTCCGCCCGGCAGCGCCGGTCGGCGGCGTAGGCCATCGCCTCGAAGTAGGTGAGGCGGCGGAGCTCGTCGTGCCAGGTCCAGCCCTCGGGCGGACGGGTCGGCGGCGCGCCCTGGTGCAGCCACGACACGATGGACAGCCGGCGGCGCGCCGACGCCCACTCGTCGCGCCCCACGACCTCGTCGGCGGC
>DATMHT010000534.1:0-8535 GCA_035554795.1 Gemmatimonadaceae bacterium | reverse complement strand
GAAGCCCGGCACCTTCACCGTGCACCGGATCGAGTGGGACCAGAACCCGATCGAGCCGGCGGGCACCGACTGCAACGGCAAGGACGTGCCGCCGACGGGAACGCGCAGCGACAGCCTGACGGTCACGTTCCAGACCGGCGTACCGACCGACATCTGGCGCGCGACGTACAGGTCCGCGCCGCCGGCGACGTTCAACGACCACACGTGGAACAGCATGTGGTCGAGACATCACGAGGAGCAGCAGGTCGCCGACGCGCCGTCGAAGGACGATCCCGAGACCAGCGATCCGATCTATCGCATGACGCTGCGCCCGACGGAGCCTGGGGTGTGGCGGGCGGAGTTCGCGCGTCCGGACGCGGCCACGACGCCCGGTTACATCCTGGCCGAGCAGGGACATCTCATCGTGCGGCACGCACCGAAGTGACGCACGCCATCCGATCGACCCCCACCCGATCCACATGAACCGCTACGCCATCATTCCGCTCCTCGTCGCCGCCACCACCACGCTCGCCGCGTGTGGCAAGAAGAGCGACGCCACGGCCGAGACGAACGCCGCCGCCGCCGGCCGCCCCGTGAGCGTCGCCGCACGCTCGGCCGGCAGCGGCGACGCCGATCTGCGCGAGATCAACAGCTACCGTCTCACGATGGACGACGTCCGCAAGTGGTCGGCGATCAAGAAGAAGGCGGACGCGATGAAGCTCGAGGCGAAGGACACGGCGAGCAACGGCGCGGACGACGACGACTCGCTCGACGGGTTCGAGGCGAAGATCAACGCGACGCCGAAGCTGAAGGCGCTGATCGAGTCCGAGGGGATGGACACGCGCGACTTCGCCGTCGTCACCTGGACCATGATTCAGGCCGCCTTCATCCAGATGGCGGTCGACGAGGGCGCCAGCCTCGACTCGCTGGCGAAGGACAAGGACGTCAACGTCGAGAACCTGAAGTTTCTCAAGGCCCACGCGCAGGAGATCGACGCACTCCAGAAGTAGTCGCGCGATCGGGAGTGTCAGCGCGAGGGCGCGTGTCCGTGCGCGGACGCGCGCCCTCGCGTCGTTCTTGCAGCGCATATCGGTCTCCACGTCGCGAGGACTGCCGCACGGATGCTGTCGTCATTCTCCCGACGGCAACGGAGGTGGCGGGCTCGTATCGTGCGGTGTTGTTGCGCGCTCGGCGAGAGCGCTCCGGTTTCGCGGCGGCGCTCGCCGCGCGCGGCACGTCCACCGGAGGTGATTCGGATGCTCCCTCCATTCAAGGACCGGATCGACGCGGGACGGCAGCTCGCCGCGCTCCTGCGTGACTACGCCGGCCGGCGCGACGTGCTCGTGCTCGGCCTGGCGCGCGGCGGCGTTCCGGTGGCGAGCGAGGTCGCGCGCATGATCGGCGCGCCGCTCGACGTCTTCGTCGTGCGCAAGCTCGGCGTCCCGCACCACGAGGAGCTGGCGATGGGCGCCATCGCCTCCGGCGGCGTACGCGTCCTCGACCGGCAGCTCATCGGCTCGCTGCACATCTCCGACGAGGCCGTCTCGCACGCGACGTCGGAGCAGCACCGCGAGCTCGAGCGGCGCGAGTCCGCGTACCGCAACATGCGTCCGACGCCCGACGTGCGCGGCAAGACCGTCATCGTCGTGGACGACGGGCTCGCCACGGGCGCGAGCATGTTCGCCGCCGTCGCCGCCCTCCGGCAGTCCGATCCGGCGGCGATCGTCGTCGCCGTGCCCGTGGCCGCGCCGGACGCGAGCATCGCCATGCGACGGCTCACCGACGAGTGCGTCTGCGTGATGACACCGAAGCGCTTCCACGGCGTCGGTGAGTGGTACGCGGACTTCTCTCAGACGACCGACGCCGAGGTCCGCGCGCTCCTCGAGGTCGCCGCCCGCCGGCAGGGAACCGACGGACACGCCGTGATGAAGGCGCCCGTCCGCGAGCGACTGGCGCCGCCCGGCGGCTGACGACCGACCGGGTGAGGCGCGCCTGGTCGGCGCGCCTTGTCGCGGAGCCTAGTCGGCGCGCCCCGTCGTCGGCTCGGAGATGTGCTCGAGCAGCATCTCGATCTTGCGCGGCTCCGCGGGCCCGACGCGCCGCGCGAGGTCGGCCTGCGCGATGATACCGACGAGCCGCTCCCGCTCGTCCACCACCGGAATGCGCCGCACGCGGTCGTGCTCCATCGTGCTGAGCACGTCTTCGACGGGCGTGTCGGTCCGGGCCGTGTCGAGATGATCGGTGGTCATGTGCTCGGCGACGCGGCAGTCCCGATGATGACGCTCCGCGACGCACCGGATGGCGATGTCGCGGTCGGTGATGACGCCCTCGAGCTTCATGTGCGAGCGGTCGTTCACGACGGGCACGATGCCGACGTTGAGCTCGCGCATGATCGTCGCCGCGCGCGCGACCGTCTCGTCGGGCGTGACGACCTCGGGATCGCGCGTCATGATGTCTCGAGCGAGCATCGCTACCTCCTGAGGCGAGTGAGTCTCGTGCATGGATCGGCTGACGATGCGCGCCGCGCGGCGCCAGGCCATCAGGCAATTCCCGAAGGCGCCGCAGCGCGTGCGCGCGACCGGCACCGGCCTCGACCGGCATGAGTCGCGCGTCGGCGTTCGCCTGACTTGAAGCGCGCAATACCCGTGCGATATTGGCTCCGGACGCGCGAGGAGCGGTCGTCGCTCGCGCGCCCGGCCACGCGGCGGGACGCCGTCGCGCGGCAACTCGGCGGGAATGCAAGACTCCCGACGAGCCGGCTGCGAGGTCGCTGGCCGCGGCCGTCGCCCTGGCGAGAACCAGGACCCGTTCGGCGGAACCGCCCGGCGAACGGAAGGAACGAGATCACGCCACCGGTCACGATGGCGTCCAGTCTAGAAGATCTCGTCCCGCCAGCGGGATAGGGGCTTCCGGTGTGACTCTTCACGCCGAGAGCCCCTATCTTCTTCCCGTCCGACGCCCGAGGACAGATGACGAGTCCCGCGACGGGGAAGAGCGCGCCGGAGCGCGGCGACGACACCGCGCTCGTGCTCCAGGTGCTGCGCGAGTTCGCGCTGGAGACGGTGGGGCCGCGCGCCGCGCGCGCCGTCAGCCCGACCGCCTCGCTCGAGCGCGACGTCGGTCTCGGCAGCCTCGAGCGCGCCGAGCTGCTGATGCGGCTCGAGCTCGCGCTCGGCCGCGAGGTAGGCGACGAGTTCCTGCTGATGGACAGCGCCGAGGCGATCGCCGCCGCGCTCGCGACGCGCGCGCCGGGCGCGATGCGGCGTCCGTCCGCGACGCGAGCCGTCGCCGTGCCGGAAGCCGTGGCGGTGTCGGCGGACACGATCCACGGCGCGCTGCGCCAGCACGCGACGCTCGAGCGCGATCGCCCCCACGTCTATCTGCGCGCGGACGACGGCACCGAGCAGGTGATCAGCTACGGCGCGCTCTGGGACGGCGCCGCGCGCGTCGCGGCCGGTCTGCGCGCGCGCGGCGTCGCTCGCGGAGAGACGGTCGCGATCATGCTGCCCACAGGATTCGACTTCCTGCGCGTCTTCCAGGGCATCCTCGTCACCGGCGCGGTCCCGGTGCCGCTTTACCCGCCGGTGCGGCTCGACCGGCTCGAGGAGTATCTGCGGCGCCAGCGCGGCATCCTCGTCAACGCCGGTGCGCGCTGTCTCGTGACGCTCGCGGAGGCGGCGCCGGTCGCGCATCTCCTCCGGCGCGAGGCACCGTCACTGCGTGAGGTGACGACCGCGTCGTCGCTCGACACGGCGGCCGGCTCCGTGGATCCCGCCGCGGTGGAGGCGCTCGGCGGCCCGAGCGAGGCGGCGCTCATCCAGTACACGTCGGGAAGCACGGGCGCGCCGAAAGGCGTCGAGCTGACGCACGCCAACCTGCTCGCGAACATCGACGCGATCGCGCGCGGCGTCGAGATGCGCCCGACCGACGTCGGCGCGAGCTGGCTCCCGCTGTACCACGACATGGGGCTCATCGGGACCTGGCTCTGCTGCATGGTGCGCGGCATCCCGGTCGCGCTGCAGTCGCCGCTCTCCTTCCTTGCACGCCCGGAGCGGTGGCTCTGGGCGATTCACCGCCGCCGCGCGACGCTGTCGCCGGCGCCGAACTTCGCCTACGAGCTGTGCGTGAGGAAGATCCGCGACGAGGCGTTGGAGGGACTGGACCTCTCGTCGTGGCGGTGCGCGCTCAACGGCTCGGAGCCGGTGAGCCCGGACACGCTCGACCGCTTCGCGCGCCGATTCGAGCGCTACGGGTTCCAGCGCGAATCGCTCATGCCGGTCTACGGGCTCGCCGAGTGCTCGGTGGCGCTCTGCGTCCCGCCGGTCGGACGCGGGCCGCGCGTCGATCGCGTCGAACGACTCGTGTTCGAGCGCGAGGGCAGGGCGGTGCCGGCCGCACGCGACGAGGATGGCGCGCTGCGGTTCGTCTCCGTCGGCACCGCGCTGCCGGGTCACGAGGTCCGGATCGTCGCGGCCGACGCCGCTGCCGCCGAGGAGGTGCCGGAGCGCGTCGTCGGCCGGATCGTCTTTCGCGGACCGTCGGTGACCGCGGGCTACCACGGCAACGCCGAAGCGACGGCGGCGGTCTCGCTCCCCGGCGGCTGGATGGACAGCGGCGATCTCGGCTACCGCGCCGGCGGCGAGCTGTACGTCACGGGGCGGCGCAAGGATCTCATCATCAAGGGCGGACGCAACCTCGTGCCGCAGGAGATCGAGGAGGTCGCGGCCGCCGTGGACGGCGTGCGCAAGGGCTGCGTCGCCGCGTTCGGCGTCGCCGACCCGACGCAGGGCACGGAGCAGCTCGTGGTCGTCGCCGAGACGCGCACGACGGAGCCGGCCGAGTGGACGGCGCTCGAGGCGGCCGTGATCGCGCGCGTGGCGGAGGTGGTGGGTCTGCCGCCGGACCGCGTCGTCGTCGTGCCGCCGGGCTCGGTGCCGAAGACGCCGAGCGGAAAGATCCAGCGTGGCGAGACGAAGGCGCGCTATCTCGCGGGCGCGCTCGGCGTACGACCGCGGCTCTCGTTCCGGCGTCGCGCGACGCTCGCGCGCGGTTGGGCGGGGGCGGCAGCGGGCGCCGCGGTGCGACGGGCCGGGCGCTGGGTGTACGTCGCGTACTTCACGCTCGCGTTCGGCGCGGCGCTCGCGACGTTCGGGCTCGCGAGCTGGCTCGCGGCGGCGGTGATCCCGTCGCGCCGGCTCGCCTTCACGCTCCAGCGCGTGGGCGCGCGGCTAGCGTTGCGGATCGCGGGCTGCCCGCTCTCGGCCGAGGGAATGGACCACTTGCGAGGACGCGGCCCGCTCGTGCTCGCCGCGAACCACTCGTCGTACGCCGACACGCCGGCGATGATCGCGCTGCTACCGCTCGACTTCGTCTTCGTGGCGAAGCGCGAGGTGCTGTCGTGGCCGCTCGTCGGGACGTTCGTGCGACGGGCGCGCCACCCGACCGTGGATCGGCTCGACCCCGAGCGCGGCCTCGCCGACTACGAGGCGATCGCGCGCCGCGTGCGTGGCGGGGAGACGGCGCTCTTCTTCCCCGAAGGCACGTTCACGCGCGCCGCCGGGCTGCGCCCGTTTCGCATGGGCGCGTTCGAGACCGCCGTGGCCACACAGACGCCGGTGGTGCCGCTGGCGCTGACAGGCACGCGGCACGTGCTGCCGAGCGGACGATCGTTCCCGCGGCCCGGCCCGATCCACCTCTGGGTCGGCGCTCCGATCGCGCCGGACGGCGAAGGATGGGAAGCCGCGGTGCGGCTGCGCGATCGGGTGGCGGACGCGATCGCCACGCACTGCGGCGAGCCGCGGCTGGAGCTGGTCGCGAGCGGGCTGGCGGGAGCGCGACCGAGCTAGTGGCGGGCGGTGGCGTCGCGCGGTGCTCGAGCACCGGCAGCCGTGCGAGCGTCGTGTCCACGAGCGCGCGGATGAGCGCGGAGTCGTCGGGCATCAGGTGCCCCGTGCGCAGCCAGACGAGACTCTTCGGCTCTCGCGCCGCCGCGTAGAGCGCGCGAACGGCGGGCACCGGCATCTGCGGGTCGTCGACGCCGTTGACCATGAGCAGCGGCCGCGGGGCGATAGCGGCGACGAAGCGCGCCGGCTCGAACTCGGCGAACGAGCTCATCGCGATTCGCGCGGCGGGCGTGCGCAGCCACGCCGGCCGGAGCGTGAGGTTCGCGGCCAGCACGCCGGGAAAATCTCCGGCGCCGTAGACGAGGGCGACGTTCCGGAACGTGCTGTCGAGCGACGCCGCGATGACCGCGAACGGCACGGCGAACGACGTCGCCACGAGCGCGACTCGCTCGCCGTCCACGTCGGCGCGGCGCGCGAGGTAGGTGCCGCCGAGCGAGAGGGCGGACGGGATCTCGCGGGCGAGGCTCCGGAGCTCGTCCTGGCGGCGGACGAGCGTGCCGACGCGCACGTCGTACGGCAGCGCCTCCGGGTAGTCGAGCGACAGCGCGACGACGTCGCCGAAGTCCGCTGGCAGGGCGTCCACCGCATGGCTGTTCAGCTCGCGACCGTCATTGAGGAGCACCGCCGCGAACGGCGGCGCGCCGCTGGCCGGCACGAGCAGCCGCCCTGTCACCGCCATCCCGGTGCTGCTCGCGAGTCGCACGCGATAGACGGCGTAGCGGCCGCGCCACCCGACGCGCGTCGTTTCGGCGGCCGTCAGCGTGCCGCGTCGCGCGATGTACGCCTCCCGCTCGGCGCGCGACGCCGGCCGCGCCTCGCCCGCCGCGCACCCGCCGATGCAGAGCGCGAGGACCGCCACCCGTGCGACGTCGAGCGCCACCGTCATGTCTCCTCACCGGCTCGGCGTGATTGCGTCCCGCTGCACGATGAAGGCGCAGAGAAGGGGCCGGCAAGAGCGCCGGTCGGCATCGGACGGCGCGGGCGATGCCGGCGTGCCGAAGCGCCGCGGCGGGCGTAGTCCTTCGACTGACAGACGCGTCCGAAGCGCCGCTCTACACTCGATCGAGGCGACGCGCGCGCGCGACCGCGAGCGCGGCGCTCAGACGCAGTGCGACCGAGGGAGGACCCCATGCTGCAGATTCGAGACGTCATGACGCGCGACGTGCTCACCGTGACGCCGGAGACGACGCTGCGCGACGCCGCCGAGCTGTTCGCCCGCCGCCACGTGAGCGGCGCGCCGGTCGTGGTCGGGGAGAAGGTGGTCGGTGTCGTGACCGCGACCGACCTGCTCGACTTCGTTGCCTCGACGCCGACGGTGCCGACGGGCGGCGAGGAGCCACGCGAAGTGGACGAGTGGGCGCTGGAGAAGTGGGACGTCGGCGACGCGCCCCCGGCGACGTACTTCAACGAGCTCTGGGCCGACGCCGGCGCCTCGACCGACGAGCGCTTCGCCGAGACCAGCAGCCCGGAGTGGGATCTTTTCGCCGAGCACACCGTGGCCGAAGTGATGACGCGCAAGGCGGTCTCGCTGGCGCCCGATCTGCCCGTCACGGCCGCCGCCGACTACATGAAGAGCACGGGCGTGCACCGCGTGCTCGTGCTCGACCAGGGCCGGCTGCTCGGGATCATCACGTCGTCGGACGTGACGCGGGCCGTCGCCGAGCACAAGATCGCGGACCACAAGTACGTGTTCGATCGTTCCGTCGAGCATCGCTGAGCGCGCTCGGGGAGGAACCATGCCCGCCACCATGGATCGCGCGCTCACCAGCGCGCTGCACGCGGCCGTCCGTCCACTCGTCGGCGCTCCCGACGACTTCGATCCGCTTCTCGCGCTCGTCGGCGACGCGCGCTTCGTGCTCATCGGCGAGGCGTCGCACGGCACGCACGAGTTCTACCGGATCCGCGCCGAGATCACGAAGCGGCTGATCCGCGAGAAGGGATTCGTCGCCGTCGCGGTGGAGGCGGACTGGCCGGACGCGTACCGCGTGAACCGCTTCGTGCGCGGCCGCGGCATCGACCCCGATGCGACCGACGCGCTCGGGGGATTCAAGCGCTTCCCGCAGTGGATGTGGCGCAACGCCGACGTGCTCGACTTCGTGGGCTGGCTGCGCGCGCACAACGACGCGCTGCCCGAGGCCGCGCGGGTCGGGTTCTACGGACTGGATCTCTACAGCCTGCACGCCTCGATGGAGGCGGTACTCGAGTACCTGCGGGTGGTGGACCCCGAGGCGGCCCGCCGGGCGCAGCACCGCTACGCCTGCTTCGAGCACTTCGGCGAGGACCCGCAGGCGTACGGCTACGCGGCGAGCTTCGACCTCTCGCAGTCGTGCGAGGACGAGGTGGTGCAGCAGCTCGTGGACCTCACGCGGCGCGCGCCGCAGTACGCGCGCGAGCAGGCCGCCGAGGAGGACGGCGCCGATGGCGACGCCGCGTCCGACGACTTCTTCTCCGCCGAGATGAACGCGCGCCTCGTGCTCGACGCGGAGCGCTACTACCGGTCGATGTTCCGCGGCCGAGTGTCGAGCTGGAACCTGCGCGACACGCACATGGCCGACACGCTGCAGGCGCTGCGCCAGCACCTGCAGGCGCGGCTCGGCCGGCCGGCCCGCGTGATCGTGTGGGCGCACAACTCGCACGTCGGCGACTCGCGCGC
>DATMHT010000533.1:0-7725 GCA_035554795.1 Gemmatimonadaceae bacterium | reverse complement strand
TGCTTCAGCGCCGCCTTGTATTCCGCCTTCTTCGACGCCGGCAGATCCGCGTCTTCGGTCTGGTGGAAGTTCACCTCGTGACCGATCGACGTCGTCTCGCGTTGCACGAGCTCACGCGCCGCCGTCGCGATGAATTCACGGATGCGAGCGTAGATGTCGCGCGTCGCCTGCGACATCCCGCGCGCGCCGAGATCGTTCAGCGTGACGTCGTTGAGAAGGAGCGCCTTCCCCTCCTCGATGCGCTCCGGCTTGATGTCGGCCAGGATCGCGTTCACGTCGGCCTGGCTGATCTCGAGCTTCGGCGTCTTGAGCTCCAGCGCATCACGCACCCACGTGAGGCCCGCGATCTTGAGCAGCAGCCCGATCTCCTTCTCGTTCGCCCCCTGGAACACCGGCGTCTTCGCGTAGAAGCCGAGCAGCTTCGCGGCCCACCCGAGGTGGGTCTCGAGGATCTGTCCGACGTTCATGCGGCTCGGCACGCCGAGCGGGTTGAGCACGATGTCCACCGGACGGCCGTCGGGGAGGAACGGCATGTCCTCCTCGGGGACGATGCGCGCCACGATACCCTTGTTGCCGTGGCGGCCGGCCATCTTGTCGCCGACCGAGATCTTGCGCTTCTCGGCCAGGTAGACCTTCACGAGCTGGATGACGCCCGGCGGCAGCTCGTCGGGCTGGAGGATGCGGTCGATCCGCTCCTCGGCCTTCTCCTCGAGCCGCGCCTTCTCCTCGTTCGCCGCCTCGATGATGCGGCGGACCTGCTCGTTGACGCCCTTGTTCTCGACGCGGAACGTCTTGAGGTCGAGCCCCGTCATGCGGAAGCCCTGCAGGAACTCGCGCGTCAGCACGGTGCCCTGCGGGATCGCCTCCTCGACGGTGCCGCTCTTGAGCGCGAGCGCCACCTTCTGGCCGTCGAGCATCTCGACGAGCTCGGCGTCGCGGACCTCGTTGACGCGGATCTTCTCCTCGCCCTCGAGGCGACGCACGTCGCCGATGCGCTCACCGCGGTCCTTCTCGACGACCTGGTCCTCGATGCGCGAGAAGATCTTGACGTCGATGACGACGCCCTCCATCCCCGGCGGCACCTTGAGCGAGGAGTCCTTCACGTCCTTCGCCTTCTCGCCGAAGATGGCCGTGAGCAGCTTCTCCTCGGGGGAGAGCTCGGTCTCGCCCTTCGGCGTGATCTTGCCGACGAGGATGTCGCCCGGCTTCACGTGCGCGCCGATGCGCACGATGCCGCGCTCGTCGAGGTCGATGAGCGACTCCTCGGCGACGTTCGGGATCTCGCGCGTGATCTCTTCCTGCCCGCGCTTCGTGTCGCGGACGTGCAGCTCGAGCTCCTGGATGTGGATGGACGAGTAGACGTCATCCTTCACCAGGCGCTCGCTGAGGACGATGGCGTCCTCGAAGTTGTGGCCGTACCAGGGCATGAACGCGACGGTGACGTTCGAGCCGAGGGCGAGCTGCCCCATCTCGGTCGCGGCGCCGTCGGCGAGCACGTCGCCGGCCTTGACCTTCTGGCCGAGGCGGACGAGCGGGCGCTGGTTGATCGCCGTGTCCTGGTTCGTGCGCCAGTACTTCTTGAGGCGGTAGCGGTCGTGCTGCGTCAGGCGCGCGAGCGGCCGGTCGTCGGCGCGGCGGTCCTGCGAACGGCGCTCGGCGGGGCCGGCGTCGACGATGATCTCGTCGGCCGTCACGCGCGAGACGACGCCCGAGCGCTTGGCGATGATCACCGCGCCCGAGTCCTTCGCCACCTTCTCCTCGAGCCCCGTGCCGACGAGCGGCGTGCGCGGGTTGAGGAGCGGCACCGACTGACGCTGCATGTTCGAGCCCATGAGGGCGCGGTTCGCGTCGTCGTGCTCGAGGAACGGGATGAGCGCCGCGGCGATCGAGACGAGCTGCTCGGGCGCGACGTCCATGTAGTCGATGCGGTCGGGCGCGACGAGCGGCACGTCACCCTGCTGCCGCGCGAGCACGAGCTCGTCGGCGAAGGAGCCGTCGTCGTTCAGCTTCGAGTTCGCCTGCGCGATGATCGCGTCTTCCTCGCGGTTCGCGTCGAGCCACGCGATCTCGTCGGTGACGCGGCTGTTCTTGACGACGCGGTACGGCGTCTCGACGAACCCGAGGTCGTTCACTCGCGCGTAGCAGGCGAGCGACGTGATCAGGCCGATGTTCGGACCTTCCGGCGTCTCGATCGGGCACATGCGGCCGTACTGCGAATAGTGCACGTCGCGCACTTCGAAGCCGGCGCGCTCGCGCGTCAGACCGCCCGGTCCGAGCGCCGAGAGGCGACGCTTGTGCGTCAGCTCGGCGAGGGGGTTGGTCTGATCCATGAACTGCGACAGCTGCGACGAGCCGAAGAACGCCTGGATCACCGCGCTGACCGTACGCGCGTTCACGAGATCGTCGAGGGAGATCTTCTCGGGATCCGTGTTGATCGACATGCGCTCCTTCACGAGGCGCGCCATGCGGCTCAGGCCGACCGAGAACTGGTTCGCGATCAGCTCACCGACGCTGCGGATGCGGCGGTTGCCGAGGTGGTCGATGTCGTCGGTGTGGCCGCGGCCCTCGTGGAGCTCGACGAGGTAGCGGATGATCGCGACGAAGTCGTCCTTCGTGAGGACCGTCTTCCCCGGGTCCTGATTGAGCCCGAGGCGCTGGTTGATCTTGTAGCGGCCGACGCGTCCGAGGTCGTAGCGCTTCGGGCTGAAGAAGAGGCGGTCGAGCGCCTGGCGCGCCGTCTCCTTGTTCGGCGCGTCGCCCGGACGGAGCAGCGAGTAGATCTGCTTGAGCGCCTCGTCCTCGCCGTGGGTCGGATCCTTGGCGATCGTGTTCTTGATCAGCGCGCTCTCGACGCGGCCGCTCGGCGCGAACACCTGCACCTTGAGCACGCCGGCGTTGCGCAGGCGCTTGATGAGCGCCGGCTTGAGCTGCTGGTCGGCCTCGGCGAGGATCTCGCCCGACTCGGCGTCCACGACGTCGCGGGCGAGCACGCGTGCGCCCTCGGCGCCCTCACGCTCGCCACGCTCGATCGCGTCCTGCTCGTCGCGCAGGTCCACGGTCATGTACGACGCGAAGACCTTGATCTTCTTGACGCGCGCCTCGCGGAGGCGCTCGACGAGCTGCTCGGTGAGCTCGTCGCCTTCCTTGACCACCAGCTCCGCCTCGGCGGCCTCGCGCTCGGCGCGGGCCTTCTTGGTCTTCGGCTTCGGCGCGTCGGGATCGGTCTCCTTGCCGGCGAGCGTCAGCGTCTCGGCGACGATCGCGCCGAAGAGCTCACGCTGGTCCTGGCGGTTCTCGCGCGCCTTGACCAGGTCGAGGTCCCGGACGCCGAAGAAGACGTCGTAGATGTCCTTGTTCGTGCCGTAGCCGAAGGCGCGCAGCAGCGCCGTCGCCGGGAACTTCTTCTTCTTGTCGATGTGGACGTAGATCACGTCGTGGATGTCCACGGTGAACTCGACCCACGAGCCGCGGAAGGGGATGATCCGCGACGAGATGAGGCGCTGGCCGTTCGGGTGGGTGGACTCCTCGAAGACCACGCCCGGCGAGCGGTGGAGCTGACTGACGATCACCCGCTCCGCGCCGTTGATGACGAAGGTGCCGAGCCCGGTGAGCAGCGGAAGCTCGCCGAGATAGACCTCCTTCTCGATGATGTTGCGCGGACGCTTGACGCCGTTGACGTCCTCGTTGATGACGAGCTGCAGCGTCGCCTTGAGCGGCGCCGAGAACGTCATGTCGCGCTCGATGCACTCCTCGACCGAGTATTTCGGCTCGCCGAGGGTGTAGCGGACGAACTCCAACGAGAAGTTCTCGTGGACGTCGGTGATCGGAAAGAGATCCTTGAAGACGCGCTCGAGACCGATGTCCTCACGGTTCTGCGAGGCGGCATCCAGCTGCAGCAAGGCCTCGAAGGCGCGCGTCTGGATGTCGAGGAGGTGCGGCATCCCCATCCCGCCCTCGAGCTTGCCGAACGAAATCTGCTTCATCATGTCAGCCATTTATCACCCGCACGCAGGCGAAAACAGCTCCGGCCCCGGCGCCCGCAGAAATTTCGCGAGCTCGGGGCGGAGCAGAGAGAGCTACAGTTGTTAGGCGATGCTTGAATCTAATCACGATCGCGTCGCGGAGAAGTGAGAGGGGGAGGGCCGCGGGCCGGAGGGCGTAGGGCCTAGACGAGCTGCCGGGATGCTTCCCGAGGCGGTCTAGGCCCTAGGCCCCGAGGCCCAGGGCCCTGCCCTCTTACTTCACCTCGACGGTCGCGCCCTGCTCTTCCAGCTTCGCCTTGATCGTCGCGGCCTCGTCCTTCGAGACGCCGCCCTTCACCGTCTGCGGCGCGCCGTCGACGAGGTCCTTCGCCTCCTTGAGGCCGAGGCCCGTGATCTCACGGACGACCTTGATGACCTGGATCTTCTTGGCGCCGGCTTCCTTGAGGTTGACCGTGAACTCGGTCTGCTCCTCGGCCGCCGGGGCCGCCGCACCACCCGCGCCGCCAGCGGCCGGGGCGCCACCGCCCACCGGGGCGGCCGCGATGGTGACGTTGAACTTCGTCTTGAAGGCCTCGATCAGATCGGCGAGCTCGAAGACCGTCTTGTTGCCGATCGCCTCGAGGATCTCTTCGTTGGACAGGGTCGTGGTAGCCATTGCTCCGATTCTCCTAGTAAAACCCAGGCGTTGCAGTCAACGCTGGGGCGTGTAGTCAGGCAATCCGCCTGGGGTTTATTGGGCGCCGGCGGCCGGCGACCCTTCCTTCTGCGTGCGCAGCGCCTCGAGGGCGCCGACCATCATGTACATCATCCCGTTCATCGCGCCGGCGAAGGCCGCGAGCGGGGACATCAGCCCCGCGCCGAGCTCGGCGAGCATCTGCTCGCGCGACGGCATCGTGGCCATGCGCTTGACCTGCGCCTCGTCGATCTGCAGCCCCTGCAGCATGCCGCCCTTGACGGCCGGCTTCTGGTCGTTCTCGCGGGCGAAGTCGCTGAGGAGCTTGGCCGCCGCGACCGGATCCTTCGCGACGACGACGCCGGTCGGGCCCTTGAGGCGCGAGCCGGTGAGGCCGCTCTCGTTGACCGCGCGCAGCGCCAGGGTGTTCTTGATGACGACGTACTCGACGCCCGCCTTGCGGAGGCGCCGGCGCAGGTCGGTCATCCGCTTCACGTTGAGTCCCGTGAAGTCGGTGAAGTAGAGCGCCTGGGCGCCCTTGATCTTCTCGCTCAGCTCGTCGACGAGCTGCTGCTTCTCAGTACGGTTCATGGCGTCTCCCTTACCGGTACGGGGTGGTGTCGAGAGTGACGCCAGGGCCCATCGTGCTCGAGACGGCGACGTTGCGGACGTAGACGCCCTTCGCCGCGGCCGGCTTCGAGCGGACGATCTGGTCCATGAAGGCCGCGAAGTTCGTCTCGAGCGACTCGAGCGGGAAGGAGACCTTGCCGATCGCCGCGTGGACGTTGCCGCCCTTGTCGACGCGGAACTCGATCTTGCCCGCCTTGGTCTCGCGGACGGCGCGGGCGACGTCGAACGTCACCGTGCCGGCCTTCGGGTTCGGCATCAGGCCGCGGGGGCCGAGGACGCGCCCGAGCTGACCGACCTGACCCATCTGGTCGGGCGTGGCGATCATGACGTCGAAGTCGAGGAAGCCGTCCTTGATGCGCTGGACGTACTCGACGCCGACGTGATCGGCGCCCGCCGCCTCGGCCTCGCGCGCCTTGTCGCCGGCGGCGATGACGAGCACGCGGACGGTGCTGCCCGTGCCGGCCGGCAGCACGACGGTGCCGCGGACGACCTGGTCGGCGTGGCGCGGATCGACGCCGAGGCGGACCGCGACCTCGACCGTCTCGTCGAACTTGGCGAACGCGGACGACTTGACGATCTCGAGCGCCTGGCGCGCCTGGTAGGCCGTGCCGGCGGCGATGCGCTCGGCGGCGCTGCGGAACTTCTTGCCGTGAGTGCGCATCAGCCCTTCACCTCCAGACCCATCGAGCGCGCGGCGCCGGCCACCATCGCCATCGCCGACTCGATCGAGTCCGTGTTGAGGTCGGGCATCTTGATCTCGGCGATCTTGCGAATCTGGGCCTGGGTGACCGAGCCGACCTTGTTCTTGTTCGGCGCGCCCGAGCCCTTCTCGACTCCCGCTTCCTTCTTCAGCAGGACAGCCGCGGGCGGCGTCTTGAGAACGAAGGTGAACGACTTGTCACCGTAGATCGTGACCTCGACCGGGAGGATCGTATCCTGGCCCTGCGTCCGAGCGTTGAACTCTTTGCAGAAGGCCATGATGTTGATCCCCTGGGGGCCGAGGGCCGTACCCACGGGGGGAGCCGGATTCGCCTTGCCCGCAGGGATCTGCAGCTTGACGAAGCCAGTTACCTTTTTTGCCATGTGAACTCCTCTTCGTACATCGGCGCGTGGTCCGGAATGGAACGGCGCCGTCTGACTCCCACGGTGTGATTAGCGTCGTCGTGGTAGCCGACGTCCTGCCGGGACGGGAGTGGGAAAGGTGGGACGCATGCTGACCCGTCCCCGGTCCCTCTTCCCGCGTCCCTCGTTCAGTAGCCCTTGAGCTGGAGGTAATCCAGCTCGACGGACGTCGGCCGCCCGAAGAGCGAGACCGACACCCGCACCTTGCCCTTGTCCGCCATCACCTCTTCGACCGTGCCGTTGAAGTCGGTGAACGGTCCCTCGGTGATCGCGACCGCCTGGCCGACGAGGAAGGGGATCTCCTCCTTCGGCTCCTCGACCTCGGCCTCGTCGGAGATGCCGAGCAGGCGATTGACCTCGTCGGGGCGCAGCGGCTGCGGAAAGCGGTCCTGGCCGACGAACTTGATGACCCCCTGGATGCCGTTGATCGTGTGGAGGGTGTCCTGGTTCATCACCATCTCCACGAGCACGTAGCCGGGGAAGATCTTCCGCTCGACGTTGACCTTCTTGCCGTTCTTGATCTCGACGACTTCCTGCGTCGGCACGAGCGCCTGACGGATCGCGCGCTCCTCGGCGGGCGTCGGATCCTGGTCGATCTTCCGCTGGATCAGCGAACGGACCTTGTTCTCGTGCCCCGAGGTCGTCTGGATGGCGTACCAGCGGTGGTCCACGTCAGCGCCCGCCGAAAAGCTGTGGGATCCAGCGCACCAGCACCTGCTGCAGGACGACGTCGAGCAGCGCGATGATGGCGCCGACGAAGAGCACGACCGCGATGATCCCGATCGTCGCCTGGCGAATCTGCCCGATGTCGGGCCAGGTCACCTTGCGCAGCTCGGACTTCACGTTCTCGTAGCCCTCGGGCAGCCCGGCGAAGAACGCGCTGACGCGGGCCGGGAACGAAGGACGCGCGACGGTCTCGACCGCCATGACTACTTCGTTTCCTTATGAAGCTTGTGCGCGTTGCAGCGGGGGCAATACTTCTTCCACTCGACGCGCTCCGGGTGCAGGCGCTTGTTCTTCATGGAGAAGTAGTTGCGATTCTTACAATCGCTGCAGGCGAGAATGATCTTTTCGCGGGGCATGTGACTGCTCTATCGGGTAGCGGGTAGCGGGTGGCGGGCAGCGGTCGCCGTGAAGCGACGTTCGGCTACCCGCTACCCGCTACCCGGTTCTGTTTACTTCAGGATCTTGGCGACGACGCCGGCGCCGACCGTGCGGCCGCCCTCGCGGATGGCGAAGCGGAGGCCCTCGTCCATCGCGATCGGCGTGATGAGCTCGATGGTCATCTGGACGTTGTCGCCCGGCATCACCATCTCC
>DATMHT010000532.1:0-4184 GCA_035554795.1 Gemmatimonadaceae bacterium | reverse complement strand
GACGGCCGGGCCGGGCGGCGGCGGTGGTGGGCGCAACGAGCGCGGGGCAGCGCACGCGACCGACGTGCGCTGCCCCGCATCGTGTACCCCGGCGCGGGCGACTTCAAGAGCCGCGCGCCGGGAGTGCTCCGTGTCGTCCGCGCTTAGGACGTGAGGTCGGAGACCTTGTCCCCGACGTAGCCGGCGACGTCCTTCACCCCTTCGACCGCCTGGTCGAAGACGGTGGTGGCGACGCGCTGGACGCGCGCGACCGGGGACTGCTTCCGGGCCGTGCCGGCGCGCTTGGTCGTGCCGGCGCGCTTCGCCGTCCCGGCGCGCTTGGCGGTGCCGCGCTTCGCCGTGCTGCGCTTCGCCGTGCTGCCACGCTTGGCGGTGCTGCGCTTCATCGCGCCGCGCTTCGCCGTCCCGCGCTTGGCGGCGCCGCGCTTGGCGGTGCCGCGCTTGGCGGTGCCGCGCTTGGCCGTGCTGCCACGCTTGGCCGTGGACTTCCGGGCGGACGACTTCTTCGCCGAGGACTTCTTCGCCGAGGACTTCCGGGCGGAGGAGCCGCGCGACGACTTGGCGCGCGAGCTCGAGCCACGACCGCTGCTGCTGCGCTTCGACGACGCCGAGCGCTTGGCGCCGCGGCCCGCGCTGCGCTTCGTCCGACTGCTGCTGCCTCTACTCGACGTCTTCTTGCGAGTCGCCATGATGATGATCCTCGATTGTAGGAGGGTGTATGCGGACTCATGCAAATTCCGCGCACAATACGACGAACGACAGGACGAACGACAACGAACGACAGCGAACGACAGCGAGCGACGACGACGAACAGCGTGCGACGCGGCGCGACGACGGCCGTCGCGCGACAGGTGCGGCGCGTGCCGCGTACGTCGTCCTCCGTGCGCGCCGCACGCCCGGACGCTGCCGCTACCGCACCACTACGGGACCGCTACGGGACCGCTACTTCACGACGGTCGCGCGCGACCAGAGCGCCTGGAGCTCGGCGGTGCTCGCCTGCTCCGGAAAGCCGGCCGGCACCGCGACCTGCCGCAGCGCGCCGTCGCCGCCGTGGAACCAGAGCTGGTGCGCGGCGCGCCGCTCGACGCTCCACCACGTGCCGTCGGCCATCCGCGCGCGCTGGCCGGGCGGCAGCTGCCGCTCGGCGCTGTGGCGGCTGGAGAGCCATGCGTCGAGCCGCCGCGCGACCTCGCCCTCGCTCTCGGCCAGCGACTTGAGCGACGCGAGCACCTCGCTCCGCGTCGCGCCGCGCACCTCGGCGACGATCGGCGGCTCGCCACCGCGGCGCCGATCCGGGTCCGTGCGCCGCTCGAGCATCAGCCGGCCGACGACCGCGGACGGTGACCGCCCATCGGCGGCATCGTCGGCGCTGTCGTCGATCGTGATCATGACGGTGCGGCCGCCCGGCAGATCGCGGCGGTAGGCGACGAGGTCCTGTGGCACGCGGCAGTATGCGATCGTGTGACGGTGAACGCAACACGAGACTTCACGAACCAACTGACGAACCGACTGCAGTTCTCGGTTCGACCGAGCGCTGTTGGTGGTTGGTAGGGAGTCGCTGGTTCACAACGACGACGCACCGGAGCCTGCCTCCGCGCGCTGTCGTTGGCGGCCGATCACCATTCACCAACGACCAATGGCTCTCCGTCGAACCGACGACTGCAGTTGGTCCTTCCCGTCCATTCTTGCATCCCCTCCCCTTTACCGTCGTCGGCCCGTCGTGTCATCCTACGGGCAGCCCAACCCCAACCCCGAGGTTTCCGTGCGCCTAACGACACTCCCCGTCGTCACCCCGCTGCTCATGATCGCCGCCGCCTGCTCGACCGGTGGCAAGCCGGCCGTCGCGACCGATACCGCCGCCGCGGCCACCGCCTCCCCGGCCGCCGGCGACACGACGCACGCCATGGGCACGATGGCGCACGACGCCGACCGCGGCGCCGCCGGCGCCGTCGGCGTGCCCGCCGGCTACGTCGGCCGCACCGATCGCGAGGGCGCCGACATCAGCGGCGCGAAGTACGCGAGCGCCGCCGGTGGACGCTGGGAGGTCACTACCGGGCCGGCGCACATCGTCTGGGCCGCGAAGGACACGGCGCGCGGCGCCTACACCGCCAGCGCGGCCTTCGACCAGCTCGAGAGCCCCGCCCATCCCGAGGCGTACGGCATCTTCATCGGCGGCCAGAACCTCGACGGCGCGGCGCCGCGCTACACCTACTTCCTCGTGCGCGGCACCGGCCAGTACCTCGTGAAGGTGCGCGACGGGGCGACGACGAAGGACGTCGTCGGCTGGACGTCGAGCGACGCGGTGCCGAAGGCCGACGCGTCGGGCAAGGCGACGTACCGGCTCGCCGCCCACACCACCGCCGACACGGTGCACTTCCTGGTCAACGACAAGGTCGTCGCCGCCGTGGCGCGGTCCGCCGTCCCCACCGACGGCATCGCCGGCGTGCGCATCAATCACAACCTGCACGTGATGGTGACGCCGCTGGTGGTGAAGAAGTAGGCGAGGGCCTGGGGCTCAGGGCCTAACGAGCCGCCCGGGACGTGTCCCGGGCGGCTCGCTCCTTTGCCCCCCCATGTTCGTGATGCCGAGCGGGTGGCCGCCGCCGGAGGGCCACCCGCCCGGATCGGTCACGGCTTGGCGTAGGCCGGCTTCATGCCGGCGGGCGCGAACGCGCCGGTCGCGCGGAGGAAGCTGAACGCGTCCCAGAAGACGAACGCGCTGGCGATCTTGCCGTCCTCGAACTTGTGGAACACGATCACCGGCACCGTCGCCTTCGTGTGCGTCGGCGAGACGCCGAGGAGCTCGCCCTCGTGCGTCCCCGTTCCCAACAGCCGGGTGACGACCGTGTCCCCTTCGCCGATCTGCTCCTCGATCTTGAAGTTCAGATCCGGGAAGGCCTTCGTCATCGTCTCGAAGTAGCTCTTCGCCGCGTTGATGCCCTTGCCCGTGATCGCGACGTACGGATCGGTGAGGGTGAAGTTCTTCGTGTACATGTCCGGCGAGTAGTCCGTCTTGTGCTTGTTCCAGTACTCCTCGAAGACGCGCCGGGCGATCAGCTTGTTGTTCGTTGCGGATTGCATAGGTCCCTCCAGCGAGAATCGTGTCTGGAGGTCGCGCCGCCCGCGCTCGTCGCCGCGGCCTGCGCGGATCGCGAAGCGGGCGAGCGGCCTGACAGCAGGCGGCCTGTCGTCGGCACCATCCGGCGGAATCGCCGGCGAGCAGGCCCGTTCCTGCAACCCATAGTCTTCACCTCGGCGCGGGGCGGGAGTATCAGGTGGGGGAGGACAAACGGCGAGGGCAGGGCTTAGGGCCTAGCCTGCTTCGGGGCGCCCCCGGTCGCCGTTCCGAACCAGACACCTCCAACCGCAGGCTGGGCCCTACGCCCTGGGCCCCAGGCCCTGGGCTCCCGCCCCATTCCCCTACCGCCCATGGGGAACCCGCCCGACTGAAAACCCCTCTCGCCGCCCCTAGCGTGTGGCTCTACCACACACTCTACCGCGGCCGCCGCGTGCGCGCCGGGAGGAAACCGATGCGTCACCAGAGCTGGGCCGAGCCCTGGCGCGTGAAGGTCGTCGAGCCGCTGCGCATGACGACACGCGCCGAGCGCGAGCGCGCCATCCGCGAGGCGGGCTACAACACCTTCCTGCTCCGTTCCGACGACGTCTACATCGACCTGCTCACCGATTCCGGGACGAGCGCGATGTCGGACCGGCAGTGGGCGGGGATGATGATGGGCGACGAGGCGTACGCCGGGTCGCGAAACTTCTACCGTCTGCAGGACGCCGTCCGCCGCTACTACGGCTACCCGCACCTCATCCCGACCCACCAGGGGCGCGGCGCCGAGCACATCCTGTCGAAGGTGATGATCGCGTCGGGCGACCACGTGCCCGGCAACATGTATTTCACGACGACGCGCGCCCATCAGGAGCTCGCCGGCGGGACCTTCCACGACGTCATCATCGACGAGGCGCACGACCCGGCGTCGGAGCACCCGTTCAAGGGGAACGTGGACCTCGAGAAGCTCGACGCGGTCGTCCGGCGCGTCGGCGAGGCGCGCGTGCCCTACGTCTCCGTCGCGGCGACGGTGAACATGGCGGGCGGGCAGCCGATCAGCCTCGCCAACCTCCGCGCGGTGCGCGACTACACGCGCCGGCGCGGCATCAAGGTGATCCTCGACGCGACG
>DATMHT010000531.1:0-2583 GCA_035554795.1 Gemmatimonadaceae bacterium | reverse complement strand
CTTCTCCTCGTCGCGCTCGGCGAAGTTGCGGAGGCGGAGCTCGAGCGGGTCCACGCCGAGCGCGCGGGCGAGGACGTCCATCGCGCGCTCGAGGCCGAAGGCGCCCTCGACGTGGCCGGGCGCGCGGAAGGAGGCCATCGCGCCGGCGTTGACGTACGCGAACGTCTCCGCGGTGCGCACGTTCGGGCACGAGTACATCTCGTGGTAGAACTTGCCCGGCCCCGCCTGCCAGCCGGAGACGCCGAGCGGGACGTCGGCGTCGAGGGCGATCGCGGTGAGGCGGCCGTCGCGCGTGGCGCCGAGCTTCACGCGCTGCACCGTGGCGGGACGGTTGCCGGCGTCGGTCTGCTCGCCCTCGCGGTCGTTGATGCAGCGCACCGGACGGCCGGCGCGGCGGGCGAGGAGCGCCGCGAGGTAGGCGTTGGTGCTCGCGCCGTTCTTCGCGCCGAAGCCGCCGCCCATGTAGTCCTTGATGACGCGCACCGACGCGCGCGGCAGCGCGAACGCGTCGGCGAGGTCGTCGCGCGTGTTGAAGATGCCCTGCGTGGACTCCCAGACGGTGAGCCGGTCGCCGTCCCACTCGGCGACCGCGCCGTGCGGCTCGAGCGCGGTGTGGAGCGCGACCGGCGTGCGGTACGTGCGCTCGACGACGACGTCCGCCTCGGCGAAGCCGCGCTCGACGTCGCCGCGCTCGGCGACGCGTGGCGTGCGCGGCGCCGTGTTGCCGCCACGCGGACGCACGGGCGGCGCGTTCGGTGCCACCGCGTCGTCGAACGTCGCCGCGAACGGCAGCGGCTCGTACTCGACGACGACCGCGGCGGCGGCCGCGCGCGCCAGCTCCGCCGTGTCGGCGCAGACGGCGGCGACGGGCTGGCCGGCGTAGGTCACCTCGTCGGGAAAGAGACGCACGCGCGTCCCGAAGCTCGCGCGCGCGTCCGCGCCGGCGACGGCGGCGCGCACGCCGGAGAGCGCGAGCGCCGGCGCGAGGTCGAGGCGCAAGATGCGGCCGCGCGGGATCGGCGCGCGCACGATCGCGGCGTGCAGCATTCCCGGGCGCTCGACGTCGGCCGTGTAGCGGGCGCGCCCGGTGACCTTCTCGAGCGCGTCCACGCGCGCGACGCGGGCGCCGACGTGGTGCAGCTCCGCGTGCTCGTCCCAGAGCGGCACGTCGAAGAGCGGGAGCTCGACGATCTTCGTCTCCTCCCGTCCTTCGATCTCGACCTTGGTGGAGACGAAGCGGTCAGCCACCGGGTGCCTCGCCGCCTCGCGCGGCCATTTCCGCGCCGGCGTCGCGAATGGCCGCGACGATCTTCGGGTAGGTGCCGCAGCGGCACAGGTTGCCGCTCATGGCGGCGAGGATCTCGTCGTCGGTGGGCGACGACGTGCGGGCGAGCAGCGCCGCCCCGGCGACGAGCTGGCCCGGCGTGCAGAAGCCGCACTGCACCGCGTCGTGGCGGATGAACGCGGCCTGCAGGGGATGGAGCACGCCGCCGCCGCCACCCAGCGCGGGCAGCCCTTCGACCGTCGTGATCGCCTGGCCCGCGCAGGCCGCGGCGAGCGTCAGACAGGCGTAGGCGGGCACGCCGTCGAGGAGCACGGTGCAGGCGCCGCACTCGCCGCGGTCGCAGACGAGCTTCGTCCCGGTCAGGCTGAGCCGCTCGCGCAGCACCTCGAGGAGCGTGTGGTGCGGCGGCGCGTCCACGTCGTAGGCGCGCTCGTTGACGGTCAGTCGCATGCGGTGGGAGATAAGACGCCGGCGCCCCGAAATCCAGAGACGGGGCGGCACTCTTTCTGCCCCGCCTTGACGTTGAGGCTGGGCGCGTGCCGGCCTATCTTGCAGGCTGCCGCGGCGCGCCCCCGCGCCCGGCCGACCGCGCCGCACGACATCATCGAGACTCCCATGCCTTACGTCATCACAGAAGCCTGCATCAACACGAAGGACAAAGCGTGCGTGGACGTCTGCCCCGTGGACTGCATCTACGAGGGACCGGATCAGCTCTTCATCCATCCCGACGAGTGCATCGACTGCGGTGCGTGCGAGCCCGAGTGCCCGGTGACGGCGATCTTCCCCGAGGAAGACGTGCCGAACAACCTGAAGCAGTACATCCAGCTCAATCGCGACGTCTTCAAGAGCGACAACCCGCCCGGGCGGCCGACGCGGTAGTGGGCGGGTCAGGCGTAACGGGTAAGGGGTAACGGGAGAACGCGCCCGGCCGGCCACGTGCCGGCTCGCGCGATGCGATTCCCGTTACCCCTTACCCATTACGCCTGACCCATTCTCTCTCCATGCCCAAAGCCGTTTCCTTCGACTACTGGGACACCCTCTACGACGGCTCGACGCTCCCCGAACGGGTCGCGCGGCGGCGGGCGGCCATCCGGCGCCTGCTCGCCGACGTCGGGTGCGCGATCGGTGACGAAGAGCTCGGCGCACTCTACGCTGCCTCGGGCGCCGAGGCGGAGCGGTGGTGGCGCGAGGAGCACCGCGGCTACGTCACCGAGGACCGGATCCGCTGGATCCTCGACCGCGTCGGCGTCGAGCGTCCGCGCGACTGCGAGCACGTGTCACGCGCCGCGACGGAGGTG
>DATMHT010000530.1:0-5368 GCA_035554795.1 Gemmatimonadaceae bacterium | reverse complement strand
TGGGTAGCGGGTTCGGTCGTCCGGCAGCGCGCGCTCCGTGCGTCCGCCACGACGGCGAGCGAAGTGGCCGCGGGGCCTCTCCGGTCCGATCCGCGGTCTCGAAAGATGCCGTACGGTCTGGCGATGGTGGCCGGTCTGACGGTCGCGGTGTGGTTCCCTCTGTTCCTCCCTTAATGCTCGAGGTCGCACCGATGAAGTGGTCGCGGTTCGTTCGCAACGAGCGCGGCGCGGCGATGGTGGAGATGGCGCTCGTCCTTCCCATCGTCATCCTGCTCTTCCTCGGCATGATCGATTTCGGGCGCGCGCTCTTCCTTTACAACAACCTCACGAATGCCGCGCGCGAGGGAGCCCGTCTCGGCGCCTCGCAGATGCCGAGCGTGAATACGACGGCGATCACGACGCGCGTCGAGTCGCGGATCGCGACGTTCAGCGGCACGGCGGTGACCACCGGCAAGGTCTCGGTGACCGCGCCGACGGCGACGAACAACACCGTCACCGTCACCATCTCGGGTTACCCGTTCACGCCGCTCACCCCGCTGCCGATGGTGAACGGCATGACCCTCAGCGTCACCGCGGCCTTCCGGTGGGAAGGCGGCGTCAACTGACCTCTCGTTCGTAGCGGCGCCGGGCGGGCCAAGGGCTCGCGCCGAGCAGCAGCACCACAGTCGTTCTCACCCTTCAGCGTCACCAGGCGGGTCTCATGGCGGAGCGTCGGTATCAGATGGTGTTCTTCTCGGCGGTGGCGGTCGCGCTCGCGGCGACGGTCGGCGTGTACCGCGTGCTCGAGAAGACCAAGGAGAGCAGCCGCGTCGTCACGCAGCCCGTGGTGATCGCCGCGCAGGACGTCCCCGAGGGGATGAAGTTCGAGCGCCTCTCGCTCTCCGTGGTCGACTGGCCGGCGACGACGGTGCCGGCCGGGAGCTACAGCTCGCTCGACTCCGTCGTCGGGCGCGTCGCCAAGATCCCCGTCTTCAAGGGTGAGGCGATCGTTCCCGGCCGCCTCGCGCCTCCCGGCACCGGCCCCGGCCTCGAGGTCAAGATCACGCCCGGCAAGCGGGCGATGGCGATCAAGATCAACGACGTCGTCGGCATCGCCGGCATGATCCGCCCCGACAGCCGCGTCGACGTGCTCGTCACGCTGCGCGAGGACGACCCGAAGGCGCCGCGCCAGCGCGCGAAGCTCTTCATGGCGAACATGCGCGTGCTCTCGGTGGGCACGAACGTCGAGCGTGGTGACGACGGCAAGCCGATCAACGCGACGACGGCCGCCCTCGAGGTCACCCCGGAGGAGGCCGAGCAGCTCGCCATCGCGATGAACCAGGGCTCGATCCAGCTCGTGCTCCGCGGCTACGGCGATCCGGACTCGGTGCGCACTGCGGGCGCGACGTCGAGCGACGTGCTCGCCCAGCTCACGACCGCGCCGACCGTGCGCGTCGCTCCCGCTCCCGTGGCCCCACGCCGCCACGTCGAGCGCCGCTTCCCGGTGCCGACGCCGCGCCCGGTGCAGGCGGTCGCCGAGCCGCCGAAGAAGCCCGAGCCGTACGTGATCCAGGTGTACCGCGGCGACAAGCTGACGTCGCAGAAGGTGGAGCGGCCGGACACCTCCGGCACGAAGCAGGACTGATCGAACGTTCTCCCGGGCGCGGCTCCTTCGAGCCGCGCCCGACCGTAAGTGCGGCCGTCGCGCAGTCGCAGGGATGATGGGCGCCACCATGAGCCTCACAACCTCGGAGCAAGGACTTGTTCGCACTCCCACGCGCGCGACGCTGCATGCTGCTCGCGACGGCCGCCGCCGGCCTGTCTCTCGTCCCGCCAATCACGACGGCTACGGCGCAGCAGACGGCGCCGACGCCGGCGGTTACGCGTGTCGACCTCCCCACCGGGCGGTCGTACCCGATCGAGACGACGGTCCCGATCACGCGCGTGTCCGTCGCCAACCCTGACGTGGCCGACGTGGTAGTCGTGGACGAGCGCAACGTCGTCGTCAATGGCAAGGCCGCCGGCGAGACCGACGTCATCCTGTGGGGGCTGAACGCGCCGCGTCGTCACTACCGCGTGCTCGTGCACTCGCCGTCCGACCGCCAGCAGATCCTGATCGCGGTCAAGTTCGCCGAGGTGCGGCGCGACGCGCTCTACAACCTCGGCGTCTCCGGGCTCTTCCGCGACGCGCACACGCGCATCGGCACCGACGTCTTCCGCACCGACAATCCGTTCGACCCGGTCACCGGCACGATCACGCTGCCGTCCACCGCCTCGATCGGGACGGTGCTCACCGATTTCGGCACCGACCGCTTCCTCGCGCTGCTGCAGCTCGAGGAGACGAAGGGCACCGCGCGCATCCTCGCCGAGCCGAACATCATGGCGGCGAACAAGGAGGACGCGGCCTTCCTCGCCGGCGGCGAGCTGCCGATCCCGGTCGTCCAGAGCGGCGGCGGGACGGGGAACAACCAGGCGGTGACGATCGTCTATCGCGAGTTCGGCATCCGCCTCAACTTCAACGGCGAGATCGTCAGCGACGACCTGATCAAGCTGAAGATCCGTCCCGAAGTTTCGAGCCTCGACTACACCAACGCGATCCTGCTGCAGGGCTTCCGGATCCCGGCGCTGCGCACGCGGCGCGTCGAGAGCACGATCGACGTCCGGCGCGACCAGAGCCTCGTCATCTCGGGGCTCATGGACGACGAGCGGGAGAAGGTGCGTACGGGCATCCCGCTGCTCATGGACCTCCCGATCATCGGTCCGCTGTTCGGCAGCACGCGCTGGCAGCGCAACGAGACCGAGCTCGTGGTGATCGTGACGCCGATCATGGTGGACCCGATGCACCCGCGCTCGCAGGACGTTCTGCATTTCGTTCCGGACAGCACGCTTCCCGCGAAGGAAGCGCTGCAGCCCCGCCTGCCGGGCGCGCCGACGTCGGTGCCGCCGGCGAGACGCCCCTAGCCGCACCGCAGTTCCGAAGATCACCGAGGTTCAGATGCAACGCAGGGCAATCATCGTCGCCGGTGCCGCTGGCCCGCACGACGTCGCGAACGGGGTGCTGCAGCGATTCGGCTTCGGCCCCGCGGTGGCCGTGTCGAGCGTCGCCGAAGCGACGTCGCTCCTCCGGCAGGGGCCGGCGACGCTCGTCGTCCTTCCGCTCCAGGGCGGCGACGCGGCCGAGCTCGCGGCGCTCGACCGGGAGGCGCGACGCCAGCAGCCGGCCACGCTCGTCATCGGCACCGCCGCGCAGGCGGACCCGGATCTCATCCTCCGCGCGATGCGCTCGGGCGTGCACGAGTTCCTCGTGTATCCGCCCGACGTGAAGGAGTTCTCGGGCGCCGTCGAGCGGCTGACGCGCCGCACGCACGCGGAGCACAAGGCGGGCACGACGATCGCCGTCTACAGCGCGAAGGGCGGCCTCGGCACGACGACCGTCGCCGTCAACCTGGCGGTCGCGCTCGGCGCCGCGCACCCGGAAGGACGCGTCGCGCTCGTGGACATGGTCGCGAGCGGCGGCGACGTGCGCGTCGTGCTGAATCTGCGGCCGGCCTACGACATGGGCGACCTGCTGCGCAAGGTGGACCGCATCGACGGCGAGCTCCTCGACTCGCTGCTCACGTCCTACGGCCACGCCCTCTGGGTGCTGCCGTCGTCGGACGACGAGGAGACGGTCGAGCGCTTCGACGCCGCCGCGGCGACCAACGTGATCGAGCAGCTGCAGTCGAAGTTCGCGTACACGGTGGTGGACTGCGAGCACCACATGAGCGAGCGGACGCTCGCCGCGCTCGACGCCGCCGACCGCATCGTGCTCGTCACGCAGCTCAACGTCTCGGCGCTGCGCAGCGCGCAGCGCACGCTCTCGCTCTTCCAGCGCCTCGGCTACGGCGACGACAAGGTGCTCATCGTCGTCAACCGCTACAGCTCGGGCGACGTCGTGTCGCTGAACGACGCCGGACAGCTGCTCAAGCGCGAGATCGCCTTCAAGATCCCGAACGACTACCAGACGGCGTCGGCGGCGCTGACGCGCGGGGTAGCGATCGCCGAGGAGGATGCCTCGTCGCAGCTGGCGTGGAGCTTCTCGTCGCTGGCGGCGCGGCTGAACGGCGGGCCGGTGCCGAACGGAAAGAATGGCCGCAGCGAGTCGCGGATCGGCCGTCTCTTCAGCCGCGGGAGGAAGTAATCGATGTCGTCTGTCTCCCTTCGCGACCGCCTGCTCGGTCGCAGCGCGCCGCCTGCCTCTCCCGTGCAGTCCGGCCACCACCATCCGGACGCGGCCGGGACGGGCACCGCCACGTCCGACGGCTCGGGCGGCTCGTCGGTCTTCTTCGGCAACGCCGGCCGCGCCGCCGAGCCGGGGCTCACCCCGGTCGAGCAGCTCAAGGTGGAGCTGCACCGGCAGCTCATCGACCGCCTCGACCTCGAGGCGCTCGAGCGCATCTCCGATCCGCAGATCGTCGCCCAGCAGATCCGTCAGGCGGTGGCCGAGCTGCTGCGCGCCGAGGCGGCGCCGCTCAGCACGCAGGAACGCGAGGACGTCATCGAGCAGGTGGTGTACGAGGTCACGGGACTCGGGCCGATCGAGCCGCTGTTCCGCGACAAGGCCGTCACCGACATCCTGATCAACGGCCCGAAGGACATCTACGTCGAGCGCGGCGGGCGGCTGACGCGCGTGCTGACGACCTTCCGCGACGACGCGCACCTGCTCGCCGTCATCGACCGCATCGTCAGCCGGGTCGGCCGGCGGGTGGACGAGTCGTCGCCGATGGTGGACGCGCGCCTCCCCGACGGCTCGCGCGTCAACGCGATCATCCCGCCGCTGGCGATCGACGGCCCCGTGCTCTCGATCCGCCGCTTCGGCGCCGAGATCACCGTCAACAAGCTCGTCGAGAACGGCGCCCTGACGAACGACATGGTCGTCTTCCTCGCCGGCTGCGTGCGGGCGCGGCTCAACGTGCTGATCTCGGGCGGTACCGGCGCCGGCAAGACGACGCTGCTCAACGCGCTCAGCTCCTTCATCCCGAGCCACGAGCGCGTCATCACGATCGAGGACGCGGCCGAGCTCCGGATGCAGCAGGAGCACGTCGTCCGTCTCGAGACGCGGCCGCCGAACTCCGAGGGGCGCGGCGAGGTGCTCGCGCGCGACCTCGTCAAGAACGCGCTCCGCATGCGCCCCGACCGCATCATCATCGGCGAGGTGCGCGGTGCCGAGGCGCTCGACATGCTCCAGGCCATGAACACGGGCCACGAGGGCTCGCTGACGACGATCCACGCCAACACCCCGCGCGACGCGCTGTCCCGCCTCGAGACGATGATCCTGTTCGCGGGGACGAACCTCCCCGTGCGCGCGATGCGCGAGCAGATGTCGTCGGCGCTCGACCTCGTCATCCAG
>DATMHT010000529.1:0-4476 GCA_035554795.1 Gemmatimonadaceae bacterium | reverse complement strand
GAACGGCTCGAAGACGATGACTTCGTCGCCCGGGTCGATGAGCGCGAGGAACACCGACGCCATCGCCTCGGTCGCGCCGCACGTCACCGTGACCTCGCGGTCGGGGTCCACCTCGAGCTCGTACCAGCGGCGGTACTTCTCGGCGATCGCGATTCGCAGCGGTGGCGACCCCCACGTGATCGCGTACTGGTTCACGTCGCCGTGAATCGCCGCGCACGCCGCGTCCTTCATCGGCCCCGGCATCGGAAAGTCCGGGAATCCCTGCGCCAGGTTGATCGCGCCATGCTGCTGCGCGACGCGGGTCATCTCGCGGATGACGGATTCCGTGAAGGTCGAGGTGCGTTTGGCGGGCATGTGCGACGGGTCGGGGGTCGGGGGTCGCGGGTCGGGGCTGTTCCCTTTTCGCTTCGCGCGCAGCCTGATGGTACGGTCATTTGCCGGCGGCCCGCTAGTCTTCGGGCGACTTCGGAGAGCGCAGATGACCAGTCGTGGCTATCGCGATCTCATCGCGTGGCAGGAAGCGATGAAGCTCGTCGTGCTGAGTCACCGCATCGCTGACTCACTGCCGTCGACGCAACGCTTCGCGCTCGCTGATCAGATCCGGCGTGCGGCGATCTCCATTCCCGCCAACATCGCTGAAGGCTACACGCGAATTCACCGCGGTGATTACCTCCGCCATCTCTCGATAGCGCGTGCGTCCGCCGGCGAACTCGACACCCATCTCGACATCGTCGGCCGGCTGAACTACGGCGACGCTGAGCTGAGAGCCCGGGCGCTCGCACTCACCGATCGCGTGAGCCGACTGCTGATGGGACTGACGAGGAGTCTGGGAGGGCGATAGGGAAGGTGGTAGGCCCGACGCAAGCCCCGACCCGCGACCCCCGACCCCCGACCCGCTCTACCGTCCACCAATCTTCACCAACGCCGCCCGAATCAACTCCGTCGCCCCCACGCCCTTCGCCCCGCCGTCAATCGCCGCCCTGACCGCCTTCTCCGCGTCCGCGGTCGTGTAGCCGAGGGAGACGAGGGCGCGGATGGCGTCGTCGGTGCCGGCGCCTTCGGGGCGGCCGGCTGCTGCCGGGCCGCCGGCGCCGTCGCCGGATGGGCCGGAGCCGAGGTCCTTGAGCTTGTCGGCGAGGTCCAGGATCAGCTGCTCGGCTTTCTTCCGGCCGACGCGCGGCACGCTCTGGAGCGTCGCGATGTCCTTGTCACGCAGCGCCCGCACGAGGCGGTCGGCGGTGAGGGTGGAGAGCATGCCCAGCGCAAGCGCCGGCCCGACGCCCTTCGCGCCGAGCACCTTCTGGAAGACGCGCCGCTCGTAGGCGTTGGCGAATCCGAAAAGCTGCCAGCCGTCCTCCTTCACGACGAGGTGCGTGAAGAGCGACACCGTCTCGCCCTCGCGCGGCAGCGTCTCGTAGAGGCTGAGCGGGATGGCGAGCTCGTAGGCGACCCCGCCCGACGTCATCACCTCGACGCGGTCGAAATCCTTGGCGACAAGACGGCCGGCGATCTGGGAGATCATGGATTCGATCAGAGAATGAAGCGGGTCGGGGTTCGGGGGTCGGGGCCATCACGCATCGGCCCCGACCCCCGACCCGCGGTTTCAAGTCGGCAGTATCAGCCGGCGCTTCACGACCGGCTCCGCGGCGATCTTCGGCACCCGCGCCCCCATGCAGTACGTCAGCGCTGCCGCGACGCCGTCGGCCGCGTCGGAGGGGGAGGGCACGGCCTTGAGGCGGAGGAGGCGGGTGAGCATGAACTGCACTTGCTCCTTCGTCGCCGCGCCGGTGCCGACGACGGCCTTCTTGATCTCGGCGGGCGGGAACTCGTGTACCTCGAGCCCGGCTTGCGCGCCGGCCAGCAGGATGACGCCGCGCGCGTGGCCGAGGACGACCGTCGTGCGGACGTTCTTCGCGTAGAAGACGTCCTCCACCGCGAGCGCGTCGGGGCGGTGGCGCGCGATCAGCTCCTGTACGCCCTCGTGGATCTCGAGCAGCCGCGACGCCAGCGGATCGCGCGCCTTGGTGCGGATCACCCCGCACTCGACGAGCGTCACCAGTCCCGGCCCCGTGCTGCGCACGACGCCGTAGCCGGTAGTGGCGGTTCCAGGGTCGATGCCGAGGACGAGCATGGGAGGGTGTAGGGGAGAGGGCGTGGGGCGTAGACGAGCCGCTCGGGAAGCGTCCCGGGGTGGACTACACCCTACACGCTACGCCCTACACCCTCGTGGGCGCGCTACGCGCCCGCGAGAGCGTCTTCCGGAATGTCGAAGTTCCCCTCGACCTTCTGCACGTCGTCGAGGTCCTCGAGCGCCTCGAGCAGCTTCACGAGCGACTCGGCGTCCTTCCCCTCGACGCGGACGGTGTTCTTCGGCAGCCACTCGATCGCCGCCTCGCCGACCGTCATGCCGCGCGCCTCGAGCGCCGTCTTCACCGCGTGCAGCTCGGTCGGCTCGGTGGTGACGACGTACTGGTCGTCCTCGCGCTTGAAGTCCTCGGCACCCGCCTCGAGCGCGGCTTCCATCGCTGCGTCCTCGTCGAGCTTCGCGGCGTCGACGTAGAGCTGCCCCTTGCGATCGAACATCCACGCGACCGAGTTCGTCGCGCCGAGGTTGCCGCCGCCGCGCGAGAGCTTGTGGCGAACGTCGGCGACCGTGCGCGTCGGGTTGTCGGTCAGCGCCTGCACCATCAGCGCGACGCCGCCCGGGCCGTACGCCTCGTACAGCACCTCGACGTAGTCCACCCCCTCGAGCTCGCCCGTCCCCTTCTTGATCGCGCGCTCGATGTTCTCCTTCGGCATCGAGGCGGCCTTCGCCGTGTCGATCGCCGTGCGCAGCCGCGGATTGCCGTCCGGATCGCCGCCACCCGCCTTCGCGGCGACGGTGATCTCACGAATCAGCTTCGTGAACTTCGCGCCGCGCTTGGCGTCGGTCGCCGCCTTGTAGTGCTTGATCTGCTTCCATTTACTGTGGCCGGCCATACGAAGGAGCTGCCAGGGTTGAGGGTGGGTGCGGTGGAAGCAATATAGTCGTGGGACTGCGGGGAGCCGAGAGAACGAGGGCCTGGGGGCCAGGCCCTGCCCGTCCACACCCTCTCCCCTCACCCCTCGATCATATCCTCGAACCGCATCCACTGCTTGTAGAAGTACAGGTCCACGTAGCCGGTGGTCCCGTTGCGGTTCTTGAGCGCGAGCAGCTCGGTGGCGCCCTCGACGCCCGGGGCGCCGGCGGCGTACATCTCCTCGCGGAAGAGCGCGAGGACGACGTCGGCGTGCTGGGCGATCGCGCCGAGCGCGCCGAAGTCGTCGAGGCGCGGACGCAGGTCGGCGCGGCCGCGCTCGAGTCGCGGAAGCTGCGCCGTGACGACGATCGGCGTCGCGAGCTCGAGGGCGAGCGCCTTGAGCCGTCCGGTCGCGGTCGCGATCTCCTCGTCGCGGCCGCGGCCGCCGGTGGCGAGCGCCTCGATCGGGTCGACGACCGCGAGCCGCAGGTCGAGCGTGCGGCGGAGCGTGTCGGCGAGCGCGTCGGCGCCGCCGTGCGGGAGCGATTCGATGTCGAGCGACGCGTCGCGCAGCCGCAGGGCGCCCGCGCCCACCGCCCCGCGCGCCGCCTCGTCGGCGAGGACGCCGCGCCGCAGGTCGTCCACGCGCGCGCGTCCCTCGATCGCCAGCGCGCGCTCGACGACGCGCTCGACCGTCATCTCGCCGCTGAAGAACGCGACGTTGCCGGCGCGCGACCCGTCTCCCGCGCGGTCGCCGCCGCCCGCGCCGGCGCGCTCGCCCGGATCGTCGGCGCGGCCGCCGCTCGCCGCGCGTAGCGCGAGCGCGAGCGCGAGCGCCGACTTGCCGCTCCCGACGTCGCCGCCTATCACCACGAGGTCGCCCGCGCGCAGCCCGCCGCCGAGCAGCCGGTCGAGGCTCGGGAAGCCGGTGGCGACGGTGTCGTTAGGCTCGGCGGGCGGCGCGGCGCCGTCGAGGCGGAGCGGACGAGCGACGGCCGCGGCCGCCGCCGCGGCGGCGTCGAGTCGGGCCATCACGCGCTCGAGCGGCGTCTGCGCCGCGCGCGCCACCAGCGACGGTCGCGCCGCGCCGGCCGGGATCGGCGGCATCCCGCCACCAGGAGGAGTCGGCTTCATGCGCCCATTCTAGGGCGCGGCGACGACGTCGGGCAAGGCGGAGGAGCGGCTCTCGGCTGTGAGCTCGCGGCTCTCGGCTCTTGTTGGACAGGATGCACAGGATGAACAGGATGTGGATGTGCTCTTCATCCCGTTCATCCTGCGCATCCTGTCCAAGTACAGCCGAGAGCCGAGCGCCGAGAGCCGCCCCCGCCTCCCCGCCGCCCGGACCGGGCGCTAACTTCCCGCCCATGGCGTTCGTGGCGACCCCTCCCCGCAAGACCCTCCTCTGGGTGGACGATGAGGCCGAGCTCCTCGAGTCGCATCGCCTCTTCCTGCGCGAGAAGGGCTACGACGTCGAGTG
>DATMHT010000528.1:0-5425 GCA_035554795.1 Gemmatimonadaceae bacterium | reverse complement strand
GGCTTTCACGACGCCAGCGGCTACGGCGACGTCGAGCTGCGGCCGATGCTGATCGCGGAGTCGCCGACGCCGCTGCGCATGACGGCGATGTTCGTCTTCAAGGGCCGCCGCCCCACGGCACCGCCGCCCTGGGTGAGCGTCGCGTTCGTCGCCAACGAGGCCACGCCGCGCTTCGGCGGCTCGCGCGCCGTACGACTCACGCCCGGCGACGGCGGCGCCCTCGTCGCGATCGAGGAGAAAGAGATCGCGCACACGTTCACGGGCTCGGGCGCGCGCGCCGAGGAGCGCGTCGCGTTCCGCATGACGACGGCGGACTTCCTGCGCCTCGTCCACTCGTCCTCCCTCACGGTGCGCGTCGGCGCGACGGAGCACGCGCTGAGCGACGAGAGCCTGGAGGCGCTGCGCGACTTCGCGAGCCGCATGCGTCCCGCCACCTTCGACAGCACGCGCGCCGCCGCGACCGCCGTCGTCGCCACCGGACCGTACCGCCTGCGCAAGGACGTCTACGAGGCGCGTGACGTGGACGAATCCGCGAAGCCCTCGCTCCTCGGCGCCGCGCCCGCGTACCCGGCGAACATCGTCGGCGCCGACCGCGTGCGCCGCCAGGTGCTGGTCGAGTACGTCGTGGACACCGCCGGTGTCGTGGATCTCACCTCGCTGCGCGGCCGGTTCCCGGAGCGCGACTCGCTGTTCGTGGCGGCGCTGCGCCCCGTCCTCGCCCAGTGGCGCTACACGCCGGCGACGAAGGCTGGCCGCCCCGTCGCACAGCTCGTCCGGCAGGCGGTGACGTTCGAGCCGTAGAGCGGGGGGGGCGGTCGGCGGTGGGCGGTGGGCGCGAGCCGATGCGGTCGGCGACGATTCGATGACGTGACGTTCGGCGCGCGCCATGGACTCTGAGGTGGGGGCCGTCCGGAGTCAGGGTTCGCGCCAACCGCCAACCGCCCACCGCTTACCGTTATATTCCTTGCCATGCGCCACAAGGACAAAGAGCTCATCGTCGTCGGCGACCGCGTGCTGGTGCGCGTGGAGGAGGGCGAGGACCGCACCAAGGTCGGCCTCTACCTGCCGCCGTCGGCGCTCGAGAGTCAGGCCGTGCAGGGTGGGACGATCGTCGCCACCGGCCCCGGCCTGCCGATGCCCGACCTCTCCAGCGACACCTCCGACGAGCCCTGGCGGACGGCGGGGCGCCGCGAGACGCGCTTCGTCCCGATGCAGGCCCGCAGCGGCGACTACGCGCTGTTCTTTCGGAAGGCCGCCGTCGAGATCACCTTCGAGCACGAGCGCTACCTCGTCGTGCCGCAGACGGCGATACTCGCGCTGGTGCGCGAGCGGGCCTAGGCCCTACGGCCCTCGCTTCACGAATCACCGATACCCGGAGCACCCCATGTACGATGAACGGTTCGTCACCCCCATGCGGCATGAGCTCACGCGCCTCGGCGTCGTCGAGCTGCGCACGGCGGCGGACGTGGACGCCACGCTCAAGGACGCGCGCGGCACCGCGCTCGTCGTCGTCAACTCGGTCTGCGGCTGTGCGGCACGGAACGCCCGGCCGGCGATCGCCCGGGCGCTGAACAACGCCGTCGTCCCCGACAAGCTCACGACCGTCTTCGCCGGCCAGGACCGCGAGGCCACCGAGCGCGCGCGCTCGCTCTTCGCCGGCTACGCGCCGTCGTCGCCGTCCATCGCGCTGCTCAAGGACGGCCGCGTCGCCTTCATGCTCGAGCGCTTCCAGATCGAGGGGCGCAGCGCCGACGACATCGCGAAGGACCTCGCCGCCGCGTTCGACCGCTACTGCGCGCCGAAGAGTGGCATGGCCACGGCGTCGGCCGCGACGACGGGCGCCGAACCGGTGCCCTCGCCGTCGTGATCGCGTCGCGGCCGCGTACGACGCGCGGCCGCGTGATGATGTAGTAGTAGAGATAGGGATGAGAAGAACGGGCCGGCCGTCGCGCGCTGCGACGGCCGGCCCGTCTGCGTCGTGCCCGTCCCGCGCGGGCAACGCGCCGGCAACGCGCCGGCAACGCGCGGGGCAATGTTCGCCGCGCCATCGCGCCATCGTGTACTCGCGCCGCGCGCGCTCGCTCGGCCCGCTTCTGGCGATGTCGAGCATCCGTGATCGAGTGGCGATCGAGCGACGATCGAGCGGCGTACGCGACCGCTCGAATCCCGCACGTCAGGCGCTGCGCGCCGGGCCTGGCCCCTCGCCGCTCGGCACACACTCTGCAAACATCTCACGCCACCTTTGTGGAGGATGGAGACATGGAGCGAAACGCGAACGACAGCATGGGAGGCCTCGGTCAGTCGGGTGCCTCGACCACGGGTGGCTCGGTCTCGGGTGGCTCGACGACCGGTGACTTCGGCGGATCGAGCGTCGGCAGCGCGGCGGGCTCGCAGGGCTTCGCCGACAGCGCGAGCGGCGGCACCGGCGGCGCGTACGCCGGCGGCACGAGCGGCATGACCGGCGACACCACGTCCGGCAGCAAGATGGACGCGGCGAAGGACAAGCTGTCGCAGGGCAAGGAAATGATGGGCGAGAAGCTGGGCACGGTGAAGGAGAAGGCGAGCCAGCTCACGGCGACGCTCGCCGACCGGCTCGAGGCGGGCGCCGAGAAGCTGCGCCAGCGCGGCCAGGCGGGTGGGCAGCAGCTCGCCGGCGCCGACGGCCAGACCGTCGCGGCGGCGAACGACCAGATGGCCGCGGTCACCAATCGCATCGCCGGCGGGCTGCAGGGCACGGCGGACTTCCTGCGCGAGGGCGACCTTCAGGCGTCGGTCGAGAAGCAGGTCCGCGACCACCCGGCCCGGACGCTGCTCGTGGCGGCCGGTCTCGGCTACCTCATCGGCAAAGCGCTGAAGAAGTAAGGAGGCACATTCGTGGCGGCCGATCGGAACGACCTCCCGAGGCTCGACGGCCAGCGGACGCTCGGCACTCTCCTCCGCGACCTCGCGGAGGGGAGCGCCGCCCTCGTGCGCAACGAGGTGCGGCTGGCGCGGCTGGAGTTCAGCGCGGCGCTCGGCGCGGCCGGGAAGGGGACGGCGGCGGTGGCGACCGGGGGCGTGCTCGCGCTCCTCGGCACGCTCTCGCTGTTCGCCGGCCTCATCCTCCTCGCCGGCGACCAGTGGCTTCGCGATCGCTACTGGCTGGCCGCCCTGATCGTGACCGTCCTCACGGGCGGCACGGCCGCATGGTTCGCGAAGCGGGGGCTCACCCTGCTCTCACCCAGGCAGCTCGTCCCCGACCAAACGTTGGCGACGCTTCAGGAGGACAAGGAATGGCTGAAACAACGGCTGACGTGAGGCGCGACATCGAGCTGACGCGCGAGCGCATCTCGACGACGCTCGCCCAGCTCGAGCAGAAGACGAACGTCGCGCAGATCGTGAAGGACCACCCGTGGCCGGCGCTCGCGGTGGCGTTCGGCGCCGGCGTGCTCCTCAGCGGCTCGAGCGCCGACGTGAAGGCGGCGGCCGCGACGGCGACCGCGACCAAGGGGGCGAGCAGCAAGGTCGGGACGTTGCTCGACGACGTCGTCGCCAGCCTGATGGGCGGAGTCAGTCTGGCCTTCCAGAGTCGCGTGGACTCGCTCGTGAACGAGCTGAAACAGGCGATCGGGGCGCCGACCACGACGACCGGTGCCGGCACTGCGCCGCTGGCCTCGCCAGCCGCCAATGGCGGTAGCGCCGGCTCCCCCTGGGTATCGCAGGCGGCAGCCGTCGTCGCGGATCAGCAGCAGCAGCAGGGCGGCTTCGGCACGGTCGGCGTCACTACGCCTCCCGCCTCGACCCCCGCGGCCGCCGGTGGCGCGGGGCAGGGCTACCAGCCGACGCGCGCCGACTGACGCAGAGTCGCGGAAGGGTCTTCGGCGCGCCCCGAGCGCGCCGGCTCTTTCGTTGCATATCATGCGTTCACCAGCGGGCCGATCGAAACGGATCGGCCCGCTGGTGTTGTTGTCCGGCTACCGCATGTGGTGCTGCGGGGTGTCAACACCTGTGTCGTCCAAGCGGACTGTTCAGGACGCGGCCATGGTCCCGTCGGGTCGCTTTCCAGCCGCCCGTCCGTGGCGCCTCAGGTGGTGTCGCCGGGCCTGGGCGGCGACGGATATCAGGGACCCGGCCGCTGTGTTAAGCGATTGAAATAAAAGCACGTTGTCGCGCGAGCCGGGCCGCCGACGCGAGGGCGCGTGGACGATGAAATCGGGGAGGGCGGAGCGCGCACGTGCGGGCTCCGCCCTCCCCGTTCGCGTCTGCTCGGCACCCTCCGGAACTTGGTCCTGATGTTGCCTTCCCGGCTCGCGCCTACCAGGTGCGCGATGCCGCGCACGGCACGACCAGTCGTGCGGCCCGCCCGGGCCGATTCGCGGGACCCCTTCTTATAGAACAAGAGCTTTCTCGCAGCACGGTCGAGTGCGCTCGCCGGCTGCATCGTCGTACCGAGGCGATCCGGCGCTGTGTCGGACACGTGCGGTCGGCACGCTGTACCCCACACCCCTTCATCAGGAGTACTACAATGCAGCTGCTCTCCGCCGCGATCCGCAACATCGTCAAGAACGAGGAAGGCGCCACGATGGTCGAGTACGGGCTCATGCTCGCCCTGATCGCGGTCATCTGCATCCTCGCCGTGACGGCCGTCGGCACGAACGCCAGCACGATCTTCAGCGAAGTCTCGGTCAGCCTGTAAGCCGCTTCGCCACTCCCTGTAGGGCATACCGTTCAATAGCGGAGTTTTGCCTGTGGCGCGATTTCTCTCGCGCGCGCGCACGTTCATCGTGCGCGACGACGCGGCTACGATGGTCGAGTACGCCCTCATGGTCGCTCTGATCGCCCTGGTGTGCTTCACCGCCGTAGCGTTTCTGGGTACCAGCACCAGCGCGGCGTTCAGCAATCCGACGCTACTCAACGCTCTGTAGCCCAGAGCATGGGGGTAGCTCCGCAAGGGATGTTCGCGGGTCCGATGCACGGCACGATCGCGGCGGTGGTGCTCGCGCTGCTGCTCACGGCCGTCTGTGTCTCGGACCTGCGCTCCCGGCGGATTCCGAACTGGTTGGTTCTGTTGATCGCAGGACTCGGCCTCGCCAACGCGGTCGCCGCCTCGTCGGGGACCGGGCTGGTGCGGGCGGCGGCGAGCGTCGGTGTAGGGTTGATCCTCTGGCTGCCGTTCTACCTTTTGCGTATGATGGGCGCGGGTGACGTCAAGTTCTTCGCCGCCGCCTGTGCCTGGCTCGATCCCGTCACCGCGCTCCGGGCAGCGCTCCTGTCTGCGGTCTTCGGCGGAGTGCTCGCGCTGGTGTGGGTAGCGGGTTCGGTCGTCCGGCAGCGCGCGCTCCGTGCGTCCGCCACGACGGCGAGCGAAGTGGCCGCGGGGCCTCTCCGGTCCGATCCGCGGTCTCGAAAGATGCCGTACGGTCTGGCGATGGTGGCCGGTCTGACG
>DATMHT010000527.1:0-37201 GCA_035554795.1 Gemmatimonadaceae bacterium | reverse complement strand
CGCGGCGGATGCGCCCAGACCTTGAAGTTGTACGGCATCATGAAGTGCTTCGCGATCCCCGCTCCGAAGACGCCATAAATCAGCTCCTCGAAGTTGTGGAAGCGCGACAGGTCGAGGGGCTGCTTCTGCGCCTCGATGATCCCCATCAGGCACTCCAGCACCGTCTCCTTCGACAGATACTTGATGTTGTTCTGGAAGGGATACGGGAGAAAGCGGTCCTCCATCCACACCCACGACTCGCGCAGCAGCTCCTGGTAGTCGTCCCCCATGAGCTTGTCGAACAGGGCGTCGAAGTACTTGTAGTGCGAGAAGAGGACGTGGCCGCCGATGTCGTAGGTGAAGCCGTTCGGGCTCGTCTCCGACGACGCGAGGCCGCCGACCTTATCGCGCGCCTCGAGCATCAGGAAGTTCCGGTAGCCCAGCTCCTGGAGGCGGTACCCCGCGGCGAGGCCGGTCGGGCCGGCGCCGATGATGACGATGCGCTGCTGTTGTTGCTGCTCGCTCAAGACTGCGATCTCCGAAGTGCGTGAAGTGCCGAGTGGGTCGGTGCGGTACTGCTGGTCCTGGTGCGACTGCCGGCGTCGCGGCGGTGCGTCAGTCGTCGCCGAACGCGCCGGCGCCGACGGCGTCCGCGTCCGGGTCTTCCTCCCCGACGTCCATCGCGGCGACGAGTGCGCTCCGGTCGGGGCGGCGCGGCGGCCGGGCGTCGAGGTAGCGACGGATCGCGTCGTCGAGCGGCGGCAGCAGGCCGGCCGCGCGTTCGCTCGAGAGCGCGCTGTTCTGCGGCCGGCGCGCGGGCAGGTCGAACGTCGCCATCGGACGCGCGACGACGAGCGACTCGTCGAGCCCCGCCCGCTCGGCGACGCGCCGCGCCAGCTCGGCCCACGTCGTCGCGCCCGTGTTCGCGAGGTGCCAGATCCCCGACTCGCCGTCCACGAGAAGATCGAGGGCGGCGTCGCACAGGTCGGGCACGTAGGTCGGCGAGATGACCGCATCGCTCGCCGCCGGCCACGGGAGTCCGGCGGCGATCGCGCCGAGTGCCTGCGTCACGAAGTTGTGGTCGTCGTCGGGGCCGAAGAACGCGCTCGTGCGCGCGACGAGCGCGCCCGGATGTGCCGCCAGCACCCGCGCTTCCGCTTCGGCCTTGCTCGCGCCGTACACGTTGAGCGGCGCGGGGCGGTCGCTTTCGACGTACGTCGTCTCGCGCGCGCCGTCGAAGACGAGGTCGGACGAGAAGGTGACGAACGCCACGCCGCGCGCGGCGCACGCCGCCGCGAGCAGCGCCGGCCCGTGCGCGTTCTCGCGCCGGCACCGCTCCACGTCGCGCTCGGCGTCGTCAACGCGCACGTAGCCGGCGGCGTTCACGACCGCCCACGGCCGCCAGTGGTCGAGCGCCGCCCGCACCGAGGCCGCATCGGCGATGTCGAGCTCGCGGCGCGACAGCAGCTGGAAGGCGAGTCCGCGCTGCGTGCACGCACGAGCCAGGGCGCGGCCGAGGGTGCCCGTGGCGCCGGTGATGAGCAGAGGTCTGGGCGTGGAGCGCGGGATGTGGCCGGTCCCGGCACGTCCCGGGCGGCCCTCTCCACACTCCGCCGCCCGCATCCCACGCCCGGCGCTGTGCACCGGCTCGTACGCGAAGCGCGACGGGATCCGCCACCAGCCCTCGCCGTCGAGCGCGGGGTGGTCGTGCGCGCCGCCGGCCGCGAGGTCGCGGGCCATGCGGGCGAGCGCGGTCGGACGCGGCGGCGACGAGCGGACGTCGAACGCGCCCGGCTCGTAGTGGCCGTCGTCGCGCGTGAGCAGCGACACCCAGTCGTAGGCGCCGAACGCCGACCAGAGGGTGACGGCGCGAACGTCGCACCCGTCGTCGCGAAGGCGCTCGGCGGCGCCCCACACCTCGGCGAGCCAGCGGAGCTGCTGCTCGCGCGTGCAGCCGAGATGGGCTTCGGTGACGGCGAGCGGACGGTGGTAGCGCTCCCACGTCGCGCGCAGCAGCGCCTCGGGGCCCGCGACGCCGCTCGCGCAGACGCGCACCGCCTCGACATCCGCGTAGCGCTGACGGTGATTGCCGCCGTGCGTGTGCGGTGGGTAGCGCTCGAGGCGCGCGTCGAGGAAGCGCTCGCTCGTCAGGTAGTGGTTGACGCCGAGGACGTCGGGCGCGCACGGAAGGTCGTCGAGCTCCGCGAGCTCGGCGTCGGCGAGTCCGCCGGGGCCGAGGAGGTAGCCCTGCATCAGCGGCGAGAGCGCGGCGGCGCGCCCGCAGAGGAGGTCGTACGTCAGCCAGCGCCGCTCGTTCTCGAAGCGCGCCTGGTAGTCGAGCTCCGGCGTCGCGTGGCACTCGCCGAGATCCTCGGTCTGGACGAGGCGCGCACCGGGCGTGACGTCGCGGATCGCCTCCATCGCGAGCCGGATCGCGCGGAGCTGCGTGCGAAAGGCGCGCACGAAGGTGCGGTCGTCGCGGCCGTGCGGGTACCACAGGCCGTACAGCCCACTGAAGCGCGCCGTCGTCAACGGCTCGTTGACGGGCGTGAAGTCCTCGACCCACGGGTAGCGCTCGGCGACCGCGTGGGCGAACCGCGCGAGCTTCTCCGGGAACGCGGGGTCCACGAGGCTGGTCTCGCGCGGTCCGCTGCCGTGGTGTACGAGGCCGACGATCGGGCGCACGCCGAGCGCGCGCAGCCGGGCCAGGCGTTCGTCGGTGGCGCGCCACGAGGCGTGCGTGAGGCCGTGCGGTGCGACGCGCTCCCAGAGGACCGGGACGCGCACGGCGCGGGCGCCGAGCGACGCGAGGCGGTCCATGTCGTCGGCGCGCGCGTCGTGGCCGCCGCGCTCCACCTGGTCGAAATAGCGATCGCCGACGCGATTGACCGTGCACTCGAGCCCCGCCCAGAGCTCGAGGGGAGCGAGCCGGCCGGGCGCATGGGGCGCGGCAGCGTCGGACCGACGTGCGGACCGCTCGCCGTCGCCCCAGCGTCCGTCCGGGTTACGCACTCAGCTCGCCGCCAGCGGTGAGGGCGGCGGTGGCGCTCGAGGATGCGGCGGCCGACACGGACGACGAGGCCGCGGCCGCATCGGTGTCCTCCTCCGCGGCGATCGCCGCATCGGCGACGGTGACGGCCTCGTAGATCAGCCCCTGCATGTGCTCGACGATGGACTCCCAGGAAGCCGCGCGGGCGCGCTCGATGCCGCGCGCGATCATCGCCGCGTCGGGCGCCGCCGCCATCTCGCCGGCCGCGGCCACGAACTCCTCGGCGTCGCGCGCCACGCGCACGACCGGCGTGAAGTTCGTGATCACGTCCGCGACGGGCGTCGAGACGATCGGCTTGCCGGCGGCCATGTACTCGAGCGTCTTCGTCGGGTTGATGTACTCGGTCGCCTCGTTGAGCGCGAACGGCATCAGGCAGACGTCGAACGACTTCACGTACGCCGGCAGCTGCTTGTAGTCGCGCTGGCCGAGCCAGCGGATGTTCGGCGCCTGGGGCAGGTCGCGCGGGTCCACCTTCACCACCGGTCCGACCATCGCGACCGTCGCCGTGGGGTGACGCTCGGCGAGGCGCGCGATGAGCGCGTAGTCGAGCCGCTCGTCGATGACGCCGAAGTAGCCGAAGACCGGACCCTGCACATCGGCGACGTCCGCCGGCAGCGGCGTCTCGGGCGCGCGCGCGGCGGCGAAGTGAGCCGCGTCCACGCCGCAGCCGAAGAAATGGACGTTGTCGTGGTAGCGCGACTTCGACTTGTAGAGGCGGTGCCCGCCGGTGAAGACGACGTCGGCGTTGTCGAGCAGGAGGCGCTCGCGGTCGTGCAGGTCGGTCGGCGCGAAGCGGAACTGCGCCAGCTCGTCCATGCAGTCGTAGACGACGCCGCGCTCGTTGAACGCGCCGAGCATCGCCGGCGCCGGCATCGGTGTGTAGAACCACTGCACCGCGCCGGAGAACTTGCCGTCGAGCGGGCCGCCCTTGCCGATCGCCCGCTGCACGAGCGTCCGGATGTCGGCGATGGCGCGATCGTAGTTGTCGCGCAGGTAGCCCGGGAGCCGCGGCACGACGCGGTAGACGTTAGGCATCGGCTGGGTGATCTCGAGCCGCTCCGCCCTCACGTCGTCGAGCAGCACCGGCTCCTCGACGAACAGCACCCGCCGCGTCCGCGCCATCCGCGAGAGGATCTGCTGCGGGCGTTGCCAGACGAAGTCCCATCGAAGGTGGCTGTGCACGATGAGCGGGAAGTCGTCGGCGGCCCCGGCGGGGCGCCAGCTGTCGCTGATGGAGCGGTCGGCTGCGGTCATGATCACCTGCGGAGTTGGGGGCGCGGACGACGCCGCGCGATGAACGTCGTGTGCCCCATCGGCGGCACGGCCGGGCGTCCGCAGGCGGCGCCCGGCCGTTACTCGGCTCGCGTTAGGCGTCGGCCGGACACCGTGACCGGTGCGGGCCGCGCTGGGCGTGACGGACGTACCACGACCGTACGCACGCCGAGAAAGACGCGCCGTTGAGGCGCGACCAGGAGAGCAAGGGTCGTGCCCTGTGACGTACGTCTCACCGACGCGGCGACGTCCCGTCGCGCGCCGATTAAATTGAATGTCGGGCACCGTACATAAGCGACGGTGCGACCCGATCCCGGCGCCCATCCTTGGAGTCCCACGCTTTGCCGGAACCTCGCTCTCGCACCCGCGATCGCCTCGGCCGCGGGACCGCTCTCGCTGCCGCCGCGGCGCTCGCCGTGCTGCTCGGCGGCGCCTGCGCGCGGCCCGCGCCGCCTCCCGCGCCCGTGCCGCCGCCGGCCGGGCCGGAGCGCCGCGCCGAGCCGACGCCGCGCCCCGACACGCTCGCCCGGCGCGACAGCCTGCTCGCGCGCGACAGCGCCGCCGCGGCCGCCGCGCGCCGCGACAGCCTGGCGCGCATTGCCAGGCGTCCACGTCGCGCCCGGCGGCCCGTGCCGCGGCCCGCACCCGTCGCCGTCGCGCCCCGGGCGCGGAAGCACGAGGGGGTGCGCGTCTGCGCCGGCGGCGACGTCACGCTCGGCACGAACCTCGACACCACGTGGACGGCGACGGCGGCGGCCCGGCTGCGGCGGCGCGTGCCCGCGCTCCCGTCGCCGGAGTCGCTCGTCGCGCCGCTACGCCCACTCTTCGCCGGCGCCGACGTCGTCCTCCTCAACGTCGAGGGCGCGATCGGCGATGGCGATGCGCCGGACAAGTGCGGACCGACCTCCACGGCCTGCTTCGCGCTCCGCCAGCCCCCAGCCGCCGCCGCCGCGCTGCGCAGCGTCGGCCCGCAGGACGCGGTCGTCGTCGGAAACGTCGCCAACAACCACGCACGCGACGCGGGGGCCGAGGGCCTCGACGAGACGCTCGCGCTGCTCGACTCGGCGGGCGTGCTCGCGACCGGCGCCGACTCCGAGCCCACCGAGGTCGTGACCGCCGCCGGTGACACGATCGCCATCCTCGGCTTCAGCACCTCGGGCGGCGACGCGCCCGACGCGCGCGACCTCGCCGCCGTCCGTCGCTATGTGGGCGCCGCCGCGGCGCGCTACGCGCGCGTCGTCGTCACCGTACACATGGGCGCGGAGGGAGCCGACGCCCAGCGCGTGCGCGATTCCGTGGAGCATTACTACGGCGGCTCCCGCGGCAACCCGGTCGCCTTCGCGCGCGCCGCCACCGAGGCCGGCGCCGACCTCGTCATCGGCCACGGCCCGCACGTCGTGCGCGCGCTCGAGTGGCGCGGGCCGGCGCTCGTCGCCTACTCGCTCGGCAACCTGATCACGTACGGGCCGTTCCAGCTTCGCGATCCGATGAACCGCGGTGCCGTGCTCTGCGCGACGCTCGCCGCCGACGGCCGGCCGCGCGCCGTCGCCCTCCGGGCCACTCGGCAGCGCCGCCCCGGCCGCGCCGCCCCCGACCCGACGCGCCGCGCCGCCGTCCTCGCCGACTCGCTCGGCCGGCTCGACTTCCCGGCGACACGCGGGCGGGTGACGCGGAAGGGCAGTGTGGTGCGGTGACCTGCGGGTAAGGGGTAACGGTAAGGGGCCGGCTCCCGTTAGGCGGAGGCCGGCCCCTTACTCGTTACTCGTGACCCGTTACCCCTTCTTCGGTCCCGGCACCACCACCGCGCTGTCGCCGGTGGCGATCACGCGCCGGGCGCCGCGCCAGGGCTTGATCTGCCGGTTGGGCGGGCGGATGAGGGGGCTCTCGATGACCTTGCCGGCCTTCGTGCTCGCGTGCACGAAGTGGCCGTCGCCGACGTAGATGCCGATGTGCGAGATGCGCTTCGTCGAGCCGAAGGTGACGAGGTCGCCGGGACGCAGGCGGCCCGGCTCGCGCTGGACGGCGAGGCCGACGCGGGACTGCTCGTTCGCCGTGCGCGGGAGCTGTACCTTGAGCGCCGACATCACGTAGCGAACCAGGCCGCTGCAGTCGAAGCCGCTCTCGGGCGACGTCCCGCCCATGCGGTAGCGGCGCCCGATCTGGGCGCGGGCGAGCGCGACGAGCGAGTCGCGCAGCGCGGACGCCGAAGCGCTGAACGCGGCCAGTGGCGCGGCGGGCGCCTTGGCCGCGGCCGGACCGGTCGGAGCCGGCGGCGGGATCGGCGGAATGCCGATGTGCTCGAGCGTCTGCGCCATCACCTTGCCCGGAGCGCAGAGCGCGCTGACGAGCGCACCGACGGCGAGCTTGCGCCGCCGACTCACGCGGCGCCTCGCGGGGCGTTCGTGGTTGTCATCTGATTCTCCCGTCGGGTCCACCAAGCGGACGACTGCCGCGGCGAAAGGTAAACCGTTCAGTCCGCTGGGAATGTGACGTGGATCATCCAGACGCGCCAGTGAATGACGGGGAAGGGGACGCGCTCGTTCGGCCGCCCGGCGATGGTCAGGGCCGGCGTCGAGTCGCTTCCTCGTCGTCGCCGGTGTAGATGCAGCCCGACGTACAGGTCTCGCGCACCTCGATCGCCGCGAGCAGGGGGAGCTGCGGCTTCAGCGCGCGCCAGATCCAGCGCGCGAGCTCTTCGCTCGTCGGGTTCTCGAGGCCCTCGATGTCGTTGAGGTAGTAGTGGTCGAGCCGGTCCTCGAGTGGACGCACGACCGCCTTGATGTCGGCGAAGTCCATCACCCAGCCGGTGCGCGCGTCCACCGGTCCCTCGATGACGACCCGGACGCGGAACGAGTGCCCGTGCAGCCGCGCGCACTTGTGGCCCTCGGGCACGTTCGGCAGCCGGTGGGCCGCCTCGAAGGAGAAGTCCTTGAAGATGCGTGTCATCGAATCCCCACTACCTTGTGCATCTGCACGCTCAGCCTCCAGCGCGGATGCCGCAGGCAGTACTCGATCGCCCGCTGCGTGTTGGCCGCGACGTCCGGGCCGTCCATCGGCTGGAGGAAGAAGTGCTGGAAATCGAGCGTCTCGAAGCGCTCCGGCTGCGCCTCCGGCTCGCGCTGCGGGTAGACGAGCTTGAGCTCCGTCCCCGCGCGGAGGGCGAGGGGCGCGCCCGCTTTCGGGCTCACGCACAGGTGGTCCACGCCCGCCGGCGCGGGCTGCGTGCCGTTCGTCTCGACGGCGACCTCGAAGCCGCGCTCGTGCAGCGCCGCCACGGCCGCCTCGTCGAGCTGGAGCAGCGGCTCGCCGCCGGTGCAGACGACGAGCGGGCGCGTGGCGCCGCCGTGCTCCGTCGTCGGCCAGCGCGCGGCGACGGCGTCGGCGAGCTCGCCCGCGGTCGCGAACTTTCCGCCGTCGGGCCCGACGCCGACGAAGTCGGTGTCGCAGAACTGGCATACGGCGCGGTGCCGGTCGGCCTCGCGTCCCGTCCACAGGTTGCACCCCGCGAACCGGCAGAAGACCGCCGCCCGTCCCGCGTTCGCGCCCTCGCCCTGGAGGGTGTAGAAGATCTCTTTGACGATGTACGACATGGGATGATGCGAGGGCCCGAGGGCTGTAGGGCCGAGGGCCTAGACTACACACAGGCTGCCCAGACCGCCGTACCGAACCAGATACCTGCAAGCGGAGGCTGGGCCCTCGGCCCTACAGCCCCAGGCCCTCAGTCCGGCTTCACATGATCGTGCTGGAACGCCGGCTCTCGATACCGCGCCGGGTCCCGCGTGCCGCCGTCGGCGAAGCCCTTGAGACGGAGCTGGCAGGCGTCGCAGTGGCCGCAGGCCTCGCCGTCGGGGCCTGGGTCGTAGCAGCTCGTCGTCATCGCGTAGTCCACGCCGAGCTGCGTGCCGAGCTTGATGATCTCGCGCTTCGTCAGGTGCAGGAGCGGCGCGCGGACGCGCAGGCGCACGCGTCCCTCGACGGCGGCCGCGGTCGCGAGGTTCGCGAGCCGCTCGAAGGCGTCCACGAATTCGGGGCGGCAGTCGGGGTAGCCCGAGTAGTCGAGCGCGTTGACGCCGATGAAGATGTCCGCCGCGCCGAGCACCTCGGCCCAGGCGAGCGCGAACGACAGGAATATCGTGTTCCGCGCCGGGACGTAGGTGATCGGGATCCCGTGCGCGATCTCGGCCGCGGGCCGGTCCTTGGGCACCGCGACGCCGGCATCGGTCAGCGCCGACCCGCCGAACGCCGCGAGGTCGATGTCCACCACGTGATGCCGCACCGCACCCCAGCGCGCCGCCACGCGCCGCGCCGCCTCGACCTCGTGCGCGTGGCGCTGGCCGTAGCGAAAGGTGAGCGCGTAGACGTCGAAGCCCTCGCTGCGGGCGAGGGCGAGCATCGTCGTCGAGTCGAGCCCGCCGCTCAGCAGCAGGACGGCCTTCGCGCGTTCGGAGCTTCCGGTGTCGTCGTCGGTCACACCTGCAACCTAAGAGAAAGGCCAGGCGGCTGGTATCGGCCGTGCCGTCGGAGCGCTCAGCGAACTGCTCGGCCGCCACGTAGCTTCCACGACGCCGCGCCGACCGCGCGCGGCCAGCCTCCTTCACGCTCACCCCCACTCGCGAGTGACCCCGACCTCCATCGCGCCGCGCCGCTCGACGCGTCGTCCCGGCCACGCCGCCGGCGCCGCCGCGCTCGCCGCGCTCGCGTCGCTCCCGGCCATCGGGCACGCCCAGGCCGCGCACCCGCCCACGGCCGGTACGCGTACCGTGCCCGCGGCGATCGCCACCGTGAAGCTGCCGCGCAAGCACGCGCCCCGTCCGACGACGCCGGCGATCACCGCCGCCGACCTCATGACGCGGCTGTACATCTTCGCCGACGACTCGATGATGGGCCGTCAGGCGGGGACCGAGTACAACCTCAAGGGCACCGCGTACATCGCCGCCGAGCTGAAGCGGCTCGGGCTCGAGCCGGCGGGGGACAGCGGCAGCTTCTTCCAGAACGTCCCGCTCGTGCGACGCAGCTACGCCGCGTCGTCGAAGCTCAGCGTGGACGGCGAGCCGCTCGCGATCTGGACCGACTACGCGCCGCTCCCCGGGCGCGGCCTCGCGCGCGGCGCCGGCACCGCGCCGGTGATCTACGGCGGCGTGTACGGCGACACCGCGCACGCGCTCACCGCCACGCAGGCGACCGGACGTGTCGTCGTGCTGATGACGACGGGCGAGCCGCCGCGCGCGGCGCCGCGCCTGCGCCCCGGCAATCCGCTTGCCGGCGCGGCCGCGATCGTCTTCGTCGGCCCCGACCAGCTCTCGCCCGGCTACGTGGCGATGGTGCGTCGGCCGTCGGTGACGATGCTGCCGGCCAGCCCGGCCGCGGCGGCGAGTGCCTCCGTGCCCGTCGCCATGACGGTCACGCGCGGCGTGGCCGAGCGACTGCTCGGCGGGCCGCTGGCGAGCGCGCAGCTCGGCGCGCCCGGTCGGTCGGTGACCGCCGCGCTCGTGTTCGAGGAGACGCCGGCGCCGGCGCGCAACGTCGTCGCGGTGCTCCGCGGCAGCGACGCGCGGCTGAAGGGCGAGTACGTCGCGCTCGGCGCCCACAACGACCACATCGGCTTCAACAGCCGGCCGGTAGACCACGACTCGCTCCGCGCGTTCAACGCGAAGGCGTGGGCGCTGGCGGGGAAGTACGCGGGCCTGCCGCCGCTGCCGGCGGAGACGCGCGCGTCCATCCGCGTGAACGTGGACAGCCTGCACCGGCTCTCGCCGGCGCGCCCGGACTCGATCGACAACGGCGCCGACGACGACGGCTCCGGCTCCGTCGCGCTGCTCGAGATCGCCGAGTCGCTCGCCCGCGCGAAGACGAAGCCGCGGCGCTCGATGCTCTTCGTCTGGCACACCGGCGAGGAGCTCGGTCTGCTCGGCTCGCGCTGGTTCACCGACCATCCGACGGTGCCGCGCGACTCGATCGTCGCGCAGATCAACATGGACATGATCGGCCGTGGCGGCGCCGCCGAGTGGAAGGGCGGCGGTCCCTACTACCTCGCGCTCGTCGGCTCGCGGCGGCTCTCGACCGAGCTCGGCGACCTGATCGAGTCGGTGAACCGTGCCCAGCGCCACCCGCTGGCGTTCGACTACGGGCTCGACGCGAACGGGAACCCCGAGAACATCTACTGCCGCAGCGACCATTACGAGTACGCGCGCTATGGCATCCCGATCGTGTTCTTCACGACCGGCCTGCACGGCGATTACCACCAGGTCACCGACGAGCCGCAGTACATCGACTACGACCACATGGCGCGCATCACCCGCTTCGTGGACGACGTCGCCCTCCGCGTGGCGAACCTGAGCCACCGGCCGAAGGTGGACAAGCCGAAGCCGGACCCGGAAGGGGTGTGTAAGCAGTAGGACGGCGCAGCGCGTAGCGCGTAGCGACGAGGGGCCGGCCTCCACTGCGGAGAGCCGGCCCCTCGTCGCTACGCGTTACGCACTACGCGGTTCTCAGACCACCCACCAGCTCCCGCAGCTGCGTACTTCCCGCGAGAAGCTGCGCGGAGGCGGAGCTCATCTCCTCGCAGGCGGCGCTCTGTTCCTGCGTCGAGGCGCTGACCTGCTGGGCGGCGGCCGCGTGGCCTTCGGCGGTCTTGGCGATGGACGCGATGCCGCTTGCCGCGCCGATGACTGCCTGCACGTTCCACTCGGCGGCGGCGGTGACGTCGAAGGCGGCGGTGCGCGTGCGCCCCGCAGCCTGCGTGATCGTCGTCAGGGCACCGTCGATGTCGCGCGAGACGCGCTCGATCTCGCCGACGCGGGCCACGCCCTTCTCCATCGCCTGCGACGTGCTCGCGACGCGGGCGGTGACGACCCCCGTCATCTGGACGACGTCGTCGGCGGCCTGGCGCGCCTGCTCGGCGAGCTTGCGGACCTCGTCGGCGACGACGGCGAAGCCGCGCCCCGCCGCTCCGGCACGCGCCGCCTCGATCGCCGCGTTGAGGGCGAGCAGGTTCGTCTGCTCGGCGATGCGACTCACCGTGCCGACGAAGCGGTTGATGTCCTCGGCGGTCCGATTGAGCACCACGACCTCCGCCGACGCCGCCTGCACCGTCGCGCGGACGTCGGTGAGGATGGCCAGCGCGCGCTCGACCTCGCTGCGCTTGGCGTTCGCCGAGTCCTCGATCGTCGCCGCGAGCTTGCCCACTTCCTCGGCGCCGGCGAGCACGGCGTCGGCGCGCTGCTGCATGCTGCGCAGCGCATCGTCCACCGAGCGGAGCTGCGTCACCTGCGACTCGGCGCCCGACGAGACGTCGCTCATCGCGGCGGCCATCTGTCCGGCCGAAAGCGAGATCTGCTCCGCCACCGACGCGAGGTCGTGCGCCGAGCAGGAGACGTCGTCGGCAGTGGTCGTCGCCACCGAGACGACCTTCGACAGCGCCTCGCCGGTCTGGTTCATCGCCACGGCCAGCGTCTGGAACTCGCCGGGGAGGCGCGCCGTCGTCCGCACCGCGAGGTTGCCCTCGCTCATCTCCATCGCGTGGAGCACGAGCGCGTTGAGCGGCCGCGAGATCGAGCGGATCGTGCTGACGACGATGCCGGCGGCGATCAGCAGCGCGACGAGGATGACGACGACGAGAACGGCCGAGCGGCGCGCGGTCGCGCTGCGCAGCTCCGCCGACGCGACCTCCACCTTGCCCGCCTTGAGCTGGCCGAGCTTCTCGACGTCGGCCATGACGGCCGCAGCGATCGGGCTCGCGCGCTCGCTCGCGACGACCGCGGCGGCGGTGCGCCCCAGGTCCGTGAGCCGGTGCGCCAGCGCGTAGTCGATCTCGAGCTCCGACACCTTCGCGTCGATGTCCGAGGCGAGCACGATCTCGTCCGGCGTCTGCCCGCCACGGGCGAGCATGGCGCGCTGCACGCGATGGACATCGAAGGCGAGACGGTGGAACTCCTCCTGCGACTTCGCGTCGTGGCGGTCCACGTAGTGGTCGGCGGCGCGGATCTCCTGCGCGACCTCGGTCGTGAGCTGCGACGACAGGCGCGCGTCGCTCTGGACGGTCGCGAGCGTCGCGCCGATGGCGTCGGACATCGCGTCGAGCGACGCCCAGCCCCAGAAGCCGGCGACGGCGAGGAGCCCCATCAGCGCGACGAAGCCGACGAGCAGCCGGCGCTTGATCGTGTTCATGCCGAGTGGCGTGTTCACGGCGTCCTCGTGGCGACGAGGAGCGCGCCGCGATGGACGCGCGTCATGACGACGCCGCGTCCGAGCGGATCACCGTTCTTCTGGAAGCGGATCATGCCCGTGACGCCGGCGTAGCCGCCGCGATCGGCGAGCGTGGTGAGCCAGTCGCGGACCGCCGTGCGGTCGGTGCCGCGCTCGGCGACCGCGCGCGCGACGAGCATGGTCGCGTCGTACGCGAGGGCGGCGTTGCCGTCCGGCACGGTGTGGTAGCGGTCGCGGAACGCGGCGACGAACTTCTGCGCTTCGGGACGCGGGTCCTCGGCCGAGAAGGGCGCGCCGACGTAGGCGCCCTCCGAGGCGGCCGTGTCGCGCACGACGCCGGTCCAGCCGTCACCGCCGATGAAGTCGGCCTTGAGCCCCTGGCGCCGCGCCTCGCGCAGCAGCGCCATCCCCGACGCGTCGGTGCCCGCGACGAAGACGACGTCCGGGTTCTCCTTCTTGAAGTAGGCGATGAACGGCTCGAGGTCCTTGGCGTCGTCGGCGATCGGATCGACGCTGACGACCTCGCCCTCGAAGCTGCGGCGGAACGAGTCGGTCAGGCCGCGGCCGTAGGGATTGTTCTCGTAGAGGATCGCGGCGCGCCGGTGGCCGAGCTCGCGGTAGGCGAAGTGCGCGAGGTCGATCCCGTTCGTCGAGTCGCTCGAGATGACGCGGAAGACCCACGGCGAGATGCCGGTGAGGTCGGGCGCCGTCGCGGTGGTCGCGACCGCGGCGAGGTGTCCGTCGTAGACGCGCGCCGCGGCCACCATCGCGCCCGAGTTCACGTGGCCGACGACGGCGACGATCTCCGGGTTGGCGACGAACTCCTGCGCGATCAAGGCCGCCTTCATGGCGCTGCCGCCATCGTCGTGCGAGACCAGTCGCACGGGACGTCCCTTGATGCCGCCGGCGGCGTTCAGGTCCGAGACGGCGAGATCCATCCCCCGCTTGTTCATCAGGCCGTACCCTTCGGTCCAGGGTCCGGCGGTGCCGAGCAGGATCGGCGCGGATGCGCCGGAAGCGGTGGATCGGCTCGTCCGACCGCACGCGGCGAGCGGCACGAGGCACATGCCGGCCCAGAGGGCTCGACGAAGACGCGGCATCGCGTTTTGTCTGAAAGCAGAAGAGTGGGTGAGACCCGTGGTCCAAGACGACGAGTCATCACACCGCCGGTCACTCGCGCATCATTGGGATTTCCTTACATCCCCAAGCGGTTCACGGTCGCCGGTGACGACGCGTGGCACCCATCCTGCCCCCGCGTCGTTTGCGGCGCACCGGGGTGCGTCGGGCGACGCGCGTGGCGTCGCGACGGTCACGCGGCGGCGGGGGAGCCATGAAGATTTTCGTCACCGGGGGCACGGGGGTGGTGGGGCAGGGGGCCGTGACGGCGCTCGTGGAGGCCGGACACGAGGTGCGACTCTTCTCGCGGCACGCCGACGAGGAGGCGCGGGCGTGGCCGCGCGGCGTCGAGGCGCGCACCGGCAGCGTCACCGACGCGGACGAGTTGCGCGGCGCGGCCGAGGGGTGCGACGTCGTGCTGCACGTCGTCGGCATCGTGCGTGAGTCGCCGCCCGAGGCCACCTTCGCGAAGGTGAACGTCGAGGGAACGCGACACGTCGTCGCCGAAGCCGAGCGCGCGGGCGTGCGCCGCTTCGTCTACGTCTCGTCGCTCGGCGCCGACCGCGGGGAGTCGGCGTACCATCGATCCAAGAAGGCGGGCGAGGAGATCGCGCGCACGTTCAAGGGGGAGTGGGTCGTCGTCCGCCCCGGCAACGTGTACGGCCCGGGCGACGAGGTCATCTCGCTCCTGCTCAAGATGGTGCGCGTCCTTCCCGCGGTGCCGGTGATCGACGGCGGCGAGCACGAGTTCCAGCCGATCTGGGCCGGCGACCTCGCGCAGGCGCTGGTCGGCGCCGTCGAGCGCGACGACGTCGTCGGCCAGTCGCTCGACCTCACCGGGCCGGACGTCACCTGCATGAACGATCTGCTCGACCGGTTCGCGGCGATCACGGACCGCCGCGTGCTGCGCGTGCCGATGCCCCGCTTCCTCGCCAGCGCCGGGGCGCAGCTCGGCGAGAAGCTCGGCATCAACACGCCGATCACCGTCGATCAGATCCAGATGCTCGAGGAGCGCAACCTGATCGAGGACCCGGCCGACAACGCGCTGACGAGCGTCTTCGGCGTGACGCCGACGTCGCTCGACGACGGCCTGCGTCAGCTCGCCGACGCGCTGCCCGAGCAGATGCCCGATCAGGGGACCGGAGGCCTCAAGCGGCGCCGCGTCTGGGCCGACATCGTCGGCTGCTCGCTCACGGCCGAGGAGCTGTTCGAGCGCTTCCGCCGCCGCTTCTCCGAGATCACGCCGTGGCACGTGGAGGTCGGCGTCGAGCCGGGCACGCCGAAGGAGCCACGCGAGGGCGAGACGCTGACGATGCGCCTGCCGGTGCGCGGCAACATCCAGGTCCGCATCGAGGAGCTGACGCCGCGGCGCATGACGCTTGTCACGCTCGAGGGGCATCCGCTCGCCGGCGCCGTCCGCTTCCGCTGCGAGCCGCGCGGCGACGGCCTGCGCTTCGAGGTGCTCGTCCACGACCGCGCCGCGAACTTCGCCGACTGGCTGATCATGTCCACGGTCGGCGGCCGGATCCAGGGCGCGACCTGGAAGTCCACCGTCGAGCAGGTCGTGCGCGAGAGCGGCGGCACCGCACCCGACGGCGTTCAGCACGAGTCCGAGACCGTCCGCGGCGACGAGGCGGAGCCGATCGAGGACTGGCTCCAGGAGATGGTGATGGAGCGGAAGCGGGAGGAGAGAGCCTAGGGCCCTACTCCTTGAAGTCCAGCTTCGGATCTCCCCGGTACGAGCAGTGCGCCCCGCACCCCAGTCGGTAGCGGTTCCGCGCGAACCAGCGGTAGAAGCGCTCGGCGAGCGGCCGCACGAACGGGATGCTGAAGACCCACGACACGAACTTCCCCTTCGGCAGCGCGTCGATGATCGTCTCGAGCGCTGCCGCGCCCTGCCACGTCCGCCCCGAACGATCCACCACCTGGATGCTCTCGAGGTAGGCGCTGGCGGGGATCCACGGGAAGCGCGCCGGCACGCCGGGGGTCTGCGACGTCACGATCTCGAAGCGATGGCGCGTGTCCCAGCGCCGGAGCATGGTCGCCAGGCGCGTGCAGACCTTGCAGTCGCCGTCGTACACCACCGTGTAGTCGCGTCCGAGACCCGCCATCGCCTCGGCGTCGGGTGCCGCGTCGCGCGGCCGGCCGCCGATGGTGAACGTCACCACCGGCACGGTCGGCCCCAGTCCCGCGCTCACGAACGCCCCGCCGCGACGGCACCCGCGGTGCTCGCGGTCGGTGTCGCGTCCGTCGTCGGCGCGGTCTCACCCGCGGCGTGGATCGTGATCGCCGGCGCGTGCAGCAGCGTCGCGTGGATGGTGCAGAGCTCGGCCACGCGGCGGGCCGCGGCGTGGCGGTTCGGCGGCAGCTCCGGCCAGTCGAACGCGAGGTCGATCGTCCCGACACGGTGCGGGTCGTCGGCGAACGTCCACGCGACGTCGATGACGAGGCGGTCGGCGGAGATCTTCGCCGTCGTCGCCCACGACGCGAGGATCGAGTAGGTGCAGAAGGCGAGGCCGCTCGCGAGCATGTGGAAGGGCGAGTAGAGGCGGTCGGGCGACCCGGCCTCGATCGTCATCGGGCCCGGTGTTTGCTCGAGGCGCAGCGAGTCTTCCGACGTCAACGTGATCTTCACCGCGGTCTCCTTCGTCGTGGCCCGCACGCCGCGGGCGCCGGGGCGAGGGGTGCAAGGAGCACGCCCCACCATCCGCCACGGACGCGTCGGCCGCCCCGAGTGTCGGCGGTTCGTCATCGTCCGCCCGGCAGCCGCCGGCCCGGCGTGATGCTATGTTGGCGGCGCCCCGCCGGACCTTTCTACCCGAAACCGTGGAGCACTCGATGGACGGCGCCTACATACACATCCTGGTCAACCACCTGCCGATCATCCTCGCGCTGATGGGCGCGGCGGCGGCGGTGCTCGCGCTGTTCCTCCAGAAGCGCGCGCTCTGGCTCTACGCCGTCGCGACGCTGACCATCGCCGGCATCTCGGCGTACCCGGTGCTCCTGACCGGGAAGGAGGCCGAGGAGAGCATGGAGAAGATGCCGTACGTCACGCGGCGGGCGATCCACGACCACGAAGAGGCGGCCGAGGTCTCCGTGTGGGTCCTGATCGCCACCGGCGCCGTGAGCGCGTTCGCGTGGTGGCGGGCGACGCGCGGGCCGTCCTCGCGCGCCTATGCACCGAACGCGCCGGTCGCGCCGCTCTGGCTGCGCGCGGCGGTGGCGGTCGGTGGCATCGCCAGCGCCGCGACGATCTCCTACGCGGCGAAGGAAGCCGATCCGATCATGCACTACTCGCCGCAGCTCGTGCACCCGCCCGCGCTCGGCATCCCCGCCAACCCGCCGACGGCGACGTCGGTGCCGGCGCCGCAACCGGCGCTCCCGGCGAACGTGGAGCGCCCGCGCGGCCCCGAGCCGGGCGAGTAGCGCGGGCCCTCGGCGCACATACACACACAGACGGCGCGCGCCGACCGAGCTCGGTCGACGCGCGCCGTCTGTGTGCGCGCCCGCGCCGCTTGCTGGTCCGTCCGGTCGCGACTACGTTCCGAATACATGGGAGCCGATCTATTCGGCGGTCGGACGCGTGGACGGAGGAAGAGTGGCGGCACAATCGGATGGAGGAGGAGACGCGGCGCGGGCGCTGGACGCGCTGCGCCGTATCGTGCGAGCGCTGCGCGTCTCGTCGCGGGCGGTCGAGCGCGACGTGGGCATCAGCGGAGCGCAGCTGTTCGTGCTGCGTCAGCTCGCCGCCGCGCCGCGGCAGTCGCTCAACGACCTCGTCGCACGGACGCTCACCCACCAGAGCTCCGTCTCCGAGGTCGTCTCCCGGCTCGTGGACCGCGGCTTCGTGTCGCGCCGCGTCGCCGCCGATGATGCGCGGCGCGCCGAGCTGCAGCTGACGGCGAAGGGCCGCGCGCTCCTGCGGAGCGCCCCGCAGACGGTGCAGACCTCGCTCCTCGACGGCTTCGCGCGCCTGTCCACGGCCCACCGGCGCGCCCTCGCCGACGGGCTCGCCGCGTGGATCGAGGCCTCCGGGCTCGCCGGCATCGAGCCGACGATGTTCTTCGAGTCGCCCCGCGCCCGGACCGGCGCCGCCGCCGCCCCGGCCTCGCCGCGCGCCGATCGGCAGCGTGGCTCTTCCGTACAGCGTACCCCATCTCGCCGGAGCCGACGTGTCGACGGGTGATTCACGACAGCGCGACACGCTGCTCGGTACCGCGCCGGACGAGGGCGCGCTCCCGGTGGCGCCGAGCCTCGCGCCGGCGCTCGCCAGTGTGGACCAGGCCGGCGGCGCGATCCACGCGCCGCGCGACTACGAGCCGGTGGACCGCCGTGTCATCGTCGTGGCCGGGCTCTCGGTGCTCATCGCGCTGGCCGCCGGGTTCATCGCGCGCCTGCTCATGGCGTTGATCGGTCTCGCCACCAACGTCGCCTTCTACGGCCGCGTCTCGACGGCGTTCGTGTCGCCCGCCGCCAACCGGCTCGGCCCGTGGGTCATCGTCGTGCCGGTGCTCGGCGCGCTCGTCGTCGGCGTGCTCGCGCGCTACGGCTCGGCGGCCATCCGCGGCCACGGCATCCCCGAGGTGATGGAGAAGGTGCTGTACGGCGAGAGCCGCATCCCGGCGCGCGTCATGTTCCTCAAGCCGCTGTCGGCGGCGGTCGCGATCGGCACCGGCGGACCGTTCGGCGCCGAAGGGCCGATCATCGCCACGGGCGGGGCGCTCGGCTCGCTCGTCGGCCAGTTCGTGCGCGTCACCGCCGACGAGCGGAAGACGCTGCTCGCCGCCGGCGCGGCGGCGGGCATGGCGGCGACGTTCGGCTCGCCGGTGTCGGCGGTGCTGCTCGCCGTCGAGCTCCTGCTGTTCGAGTATCGGCCGCGGTCGCTCGTGCCCGTGGCGCTCGCGGCCGCGGTCGCCGCCGGCGTGCGCGCCGCGTTCGAGGGATCGGCGCCGATCTTCGCGATCCCGGCGATCACCCAGCCCACCGACGCGGCGCTGGTGAGCTACGCGGTGCTCGGCGCGCTCATCGGCGTCCTGTCGGCCGGAATCACGCGCGCGACCTACTGGATCGAGGACCTCTTCGAGCACCTGCCCGTCCACTGGATGTGGTGGCCGGCCATCGGCGCGCTCGCCGTCGGCATCATCGGCTACGTCGAGCCGCTCACGCTCGGCGTCGGGTACGGGAACATCACCAGCGCGATCGCCGGCACGATTGCCGGCCGCGCGCTCATGCTGCTCGTCGTCCTCAAGTTCCTGTCGTGGGCGATCTACCTCGGCAGCGGCACGTCGGGCGGTACGCTCGCGCCGCTGTTCACGATCGGCGGCGGCATCGGGGCGCTCCTCGGGGCGGCGGCAGCGGCGGCGGCTCCGTCGTTAGGCGTGGACGCGCGCGTTGCCGGCCTCGTCGGCATGGCGGCGATCTTCGCCGGCAGCTCGCACGCGCTGCTCGCCTCGGTCGTCTTCGCCTTCGAGACCACGCGCCAGCCGCTCGGCCTGCTCCCGCTCCTCGCCGGCTGCGCCGCCGCGTACCTCGTCTCGCTCCTGCTGAGCCGCCACTCGATCATGACCGAGAAGCTGGCGCGCCGCGGCGCTAGCGTCCGCACCGAGTACGCGGTGGACCATCTCGCCCACGTGCTGGTGCGCGACGCGGCCGCGCGCGACGTGAAGACGCTGCGCGCCGCCGACACGCTCGAGACCGTGCGCCGCTGGCTCGCGTCCGATTCCGACGGCGCCACGCACCAGGGCTTCCCCGTGCTCGACGACGCGAACGAGCTGGTCGGCGTCGTCACGCGCCGCGACCTGCTCGCCGCGCACCCTCCCGAGCGCACGGTCGGCTCCATCCTGCACCGCCGCCCCGCGGTCGTCTACGAGGACAGCACCCTTCGCGATGCCGCGGACCACATGGTGATCGAGAAGGTCGGCCGCCTCCCCGTGGTGACACGCGAGCACCCGCGCACCGTCGTCGGCATCGTCACCCGCAGCGACCTGCTTGCGGCCCACGCGCCGAGGCTGAAAGCCGAGCGGACACGGGCGACGCCGTGGAAGGGGGCGAAGGCGAGGTTGTGAGGGAGGAGGGCGTAGGGGGGAGGATGTAGACGGGCCGCTCGGGAGGTTGATGCTTCCCGAGCGGCCCGTCTACATCCTCCCCCCTATACTCTCCTCGCTCACGACGCCGCGAGCACCGCGAGCGGGACGAAGATCACGCCGCCCGTCACGCCGTAGAGCGCGGCGCCGTGCAGCGCCGCGGCCGGCGCGCTTCGGAAGCAATCCCCGGGCGCGGCGGCGTGTCGCGAAATGCCCGCCAGCGCGCCGATCGCCGCGCCGAACGCGGCGCCGACGGCGGCGTTTTCCAGGAGCCACCGGCGCACGCTTCGACGTCCCTGGCTCGTCAGGGGCTCCTCGTTCGGGTCGGGGGCGTGCCGGCGGTGGAGCACGTGCCACGCGAACTCGGAGCCAGTCACGAGGAGCCCCGTCACGACGAGCCCCGTCACGACGAGCCCCGCGCCCGCTCCGTTGCCCGCCGCGCGGTCGGCGGTGCCGAAGCAACGGGTCGGCACCACGGCGCCCGCCGTCGCGCCGTCGATCATTCCCATACCGCCCCCGCCGAGCAGGAACAGCGGGATGACCCAGTGCGGGGTCTCGCGCACGGTGCTCGTGTCGGCGCGCCACGCGATCTGCAGCGCCGCGGCCGGAGCAGCGGTCGTCACGACGCCAGACGGCACGCGCTGCGCGAGCGGCGCCAGCGACGTCGAGTCCTGCGCCCGCAGCTCAGCTACGGACGTGCACCACGCCAGCGTGGCGGTGAGGAGGCAACGACCGGTCGTGAATCGTACGCGGCGAGCGTTACTCACCGGCGCGCGCTCACGGAAGCGGCGGCCGGTTCCTGCTGCGTCAGACAGTGCAGCGTCCCGAGCCCCCATACGAGATCCACCGCGTGGATGCCGACGACGTGGTGGTCGGGCATCAGCTCGGCGAGCGTGTTGAGCGCGACGCGATCGTTGCGGTCGTTGAAGGTCGGCACGAGGACCACGCCGTTGGCGACGTAGAAGTTCGCGTAGCTCGCCGGTAGACGCTCGCCGTTCATCTCGACCGCGCGCGGGTAGGGGAGCTTGACGACGCGGAGCGCTCCCGTGTCCGCACCGGCGAGCTCGAGGCGGCGCATGTTGTCGGCCGAGCGGAGGTGGTTCTCGTCTGCTGGGTCCTCCTCGTAGGCGAGCACGATCGTGTCCGGCGCGACGAAGCGCGCGATGTCGTCGATGTGGCCGTGGGTGTCGTCGCCGACGCAGCCCTCGCCGAGCCAGATCGTCTGGCGGACGCCGAGGTAGTCGCGGAATACCTGCTCGTAGCCGTCGCGGGTGAGCCCCGGGTTGCGCGCCTGCACGTCGGAGAGCAGGCACTCCTCGGTCACGAGAAAGAGCCCCTCGCCATTCGTCTCGATCGCGCCGCCCTCGAGCACGACGCGCTCGCCGGTGTCGGGGCGTACGGGCTCGATGCGTTCGAGCCCCGTGATCCGCTCGACCGCACGCCCGACCTCCGCGTCGCGCCCGTAGTTGGGATACTTCGCCCAGGCGTTGAAGCGCCAGTTGACGAGCGCCACGCCGCCGTCGGGACCGACGACGCCGGTCGGCGCGGAGTCGCGCAGCCAGACGCGGTCGTTCGGCACGACGTGCAGGCGATAGCCGTCGCGGCGGACGCCGTGCGCGTCGAGCGCCGCGCGCGCGTCGTCCGCGACCTGCGCGTCGTGGCAGAGGATCTCGACCCGCTCGTAGGGGTGCAGCGCGCGCACGATCTCGGCGTACACCCACGGGATCGGCGCCAGCTTTCCCGGCCAGTCCGGCTCGTGGTGCGGCCACGCGATCCACGTCGCGGCGTGCAGCTCCCATTCGGCGGGCATACGGAACTGCCGGGTAGCGGGTGGCGGGTGGCGGGTGGCGTCGACCGGTCCGACGCCGCGCACCGCGCGCCCCAGATCGCTCGCCGCCGGACCGCTCGGGCCCACCGTGCCGCGCGCGTCCATGTCGTCGCGTCTCATGATACCTCCCGCGTAGCAGCCGCCACCCGCCACCCGCTACCCGCCACCCGGCCCTCGCTCATCCGATGTACCTGTTGAGAATCGGCCCGTACGCGTCGATGCGCCGGTCGCGGAGGAAGGGCCAGTTGCGGCGCGTGTACTCGATCTGCTTCGGGTCGCACTTCGCGATGAGGATCTCCGGCGTCGTTCCCGCTTCGGCGATGAGCCGGCCGAACGGGTCGCTGACGAACGAGTGGCCGAAGAACTCGATGCCGTCCGTGCCAGGCTCCGGCTCGAGGCCGACGCGGTTCGCGGCGGCGACGTAGATGCCGTTGGCGATCGCGTGCGCGCGCTGCGCCGTGCGCCACGCGTCCGCCTGCGCCACGCCCCACTCCTCCTTCTCCTTCGGGTGCCAGCCGATCGCCGTCGGGTAGAGGAGGATCTGCGCGCCCATGAGCGCCGTGATCCTCGCTGCTTCCGGGTACCACTGGTCCCAGCAGATCAGCACGCCGATCGTCGCGTAGCGCGTCTTGAAGACGCGGAAGCCCGAGGGCGGCTTCGCCTCCTCGTGCTGGTAGATCTCGCCCGGCGTGAAGTAGTACTTCTCGTGGTAGAGCGGATCGTCGGGGATGTGCATCTTCCGATACACGCCGAGCAGCGACCCGTCGGCGTCCACGACGGCGGCCGAGTTGTGGTAGAGGCCGGGCCCGCGCTTCTCGAAGATCGGCACGACGATGACGACGGCGAGCTCCTTGGCGAGCTGCTGCATCGCTTCGACCGTCGGCCCGGGTATCGGCTCGGCGAGGTCGAAGCGCTCGGCGTCGGTGACCTTGCAGAAGTACGGCGCGTTGAACAGCTCCTGCAGCAGGATCACCTGCGCGCCGCGCCCGGCGGCCTCGCGGATCCGCGCGGTGGTGTCGCGCACGTTGGCGTCGGCGTCGGTGGAGACCGTCTCCTGGATCACGCCAAGCGTGAACGGCGATTGATTCATGGTACGTCGCTCCGGCATCGGTGAGCGCCGGCGCGTGCGCCGACGAGCCGCGAAAGTTGTGTGCGGTGGGGGTCGGCAGGAAGTGGGCCGAGAGCCGCCCGTTTCAGTACCTCACCACCGCCATCACCACGTCCATCACGTTCGTGCCCGTCGGTCCGGTGCGCAGCAGCGCGTCGGCGGCGTCGAGGGCGTGGTAGGCGTCGTGGCGGGCGAGGTCGCTGGCGGGGTCGTGGCCGGCGGTTCGGATTCGCTCCCACGTCGCGCCGTCCACGATCGCGCCGGCGGCGTCGGTGGGACCGTCGCGGCCGTCGGTGCCCGCCGCGAGCACGGTGATGCCGGCGGCCTCGTCACCGAGCGCGTAGAGAGCGCGCGCGGCGGCGAGCGCGAGCTCCTGGCAGCGTCCGCCCGTGCCGCGCTCGCCGTCGCCCGCTGTCGCACCGAGCGTCACCGTCGTCTCGCCGCCGATGATGAGGCAGGCGCGCGCCGGCCGCCGGCGCTCGGCCGGCTTCGTGCCGCGGCACCGCTCGCGTAGCGCGACGAGCTGCTCGACGACCTGTTCGCCGACGACGCGCGCCTCGCCGCTCGTCGCGTGGCGCACCTCGACCGGCGCGAAGCCGTGCTGAAAAGCGCGCGTCGCCGCGGCCGCGAGCGCGTCGGCGTTGTTCAGGATGACGCGCACCGTCACGCGGCTGAAGACGGCATCGTCCGGCTTCGGCGTCTCCCGCAGCTCGCCGCGCACGGTGCGCTCTATGTACGTCCGCATCGCTGGCGGCAGCGCGTCCCAGAGCGTCTCGCCGTGCTCCCTGCCGGTGACCGCACGCAGTCGCTCGGCGAGGCCGGCGGCGGTGAGCGGGTCGGCGACGCACGGGCCCGAGCCGATCGCCGCGAGCGGGTCGCCGATGACGTCGCTCACCACCAGGCAGTGCACGCGCGCCGGCGAGAGCGTCGCAGCCAGACGCCCCGCGCCCCAGCGCGCGAAGCGCTTGCGCACGGCGTTCATCGCCGCGACGTCGAGTCCGGAGGCGAGGAGAAGCTCGGCGAGGCGGGCGAGGTCCGCGAGCTCGACGCCGTCCACCGGCGCCGCCGCCAGCGCCGAGGCACCGCCGGAGAGAAGGACGAGCACCCGGTCGTCCGCCCGTACGCCGCGCGCCACGTCGCCGATCGCGTCGGCCGCCGCGAGCGAGCGCGCGCCGGGCACGGGGTGATCGCCGGCGACCATCCGCAGCGCCGGGTGGGGCGGGGAACACGGCTCCCCATCGGCCGTGCCGACCACCACACCCCCCGCGGGCGAGATGCCGGCGGCGGCGAGCGCCGCCACGGCCCCCTCGGCCATCGCCGGCGCCGCCTTGCCGAGCGCGATCAGCCAGGTCGCGCCTCCGTCGTCGCCCGCCGGCCGGCGGAGTCGCGCGACGGCGCGCTCCGTCGCCGCCCGCGCGTCGGCGCCGGCGAGCGCGGCAGCATAGAGCGAGCGGAGGATGTCGGCGGAGCGGTCCGCGTACATGGTGAGGGTCGAGGGTATGGGGTATAGGGTGTAGCCATGCTCCCCCTGTGCATCCCGAGCGGATCGTCTGGACCCTACACCCTAGACGCTCTACCCTCCGCTGCTCCCCGACGCCTTCTCCACCGCGGCGCTGAGCGCCGTGTACGACTCCGCCGCGAGCTGCCGGAAGGGCTTGGCGCGGTAGGTGATGCGGCCGTCGGGGCCGATCACGTAGAGCGAGCGGTCGTCGAGCGCGTTCCTGGCGTCGTACGACCCGTACCGTCTGCCGACGACGCCGCCCGGGTCGCTCGCGAAGAGCATCGGAAAGCTCTCGTCGTGCGCCCACGACACGAGTGCCGTGTCGGGATCGACGCTGACGGCGAGCACTACCACCCCGCGGCCGTTCTTGAAGAGCGTGGCGTACTGATCACGGTACGCCTCCATTTGAACCGTTCAGCCCTTCGTTCGCGCCTTGTAGAAGAACGCGAGCACGACCGTCTGGCCGCGGAAGCTCGACAGGCGCACCGAGTCGCGGAGCAGGCCGTAGCGCGTCGCGCCGCCGAGCGTGAAGTCGGGCGCCATCTCGCCGACGGCCGGGCCCGGCACGGCGGCGGGAGCCGGGGCGCCGGCGGTCTGCTGTGCGTGGGCCCGCGACGGCGCCGCGAGCGCCAGCAGCGCGGTGGCGAGCGTGGCCGCGATCGCTCGAGCGGGGAACGATCTGATCTGCTGCGTCATGCCAGCTCCGGATTCGGGGGACGACGGACGCCGCAACTTGCCGCCGTGGTCGGGCCGGCGCAACCGAGCGGCCGTCCACCGCTGTCCATTCCGATGGACGCAGGCTGTTCCTTCCGTGGACGATGGGCCCGCCACGATCGAGTTAAGGCACCATATGTGTCCTCGACGGCGGGCACGGGGGGTGCCTTGTACCGGGCGTACGGCCGCCACCGCGTCCTGTGCCGCGGCCCATCAACACGGAGGAACGATGCACTTCTCGCGTACGCTTCTCATCGCCCCCGCTTTCCTTCTCGCGGCGGCCTGCAGCTCGAAGAAGGCCGACTCGACCGACGACGCGCTCAAGAACGACCTCGCGCTCGCGGCCTCGTCGCAGCCCTATCAGCCGCAGCAGTTCGTCTCGCCGATGGAGCAGGCGTACGGACAGAACCCCGCGGCCATGCAGTACGCGCCGCAGGGCTACAACCCGTACTACCAGCCGGCCCCGCAGCGAGTCGTGTACCGCACGGCCCCGACCGCGCGTCGCAGCTCGTCGGGCGGCGGTTACAGCAGCGGCACCGTCTACCGCGCGCCGACCGTGCAGAAGCACACCAAGCGTGACGCCGCCATCGGCGCCGCGGCGGGCGCGATCATCGGCTCGCAGGTCCACAAGAAGGACCGCTTCCTGGGCGGCGTCGTCGGCGCGGCCGCCGGCGCGATCCTCGGCGGCGCGATCGGCAACAACGTGGACATCAACAAGCACTAGCCAAGCTCGGCACGGCAGTCGCCAGTGCAACTGAAAGCTGTTGGTCGTTGGTGGTGAGTGGTTGGCCGATAAGACGGCGCGCGGGGCATCCCTCCGCGCGCCGTCGTTGTTTGCTGACCACCTGCAACCAACAGCCAACGACTCTCGGTTGAACTGACGACTGCCGTTGCACCGGTCTCCCACCTGCGCGCGCGTGACCCCGCCGTGCGCTGGCGAGTCTGAGAGGAGCGGCACGACGCACTCTCTCCTCCCGCCGATCCGTGTCGGACACCGTTCGTCTTCCTGACAGCGCGTTGACCACGCGCCTCGCTCCGGGCTCGGGGGCGGGGCCGGCGGCGGCGTGCACGCACTGCGGCGCGACGCTCGCCACGATGTCGAGCTCGTGTCCCGGGTGCGGCGCCGCGGTCACCGGCGCGGCCGCCGCCGAGCACGCCGAGCGCGTGCGGCAGCGGCTGCAGGAAGCGGTCGGCGAGCGCTATCAGCTGCTCGAGCTGCTCGGCCGCGGCGGCATGGGGATCGTCTTCCGCGCGCGCGAGGTGGCGCTCGACCGTGAGGTCGCGCTGAAGGTGCTCGCGCTCGACCCGCTGCTCGCGCCGGAGGCCTTCGGCCGCTTCGAGCGCGAGGCGAAGCTGGCGGCGCGGCTCGACCACCCGAATGTCGTCCCGATCTTCTCGGTCGGTCAGGGCGGCTCGGTCGCCTACTACACGATGCGGCTCGTGCGCGGCGGCAGCGTCGAGGAGCTCATCGCCGGCAGCCGTCAGCTCGATCTCCAGCAGACGGTCGCGATCCTCCGCGACGTCGCCGCGGCGCTCGACTACGCGCACCGCCTCGGCGTCGTCCATCGCGACATCAAGCCGGCCAACATCCTGCTCGGCGAGGGCGGTCACGCCACCGTCGCCGACTTCGGCATCGCCAAGGCGCTCGGCCCCGCCGAGGGGACGACCGCCACCGGCACCGGCGTCATCGGGTCGCCCGGCTACATGTCGCCCGAGCAGTGGCGCGGAGAGGCCGTGGACGGGCGCGCGGACCAGTACGCGTTAGGCATCGTCGCGTTCGAGATGCTCGCCGGCCGCCGTCCGTTCGAGACCGTGCGCGTCCAGGACCTGCTCGCGCTCCATCTGTCGGCCGAGGTGCCGAGCCTGAGCGCGATCCGGCGCGACGTGGATCTCGCCGCCGACGCCGCCATTGCCCGGGCGCTCGCCAAGTATCCGTCGGAGCGCTTCCCGAGCGCGTCCGCCTTTGTCGAGACGCTCGCCGGCCGACGCCCGATGGCCGCCGGGGTCGGGGCGCGCGCCACCGGTGTGGCGCCCGCGGTCGCGGGCGCGGGCCGCGCGACGCAGAACGTGGGCGCGACGACGCGCGCCGCTGCGGCCACCGAGACGTCGCGCGGTGGCGGCGCGGCACTGGTCCTCGGCGTCACGCTCCTTCTGCTCGGTGCGGCCGTCGGTGTCGGGAGCGTGGTGCCGGCGACGAAGCCGCTGGTGCGACATGGCTGGCAGAGCGCGCGCGCCTCGGTCATCGCGTCGCTGCGCGCGCGCCGCCTCGCGCGGCGAATGGGCCGCGCTCCGGAGGCGCCGGACATTGCCCGCGTGGCCGACACCGTCGCCGTGGCTCCCTCCTACGCCGCGACCACGTCGGACTCGACGTCCGAGCAAACGGCCGCGCCGCCGCTCGAGCGCGCGCCGATCGGCATCGACCCCGCGCTCGCCGGGCACCTCGCCGGCGCCGCGACCGACGGCGGCGCGCTGCCACGCGGCATCACCGGCGCCGACGACGCCGGCTATCTACGCGTCGTGACGCGTGGCGGCTCGGCGCGGGCGCGCGTGGACGGACGGAGCTTCGGCTTCACGCCGCTCGTCGTGCGCCTCGGGCCTGGACCGCATACCGTCACCGTCGAAGGCGCGGGCGACGCGTTCCTTCCGTCACAGCTCTCCGTGGACGTCGTCGGCGGCGACACGGCCAGCGCGGTGTTCACGGCGCGCGGCTGGGGTGTGCCGGCACGGAGCGACAGCGCCGCCGTGGCCGCGCCGGTCGCGCCCGCGCCGGTGCCATCTCCGCCTTCCGCCGACAGCACTTCCGGGCGCGGCGGCGGGCACTAGCGGCGTCCGCGCGCGGCACGTCGGCGCCACCATCGCGCTGACCCCGTGCCGGATCGGGGCACGCTTTTCGCCCGGCTCCGGGGTATAGAGCGCTCGCGCGACAGATTGAGCCGCGCGAGCGCGTCGTACGTACCTCCGACTTCCGGAGCATGGCCCCCGATTCCTCCCACGTGGACTCCACGGCCGGCGCGACGGCCGCGTCGGACGCTCGCTCCGCGCCGCCCCCGAGAGGCGACCGCCGCGCCAACGCGCGCGACTCACAGCTCGACCGCCGGCAGCGTCGGGTCGGCACCAACCGTGCGCGCCGGGCCATCAAGGCGGAGCACGTGGCCGACCGCAGCGCGATCGAACGGGTCGCCGACGTGCTCACCCGCTTCGCCAGCTCGACGCCGTTCCTGGTGCTGCACGCGATCTGGTTCGTCGTGTGGGTGTCGTGGAACGTCGGCTGGCTCGGCGTCGCGCCGTTCGACCCGTTCCCGTTCGGCCTGCTGACGATGATCGTCTCGCTCGAGGCGATCTTCCTGTCGATCTTCGTCCTCATGGCGCAGAACCGCGAGTCGGCGATCGCCGAGTTGCGCGAGGAGATCACGCTCCAGGTCAACCTCCGCATGGAAGAGGAGGTGACGAAGACGCTGCAGCTCGTTGCCGGCCTCTACACGCGGCTCGGTCACCGCCTCAGCGACGACCCGGACCTGCGCGACATGCTGCAGCCGCTCGACGCCAGCGAGATCGAGCGCGACCTGACGGAGCAGATCCGCGAGTCGCGGAAGCCGCCGCGCCCCAACAACAACGCGGCGCACGCGGAGGGCGCGCCCTCGCGTTAGGCGACGGGCGTCACGCCGCGGGCGCGCCGCGGCCGCCGGCGGCCGACGCGGCGACGAGCGAGCGGGTGACGACACGCAGCGCCCGCGGCAGGGACGCGATCTCCACGTCCCGCGCGCGGGCGCGCCGTAGCTCACCGTCGGCCTCGTAGAGGGGCGGCGCGTCGAAGCGGACGACGAGCGAGCGCTCGCGCCGCTCGCGCACCTCCGGCATCCCGACGTGCCGCCCGCGCGTGCTCGCCGCGAAGATCGCCGCCCGCCGCAACGCTCCGGCCGGCCCGACCTCGACGAAGTCGAGCTGTCCATCGTCGAGCGCGGCACCGGGCGCGATCAGGAACGTCCCGCCGAAGTAGCGACCGTTGGCGGCGACGAAGGCGAGCATGTCGCGGCGCGCCGCTCCGTGCGCACCGTCGCCGGCGCCGCGCACCTCGGCGCCGAAGCCGCGGTACCCGAACAGCTCGCGCAACGCCGCGTACAGGTAGAGCGCGTCGCCGCGCAGCCACCGCACGCCGCCCATGACCTCCACGACGGCCGCGTCGAAGCCGAAGCCGGCGACGTTGATGAAGGGCTCGTCGTCCACGCGCCCCGCGTCCACCGCCGCTGCCGCGCCGTCAGCGACGAGAGTCGCCGTGGCCGCGAAGTCGTGCGCCGGCGCGCCGACGCTCTTGGCGTAGTCGCTCCCCGTTCCCGCGCCGAGGAGCGCGAGCGCGCACCGCTCGCCGGCGCCCGCCGCCAGGAGCGCGCGGGCGACGTTGCTCCACGTGCCGTCGCCGCCGAGGACCGCGATCGTCGTGCAGCCGTCGTCGACCGCGGCGCGCGTGAGCCGGGCCTCGTCGCCCGGCGCCGCGGTGAGCGCCACCTCGTCGGTGAGCGCGGCGAAGGCAGCACGCGCGGCCGGCAGGCGGCGTGCGCCGAGACCGCGGCCGGCGGCGGGGTTCACGATGAGGCGGACGCGTGACGGCAGGGTGCGACTCGGGGAAGGGGTGGGTTCGAGCTGGATCGAAACGATACAGATGTGCATCGCGGCGAGTGCGACGCCGTGTCGGAGCCGACCGACGACGCATCAGCAAGCCGTTGGTCACGCACGACTTGGCGCGCGGGGCGCACGGTCGCCGGCGCGGCGCGGCGAATGCCCCATGCGTGAGCGGTCCGGAGAGCCACCACCACTCACGGCCGGCGGCGGGCTGACAGCTCGTCGCGCGGCAGGAACTCGAGGCCGGCGTGAAGGGATTCACGGGTTACGCGATCGCGTCCTGATGTGAGGCGCGCGGCGCAGGTCTACCCTCGAAGCGTGTCCGCCGCCGCGCGTCCCGCGACGGCGCGCCGCGCGTTGGTGCTTGACGACGATCGAGCCACGCCCTTCTATCTGGCGTCGTCGCCTCCCTCCGCCCCCGCCGTGCCCACGCTGACGCTGCTGACCCTCACGGACTCCTTCGCCGCGGCGTGGCCGGCGTTGGCCGCCGAGTGCGGCCTCACGCTGGCCACCGTCGCCGAGGCGGGCGCCTTCGACGCCATCACGGCCTCGGTGGGGCTCGTCGTCGGCGCTGGCGCGGAGGAGGAGCTGGAGGCGGTGTTCCGGCGCGTCGCGCCGGCGCGCCTCGAGGTCGCCGCCGTTGGCTCGCTGCCCGACCACCGGCTCGCCGTGTCGCTCGTGCGTGCCGGCGCGGCCGACTACTTCGCCCTCCCCGACGACTACGAGCTGCTGCGCTCGTGGCTCCGCGAGCGCGCCGAACGGCTCCGCTCGCGGGTGACGCGCAGCGCGTTCGCCGACGCCCAGGCGAGCAAGTACCGCTTCGAAGGAATACTCGGCGCGAGCCCGGCGCTGGTGAGCGCGCTCGAGCGCGCGGCGCGCGTCATCCCCCACGCGGCGGTGACCGTGCTGCTCACGGGCGAGACGGGGACGGGCAAGGAGCTCCTCGCGCGCGCCATCCACTACAATGGCCCGCGGCGCGAGGCGCCGTTCGTGGACGTCAACTGCACCGCGATCCCCGACAACCTCCTCGAGAGCGAGCTGTTCGGCCACGAGAAGGGCGCCTTCACCGACGCGACGTTCGCGAAACCCGGTCTCTTCGAGCTGGCCAACGGCGGCACGATCTTCCTCGACGAGATCGGCCACATGGCGCTGCCGCTCCAGGGCAAGCTGCTGCGCGCGCTCGAGGAGCGCACGATCCGCCGCGTGGGCGGCACGCGCGCGATCGCGGTGGACGTGCGCGTGCTCGCCGCGACGAACGTGGACCTGGCGGTGGCCTCGCGCACCGGCGCGTTCCGCGAGGATCTCTACTACCGGCTCAATGTCGTGCCGATCGAGCTGCCCCCGCTGCGCGCGCGGCGCGGCGACATCGTGCCGCTCGCCCGGCATTTCCTCACGCGCTTCGCCGCCGACTACTCGCTGCCGCGGCCGGCGATGACGGCGGCCGCCGAGCGCGCCCTCATGGCGCGCGACTGGCCCGGCAACGTGCGCGAACTGCGCAACGCGATGGAGCGCGCGCTCCTGCTCTCCGGTGGCGCGACGCTCGACGTCGCCGACTTCCCCGAGGACGGGGGGCGCGGCCGCAGTGGCGGCGCCGACGATGGTCTCCCGTTCCCCGCGTCGCTCGCGGCGATCACGCGTGCGGCGACGGTCGCGATGGTGAACTTCTGCGGCGGAAACAAGAGTGAGGCGGCGCGCCGGCTCGGCATCTCGCGGCCGCGTCTCCAGCGCATTCTCGATCACACCGACTCGAATGGCGGCGACGCCGAGGAAATCGCATGACCGACCAGCCTCTTCGCGCACTCTCCGTACGGCCGACGGCGCCACGCTCGCGCCGCCGCCCGCTCGCTGCCCTCACGCTCGCCGCGCTCGCGGTCGCGGCGCTCGCCTGTGGCGAGGAGGGCACGCCCCTGGGACCGGCCAGGAGCGGCGGCGACGGCGGCGTCTTGCCGGGTGACACGTCCACCGCGCTCGGCTTCGTGCGCGAACGGGCCGGCGCGCCGCTCATCTCCAGCACCGCGTCGTTCTACGCCGTGAAAGGGCAGGACCGCCACGTCCGGCTCTATTACATCCCGCCCAATCCCGGGGCGGTGGACACGGTTGACTTCATGACGTTCCACGTCGGCGCGACGAGTCTCGACCGGCGCCCGGACGGCACCGCGTTCGCCGATGGCGACTCGGTGCTGATCACCGTGACGCTCGCCAACGCCGACAGCCTCATCGTCCAGTTCGCGCCACAGGGACTGCGCTTCTCCACCACGAGCCCGGCGCGCCTGCACTACAACCTCTCGTACACCGATCCAGATCGGAATCGCGACGGCGTCGTCAACGCCACTGACGACTCGCTCACCAAACAGCTGCTGTTCTGGCGGCAGGAGTCGCCGGGCCAGGCCTGGACCGCGCAGTCGAGCTTCCTGAACCTCACGGATCAGTACGTCGAGACCGACGTGCTCGGCTTCACCGGTTACGCCGTCGCCTATCGCTCGGCGCAGTAGCCGAGCCGCGACCGCTCGCACTGACGCCTGCCGCGACCCGTGTTCCCGTCGAGCGCTCCCGACTCGCTGCTCTCCCGCGCCCGCGCCCTCGCGGCGGCCGGCGCCTGGGACGAGCTGCGCGCGCTGCTCGGCGGCGAGCCGCGGGAGGCGGGCGCGCACCCGGAGCTCGTGACGCTCCTCGCCGAGGCGTTTCTGCGCACGCGCTATCCACGGCGTGCGCGCACATGGCTTCGCCGTACGCTCCGCCGGGTGGAGCGTAGCGGCGACCGCGCCGCGCTGCGGCGCGCCGTGAACCTGTCGGGCGCGGCGTACTTCGAGCTCGGCGAGCTGGACGAGGCGCGTCGCGACTTCTCGCGCGCTCTCGAGCTCGGCCGCGAGGACGCCGACGACCTGCTCGTCGCGCGCGCGACGAACAACCTCGGGCTCATCGCGAACATCCGCGGCCTGCACGACGCCGCGCTGGCGCTCTACCAGCTCGCCGTGCCGTCGTACCAGCGGCTCGGGCACGCGCTCGGACTTGCCGAGAGCTACCACAACATGGCGATCAGCTTCCGCGACTCGGCGCAGCTCGAGCGGGCGGACGAGTGCGAGCGGCGCGCCGCCGAGTTCGCGCGCGAGGCGGGAAACCCACGCCTCGCGGCGATGGCGCGGGTCGGGCGCGCGGAGTTGAGCTTCCGCCGCGGCGACGCCGAGCTCGCGGCCGCCGAAGCGCGCGCGGCCGCGCGGCAGTTCGAGGCCATCGGCGACCCGACGCAACAGGCGGACGCGCTGCGGCTGCGCGGCGTGTCCTCGCTCGCGCTCGGCCGACTCGACGACGCGCGTGTCGCGCTCGACGCCGCCGTCGAGCTCGCGCGCACGCACGGCAACGCACTCATCGAAGCCGAATCGCGCCGCGCCCGGGCCGAGTGCTCGGCCGCCGCGGGCGAGGCCGCGCGGGCGCGCGACGACGCCGAGCGAGCGCTGGCGATCTTCGTCCACCTCGGCAGCGAACGCGAGGCGGGAGAGCTGCGCGAGTGGATGCGCGGCGGGCGAGCGGACGAGGGGTGAAAAGGGAACGCGGGGCGGCGACATGAAGTCGCCGCCCCGCGTGGAAGGTGAACATCGCCTGATTCCTGATTCCTAGCTCCTGATGCGTGCCCCTCTGATGGGCGGCCTCAGGAGCTAGGAATCAGGAATCAGCGAGGGTCTTTCCCTCGGATCTTCGATTCCTCAGCCCTTCCTCCCCACCAGCTGACGCAGCACGTACGGGAGGATCCCGCCGTGCTTGTAGTAGCTCAGCTCCTCGGGCGTGTCGATGCGCGAGAGGGCGGTGAACCGCTTCTCGGTCCCGTCCGCGGCGCGGGCGACGACGGTCAGCCGCTGACGCGGCTTCATGTCGTTCGACATCCCCTCGATCGCGAACGTCTCGAACCCCGTGAGGCCGAGCGACTGCCGCGTCTCGCCGTTCGTGAACTCGAGCGGCAGCACGCCCATGCCGACGAGGTTCGAGCGATGGATGCGCTCGAACGACTCGGCGATCACGGCGCGCACGCCGAGCAGCAGCGTGCCCTTCGCCGCCCAGTCGCGCGACGAGCCCGTGCCGTACTCCTTGCCGGCGACGATGACGAGCGGCGTGCCCTGCTGCTGGTACGCCATCGCCGCGTCGTAGATGGTGAGCTTGTCACCGCCCGACTCGGTGGTCGTCCAGCCGCCCTCGGTGCCCGGCGCGAGCTCGTTGCGGAGGCGGATGTTGGCGAACGTGCCGCGCATCATCACCTCGTGGTTGCCGCGGCGCGCGCCATAGGAGTTGAAGTCCTTCCGCTCGACGCCGTGCTCGAGGAGCCACTTGCCGGCCGGGCTCGCCGCCGGGATGTTGCCGGCCGGCGAGATGTGGTCGGTCGTGATCGAGTCCCCAAGCATGGCCAGCGCACGCGCTCCGGCGATCGGCTTCACGCCCGGCGCGTCGAGCGTCATCCCCTCGAAGTAGGGCGGGTTCTTCACGTACGTGCTCTTGGGGTCCCACGCGTACGTCTCCCCCGTCGGCACGTCGAGCTTCCGCCAGTTCTCGTCACCCTTGAAGACGTCGGCGTACTGCTCGCGGAACATCTCGCCCTTCACCGAGCGCAGGATCTCTTCCTCGACCTCGGCCGGTGCCGGCCAGACGTCGCGGAGGAAGACGGGTCCGTCGGTGCCGACGCCGAGCGGCTCCGTGAGCAGGTCGATGTCCATCCGGCCGGCGAGCGCGTAGGCGACGACGAGCGGCGGCGACGCGAGGTAGTTGAAACGCGTGAGCGGGTTCACGCGCCCCTCGAAGTTGCGGTTGCCCGAGAGCACCGCCGCCGTGATCAGCTTGTTCTCCTCGATCGCCTTGGCGATCGGCTCCGGCAGCGGGCCGGAGTTGCCGATGCACGTCGTGCACCCGTAGCCGACGAGGTTGAAGCCGAGCGCGTCGAGCGCCTCCTGCACGCCGGCCTTGGCGTAGTACTCGGTGACGACCTTCGAGCCCGGGGCGAGCGACGTCTTCACCCACGGCTTCGTCTTGAGGCCCTTCTTCACGGCGTTGCGCGCGAGCATGCCGGCGGCGAGCATCACGCTCGGGTTCGACGTGTTCGTGCAGCTCGTGATCGCGGCGATGACCACCGAGCCGTGACGCAGGGTGAACGTCTCCCCCTTCATCTCGACGCGCACGCCCTTGTGCTCGTGCGCGCCCTCGCCCTCGGCGACGGCAACGGCGGCCTTCGACAGCTCGGGCGTCGCCGAGACGGTGGTCGCGCGCTTCAGCTCGGCCGCGGCCGCGGGCGTGCCCGCCTTCTGGAGGTCCGCGGCGAGCGCTTCCTTGAACATCGTCTTGGCCGAGCGCAGCGGCACGCGGTCCTGCGGCCGCTTCGGGCCGGCGAGGCTCGGCTCGACGGTCGAGAGGTCGAGCTCGAGCGTGTCGGTGAAGACCGGATCCGGCGTCTCGTCGGTGCGGAAGATCCCCTGTGCCTTCGTGTACGCCTCGACGAGCTGCACCTGCTCCTCGGCGCGGCCGCTGAGGCGCAGGTACTTGAGCGTCTCGGCGTCCACGGGGAAGAAGCCCATCGTCGCGCCGTACTCGGGCGCCATGTTGGCGATCGTCGCGCGATCGGCGAGCGAGAGGCTCGACAGGCCGGCGCCGTAGAACTCGACGAACTTCCCGACGACCTTCTTCTTGCGCAGCATCTCCGTGCACGTGAGCACGAGGTCCGTCGCCGTCGCGCCCGCGGGGAGCTTGCCGTGCAGCTTGAACCCGACGACCTCCGGGATGAGCATGGACGCCGGCTGGCCGAGCATCGCCGCCTCGGCCTCGATGCCGCCCACGCCCCAGCCGAGCACGCCGAGACCGTTGATCATCGTCGTGTGCGAGTCGGTGCCGACGAGCGAGTCGGGGTAGGCGAGCGTCTCGCCGTCCTTGTCGCGCGTGAAGACGACGCGGCCGAGGAACTCGAGGTTCACCTGGTGGCAGATGCCGGTGCCGGGCGGCACCGCGCGGAAGTTCTTGAACGCGTCCTGCCCCCAGCGGAGGAAGCGGTAGCGCTCCTGGTTGCGCTCGTACTCGAGCCCCTCGTTGAGGAGCAGCGCCGCCTCGGAGCCGTACTCGTCCACCTGCACCGAGTGGTCGATGACGAGGTCCACCGGCTGGAGCGGGTTGATGCGCTGCGGATCGCCGCCGAGTCGGGCCATCGCGTCGCGCATCGCGGCGAGATCCACGACGGCGGGGACGCCGGTGAAGTCCTGGAGGAGCACGCGGCTGGTGCGGAAGGCGATCTCCTTCTCGGTGGTGCCCTTCACGTCCCACTTCGCGAGCGCCTCGACGTCGGCCTTCTTCACGAACGCGCCATCCTCGTTCCGGAGCAGGTTCTCGAGGAGGATCTTGAGGCTGACGGGGAGGCGGTCGGCGTTGCCGCCGGAAAGCTTCGACACCGCGTCGAGCCGGTAGATGACGTAGCGCTTGCCGGCGACGTCGAGGGTGGCGCGGCTGCCGAAGGAGTTGGGGTGTGCCATGGGTCTTCCCTGGATGTGTCGCGCGAAGACGCTCGGTGGGCGCGACGTTATTCCCTGAGCCGCTGGCGGGACGCGACAGGTGTGCGCCGCCAGGCTGGGATGCAATTTAGCGGGTGTCGGGTGTGGGATGACGGGTAAGGGGTAACGGGTGAGGGGTCGCGTCGCGCAGCGGTTCGAACCGCGGGAACGCGATCTGCGGTTCGAATGGATGCATCCACGTCCCGCCGAGTCTCGCTACCCGTTACCCCTTACCCGCTCCCCGACCCCCGTGTCCCGCGCATTCGTGAACGAAGACGCCGCCGGCTGGGGCGGGAGCGGTCGCCGCTTCACCCTTCCGCCTCGCGACGATCCGGGATTCGACGAGGCCGCGGCTCGCGCCCTCCTCGACGCCGCCCGCGAGGGCGACACCGGTAGCGCCGAGACCGCGACTGGCTACTACTGGGGCGAGCCGAAGCTGCGCCCGTACGTCGCCCGCATTCTCGACCTCGCGGTCGCGGAGAAGGACGAGCGGCTGGAGCAGTTGGCGCGGCGCTTTCTGAGGTGAGCGGAAGGCGGTGAGCGCGAACGTACGTGGGGCCGGCATCCGTGAGGCGGAGCCGGCCCCTGTGCTTGCGCTTACCGCCTACCGCTTCCCGCCTACCCGTCGTACTCCGTGAACGCGCTCTCGAAGCCGCCGTCGCGGAGCAGGTCGGCGACCACGGCCTCGATGCTGTCGCGGCTGATGGCGTCCACGAGCACGAGGTCGGACGCCCAGAGGTAGCGGCCGCCGAGGTTGTCGCCGCTCTCACGGTTGCGCGCGACGAGGGTCGGGACGTGGCCGTAGGCGACGAACGACGCGATCCACCGACGGCCGTCGGCGAACGTCACGACGACGTCGGACGCCTCGTCCGACGGATCCCACGCGCCCTCCCCCCATTCCTCGGCCTCGATCCAGATCGAGTAGCGTGGGGACGCGCCGCCGCCCTTCAGATGCTCGGCGTCGCTGCCCGCTCCGCGTGCCCCGCTGGTCGTGTCGCGATCCATGCGTCTCTCTCTTCGGTGTCCGGGTTCGTCGCAGCGTCCGCGTCGCGCGCGCCCGACCGGACGTGGTTCGAGCGCGCGCCCAATTCACTTCAGCTTCCACGCCACGTGCGGCCGAAATGTCCGCCACGACGGAGCGTTATTGCCTGGGACGCTTCTTGCCGACCGCGGCCGTGCGCGGTCGAGCGATCGCGTGAATCTATCGGTCCCTGGCA
>DATMHT010000526.1:0-16293 GCA_035554795.1 Gemmatimonadaceae bacterium | reverse complement strand
GATCCGCCGCCTCGCCGATGCGCTCCCGATGCGCCTCGTGCCGACCTGGCTCGGCGCCCACGAGATCCCGCTCGAGCACCGCGGCTCGCCGCAGGCCCGCGAGGCGTACCTCGACCTGCTGATCCACGAGATGCTGCCGCGGGTCGCCGCCGAGCGGCTCGCGGCGTTCGCGGACGTCTTCTGCGAGCCCGGCGTGTACACCGCCGACGAGACGCGGCGGATCCTCACGGCGGCGCGCGGCGCCGGCCTCGCCCTCAAGCTCCACGCCGACGAGCTGGAGGGGGGCGGGGGAGCGGAGCTCGCCGCCGAGCTGGGCGCGACCTCCGCCGACCATCTCGCCGCCGTCTCCGACGCCGGCGTGGCGGCCCTCGCCAGCGCCGGAACGGTGGCGACGCTGCTGCCCGGGACGATGCTCTTCCTCGGCAAAACGAAGCAGGCGCCGGCGCGTGCCCTCATCGACGGCGGCGCGGCGGTGGCGCTGGCGAGCGACTTCAACCCAGGCACGTCGCCGACGGTCAACTTCCCGCTGGTCCTGACGTTAGGCGTCAGCCAGCTGCGCATGAGCGTCGCCGAGGTGCTCGTCGCGGGAACGGTCAACGGGGCCGCCGCGCTCAACCTGGCGAGCCACGTGGGCCAGATCGCGCCCGGATTCTCGGCCGACCTGGCGCTGTTCGACATCGAGGACGCGCGCGAGTTGCCGTACTGGTACGGAGATCGTCGGTGTCGAGCGACGTGGATGCGTGGCAAACCTTGTCACCATTTTGAGTTAGGACTAAGTTCCTAGAACCGCTCGCGGCCGCTTGCGAGCGGTCTGGCCGTCGCCTACCGGAGCACCCCCCGCGCTGATGTCGAACATCGCGAAGCTCAAGAAGAAGGCCCTCGAGCTCGAGCAGAAGAAGCAGTTCGACAAGGCGCTCGCCCTCTACGTGCAGATCGTGGAGAGCAGCGGCGGCCAGTCGAGCGACGACGTGGACGTCGCGCTCTACAATCGCATCGGCGACCTGATGCTCCGACAGGGGCAGGTCAGCGAGGCGCTCTCGTACTACGAGAGCGCCGTGGACCTCTACGCCGAGCAGGGGTTCTTCAACAACGCCATCGCCCTCTGCAACAAGGTCCTGCGCCAGAACCCGGGGCGCACCTCGATCTACTACAAGCTCGGGAAGATCAGCGCTCGCAAGGGCTTCATCAGCGACGCCAAGCAGAATTTCCTCGAGTACGCCGACCGCATGCAGAAGGCGGGGCAGCTCGACGAGGCATTTCGCGCGCTGAAGGAGTTCGCGGACCTCTGCCCCGATCAGGACGACATCCGCCTGATGCTCGCCGAGCAGCTGACGCGCCGCGAGCGCAAGGGCGAGGCGCTCGAGCAGCTGCAGACGCTGTACGACAAGTTCTCGTCCGAAGGGCGCGACGCCGAGGCTCGGGCGACGGTCGATCGCATGAAAGCCATCGACCCGGCGGTCCAGCCCCGGACGTCGGGCGCGCAGCCGCGGCAGAAGGCCGACGACCTCGTTTTCCTCGACGTCTCGTTCGACGACAAGGCCGGTGGCTCGTCGCGGAAGGCGACCCCCGCGAAGCCGCCGGCGCCGGTGGCCCCTCCGCCGCGTCGCCCGCCACCACCGCCGCCGGCCTCGCTCGGCGATCTGCCCCTCATCTCGCCCGACGAGGAGCCCGCGCCCGCGGCGAGCGCGCCTCCGCGCCGCGAGGCGCCGCCGGAGCCCGAGGCGGCGCCGATGGGGCTCGAGTTCACCTCCATGGGCCTCGAGGCCGACGTCGCGGCGCCGCTGAGCGGCAGCGAGTTCGCCTCGATCCCTCTCGATGCGTCCGCGGACCGGCCAGCCATTGCACCCGCGCACGACCTGGCGCTCCCGGGCGAGCTGCCCGCCCTCGACACGGTCGGCGGAGCGGTGGAGGCACCACTCGACGATCCGCTCGGCGGCACGGTGGACTTCGACTTCGGGCTCGCCGGGGGCGGTCTGCTCGAGGTGGACCACGACTCGGCGCGAGTCGGCGATAATGCGTCGGCGCCCGCGGGCGCTGGGCCGGGCATGCCGTCGTTCGGAGAGCCCGCGGCGACCGGAAGCGCCGCCTCGCTCTCGACCGACTTCGACTCGCCGCTCGACATCAACTTCGACTCTTCGCTCGACCCGTCTGGCGGCGCGGCGTCACTGGGCGGCGGGATCGAGCCGAGCACGCTCGACTTCCTCGCGCACGAGAGCGGGTCGCCCACGACGTTCGACGATCTCCCGCTGATCGACGCGGGCGTCGACTCGGCACCGGGTGCACCGGCGCCCGCCGCCGGCGACACGCCGGATGGGGACGCGGCGTTCCTCGCCATGATGTCGCCCGTCGAGGAGGCGCCGCCGGGCGCGTCGCTCCCGAGGTCGGCCGCGATCGAGCCCGCGTCGCTGGACTACCTCGCGCACAACGCGCCTGGCGCCCTCTCCGCCGCGGCGGCTGCGCCGGCGCCCGTCTCGCCCATCGAGCTCGTGCAGGCGCTACGGTCGGACGTGCTGCGGCGCCCGGCCGACTGGGAGCTGCGGCGCCGATACGCCGAGTCGCTGCTCGACGCCGGCGAGCGCGAGGGCGGGCTGGCCGAGCTCGAGCAGACGATGATCGGCTTCGAGCGGGCGAACGATCTCGACGCGGCGCGGTCGGTGGCCGACGAGGTCGTGCGGCTGGACCCGAGCTCGGTACGGCACCATCAGAAGCGCGTCGAGTACGCGTTCCGCGCGAACGACAAGCCGCGGCTCTGCGACGCATACCTCGAGCTCGCCGACGCGCTCTTCCGAACCGGCCAGGCCGAGAAGTCGCGCGTCGTCTACCACCGCGTCCTCGAGATCAATCCGGACGACCTGCGCGCCCGCGGGGCGCTGAGTGCGTTCGTGGACGACAGTGACGTCGCGGCGGCGGCCGCGACCGCGGCGGCCGCGAGCGCCGCGAACGCTGCCCAGGCGAAGGCGCCGGCGCCCGCCGCAAAGGCCCCGGCCGCGACGCGCGCGGCCGCGCCCCAGCGCGCCGCCGCGGCGAACGGCGGCCGCGCTGCCAGCCGCGAGGACTCGTTCGTCAACCTCGGGGACATGCTGCGCGACGACGGCGCGCCGAAGTCCACGCGCATGGTCGTCGCCGAGGAGGAGCCGAGCGGCGACGAAGCGGCCGATTTCGCCGACATGCTGCGGAAGTTCAAGCAGGGCATCGCCGAGAACGTGGACGACGACGATCACGAGAGTCACTACGACCTCGGCGTCGCCTACAAGGAGATGGGGCTTCTCGACGAGGCGATCGCCGAGTTCCAGAAGGCGCTCCGTGCACCCAACCGGCGCGCGCGCACCTACGAAGCACTCGGTCAGAGCTTCATCGAGAAGCGGCAGTTCCAGGTGGCGAAGACGATCCTCGAGCGCGCCCTCGCCGAGCCGGGCGTCGGTGACGACCAGCTCGTCGGCGTGCTGTACCTGCTCGGGTACGCGTGCGAGGCGCTGCACATGCCCGACGACGCCCTCAACTACTACCAGCGCGTGTTCGCCGTCGACATCCAGTTCCGCGACGTCACCGACCGCCTCGCGGCGGTCGAGAAGGTGGCGCGATGAGCATGACCTTCCGAGCCCGAGCGCGGGTGGCGTCGCCACTCGGGGACATCCAGCTCCCGGTACGTGGCGGGCTCGAGGCCGTGGCGAACGAGATCTGGCGCATCGTCGCCGACGAGTGCCCGCTCGTCGAGGAGGTGAACCACCACCTCATGACGACGCAGGGGAAGCTGTTCCGCCCCACGCTGGCTTTGCTCGCAGACGCGGCGGAGGAGACCCCGACCGAGCGCGCCGTGACGATGGCGGCGATCGTCGAGCTGCTGCACGTCGCCAGCCTCGTGCACGACGACGCGGTGGACCACTCGACGCTGCGCCGAGGGATGCCGACGGTCAACTCGCTCTTCAGCCATCAGGTGTCGGTCATCATGGGCGACTACCTGTACGCGAGAGCGCTCCGCGAGATCGTGCGCGGCGCGGAGTTCGACGCGCTGCGCGTGCTCGTCGAGGCGTCGAACGAGATGACGCTCGGCGAGATGCGGCAGCTCGCCGCGTTCGACAAGCTGGCGTTCACCGAGGCCGACTACGACATGCTCATTCGCGCGAAGACGGCCTCTCTCTTCTCGGCGGCGTGCGAGGTTGGCGCGCTCTGCGGCGCGCCACGCCACCGGAGCGCCCTCAAGCGCTACGGTGAGCGCCTCGGCATGGCGTTCCAGGTCGCCGACGACCTGCTCGACTACACGGAAGCCCAGGAAATGACCGGAAAACCGACAGGGCTCGACCTGCGTGAGCACAAAGTCACGCTGCCGCTCATCGCCGCGCTGCGCTCCATCACGCCGCCGGCGCGCAAGCGCGTCGAGGCTCTGTTCGCGGCGCCCGAGCCGACCGACGCCGCCATCGCCGAGGTAATCGGGATCGTTGCCGACGCCGGGGGGTTGGATTATGCGCGGCGGCGCGGCGAGCAGTTCGCGCAGGAGGCCGAGGAATCGCTCGCCGCGCTCCCCGACACGCCGGCGCGCACCGCGCTCACCGACGCGATCGGTTACGTCATGGACCGGCGCTGGTAATGGCCGTCACGCGCAGCGGGTCGTCCCGCCACCGGCCGGTCTTCCACGGCATCGTACTCGCGATAGGATTCATCGTCGGCGGCTTCCTCAACGTCTTCGCGCGCCGGTTCCTGCCGGCCGGGGCGGTGAAGGAGTTCCTGACCACCGGCGTCACGCCATCGGTGGGGCCACTGCCGATCGATCTCGTCATCTTGAAGTTCGCGCTGGGACCGATCGCGCTCGACGTCTCGCTGCTGAGTCTCGTCGGGGTCCTCGTCGCCTACCTGATCGCGCGGTCCCTGTTCTAGGAGGTAGCTCAGATGTTCGGCAACATGGGGTTCGGCGAGATCGCCATCATCTTGCTCGTCATCCTGCTGCTCTTCGGCGCGAAGCGCATTCCCGAGATCGCCGGCTCGTTCGGCAAGGGGATTCGCGAGTTCAAGAAGAGCGTCAACGAGGTGGATCGCTCGATTCGCGAGGACGTGCGCGACTCGCGCGTGGATGCGCCGCGCGACGACCAGCGCCTCGCTGGTGGGCGCGACGTCGAGGCGGCACGGCGCGCCGACGACGCCGAGCGCCCGGCGCCGAAGCGGCTGCTGAGCTGACGTCGCGCGCGACGCGCGACGGCCGGAAACGCGGAAGGGGCGCCACTCCAGTCTGGAGTGGCGCCCCTTCCGCGTTGCGCGGAGCCGTGTCGGTCAGCTCGTGACCTGACGCGAGGCGGCGTTGATCTCCTTGCGGCGGTCCACGATCTTCGCCGACTTCCGCAGGCCCTCGAGGTAGTCGCGCACGCGCTGCTGGCGAAGCGTCTGCAGGATCCGCTCGCGCTGCGCCACCTTCTGCGCGTCGAACGCGGCTCGACTGGCGTCCACCCGGCGATCCACGCGGATCACGTAGGCACCGTTGATCGCCTTGATCGGCGCACTCACGGCGCCGACCGGCAGGCCGAAGGCGGCGCCGATCACCTCGTTGAGGCTGCCGATGCCGGGCACGGTCGAGAGGCGCGAGAAGGCCGGCGTCTTCTCCACCGTCAGACCCTTGGCTTGCGCCGCCTGCTCGAGCGTCTGGCCACCCGCGACGGCGGCCGAGATCTCCTTCGCCGCGGGGAGGAGCGCCTCGATCTTCTTCTCCCCGATCAGCTCTTCGCGGATCATCGGCGTCGCCTGCTCGAGCGTCGGCACGCCACCGGGCACGACGGAGTCGAGGCGGGCGAGGTAGTAGCCGTTGTCCGAGTCGAGCAGGTCGCTCGTCTCGCCGACGTGCGCGCCACCGAACGCCCACGCGCTGACGTTCGGAACGAACCGGCCGGAGAGCATGAGCGGCTGGCCCTCCGTCGCGACGCCGTGCTCCACGGGCAGGTTCATCTCCTTCGCCGCCGCGTCGAACTTCTTGGGATCCTCGGCGCTCGCCGCGAGACGTCCGAGCTGGTCCGCCTTGCGATCCGTGACCGTCGCGGTCGAATCGCTCTGCGCGATCTTGAGCAGGATGTGGCGCAGCGCGAGCGTGTCGCCCTTCCGCTCGTCGAGCTTGATGAGGTGGTAGCCGAACGGCGTCAGCACCGGCTCGGAGATCTCGCCCGGCTTCAGCGCGTACGCCGCGCTCTCGAACTGGGGCACGAATCGGCCGCGCCCGCCGCGCGGCAGCACGCCGCCGTTCGCCGCCGACGCCGAATCGGCCGACTCGCGCTTGGCGACCTCGTCGAACTTGGTGCCGCCGAGGATCTCGTTGCGCAGCGCGACCGCGCGGGCGCGCACCGCGGCGCTGTCGGCGGCCGTGATCGTGCGCGGGATCTCGATGATCGAGACCGCCGCGCGGCCCGGCTGCTCGAGGTCCTTCTTGTGCTTCTCGTAGTAGGCGCGTACGTCGGCGTCACTCACCGTGACCTTGTCGTCCGGCAGCGCCGTCGGCCGCAGCGCGACGTAGCTGATCTGGGCCGAGTCGCGCGCGTCCTTCCACATCTGCCAGAGGCGCGCGTCGGAGATGTAGGCGTCCGTCGCGACCTGCTGGAAGAGCTTCTGCTTCGGAATCTCGGCGCGGTAGTAGCCTTCGAGCTGGTACAGCAGTCCACCCTGTTTCGCCACCGGGCTGCGCAGGAAGCGCTGGTACTTCTCCGGATCGAACTGCCCGTCGGTCTGCAGCTCCTCCGCCTGCATGAGCTGCGGCGGGGGCGCGTACTGGGCGGCCTCGCGGATCTCGTCGTCCGAGACCGTGATGCCGCGCTTGGCGTACTCCTGCTGGAGCAGGATGTCGGTGACGAGCTGGTTGAAGACCTCCTCACCGACGCGGTCGCGCTCCTCGCCGGTGAGCGAGTGGCCGGCGCGCTGCTCCTGCTCGCGGACGGCGTTCTCGCGCGCGTTCGCCCACGTCGTGTAGAGGATGTCCTGGCCGTTCACCGTCGCGACGGCGGTGGTCGACGTGACGGCAGTGCGACCGAAGAGGCCGGAGCTCTCATAGAAGACGAAGCCGCCGACGAAGACGATGGCGATGATCAGCCAGATCCACTTGGCGGCGCTCCGCATCGATTGCAACACGAGGCGTAACTCCTGACGGGACGGGAAGGGGCGTGCGCGACACGCGGGAAGCGGCACGCGAGAGGGGGGGACGACAGCCTGATAAGCTAGGCGGCACCGTTACCTAAAAGCAAGATACCACGGCACTTCTGCTGTCACTTCTGATTGACTTCGCTCGTCCGCACTATGTATCTTCTCCCCTCCTGCCGCCCCGGGAACGCGGGGCACGACTGCGGTGCACCCGAGGGCACGAATGGCAAGCTCCGCTCGGATAGACGAGCTCCTCAAGAAGTTCGACGAGAACCCGAGGCGCTACTTCGCCCCGCTCGCCAACGAGTACCGCAAGGCGGGCGACGTGCAGCGGGCGATCGAGCTCTGTCGCGAGCATCTGCCGCAGCAGCCCGGCCACATGAGCGGGCACATCGTCTACGGGCAGGCCCTGTTCGAGGCGCGCGACTTCGACGAGGCGCGGCAGGTGTTCGAGGAGGCGCTCCGGCTCGACCCCGAGAACCTCATCGCGCTGCGCCACCTGGGTGACATCGCGCGCGATCACGGCGACGTCGTCGCCGCGCGGGACTGGTACCAGCGCGTGCTCGACGCCGATCCACGCAACGAGGAGATCGCGGCGCAGATCGCGTCGCTGTCGTCCCTCGAGGCGCCGGAGGCGCAGCACGCCGCCGCCGAGGCGGGCGCGGATGCCACGACCGCGCCGATGCTCGACACGGATCTCGTCGCCGACATCGCCGCCGGAGTCGCCGAGCCGCCGGCAGAGGCTCGCCGCGAAGCCACCGCCGCGGCGCCCGCGACGCCGGCCGAGGAGAGTCACTTCCTCGACGACGCGCTCCTTGGCGCGACGTTCGACGGCAGGACGGCGTCGGCTCCCTCGGGCGAGTCCACCGCGCCCGAGCCGCCGGCCGACTTCACCGGCACGATCGATCTGCCGGCCGCCGCCGAGCGCGAGGCCGCCGCGTCGACGGCCGGCGCGGAGGACGACCTCGGCCTCGACTTCGACGCGATGGAGGGTACGGCGGCGTCGGGTGGCGGCCGCGAAGCGCGCGACGATCTCGACCTCGATCTGGAGTCCATCGGCGGCGCGCCCGTCGCTCGCGACGAGTCCGCACCGCGGGAAGAGGCGGCGCTGACCGAGCTGCCGACCGAAGAGCTCTCGATCTCCGACCTCTCCAGATTCGCCGCCGCCGACGAGAGCCGCTTCGGCGAGATTCAGCTCGGTGAAGAGGCGGCCGCCCGGCGCGATTCGGCGGCGTCGCTCGAGCTCGACGAGGCGCTGGCCGACTCGGGGCTGGCGCCGACCCCTGCCGGGGGCACGGACGCGACACCGCCGCGCGAGGCGGGCAGCGCCGACTTCTCGGACTTCGCGCTCGCCGAGTCGCCGGCCGAAGGGTCGCGCGCCGAGCAGGAGGTCGCCGATCGCGGAGCGCAGGTCGATGCTGGTGCCCCGACATCCGCGACGCGACCGGCCGAGGTGGTGGACGCGAGCGCTTCCGAGACGTCCGCGGCGGCGGGCGCGGGTGGCGGCGAGACGTCAGAGGGTTACTCGCTCGGCCGCCTCGCCGGACTCGAGCCGATGGAGTTCGTCCCGCCCGACGCAGCCGCGACGAAGGACGCGTACGACGATCCGACCTTCGGCCGCACGCTGCGCGAGGACGCGGCGCCCGCCGCGGCGACGCCGGCGGCCTTCGTCACCGAGACGATGGCGGAGCTCTACCTGCAGCAGGGGTTCCACGACGAAGCGCTCGCCGTCTATCGTCAGCTGCTCGAGCAGCACCCGAACGACGCGAACCTGCGCGAGCGCGTCGCGCAGCTCGAGAGCGGCTCCGTCTCCGCGCTGAGCGCGGCGGCGGTGTCGAGCTCCGTGATCGAGGCGGCGCAGCAGCGCGGCGCGGCGCAGGGCGGCCGGTCGGTCCGCAGCTTCTTCGCGTCGCTGGCGTCGCGGCGCGCCCCCGCACGGCCGGCCGATGCCGGCACCGAGCGCGAGTCGCCGACCAACGGCGACGCCGGCGAGGAAGCGTCCGCGGCCGAAGCGACCGCTGCCGACGCGTACGTCGAGGCGATCGGGGAAGGCTACGACCGCGAGCCGGGTTCGGACGCGTCGGCGGTGTCGGACAGCACGCGTGCTCCCTCGTTCGACGAGTTCGGCTTCCCGGAGGTCGGGCGGTCGGCGCCGACCGACCGGCAGGGGCACGACGTGACGAAGGCCGCCGCGGAAGGCGAGGAGGCCGTCGGCGCCGAGCTGCCCGATTCGGCGGCGATCGAGCCGGCGACACTCGACTACCTCGCGCACGAAGGCGCGACGGCGGCGGAAGCCGGTGTCGTGTCGGAGGGCGAGGCCGGGGCGCCGGCGCAGCCGGCAGATGCCGCGGCGCCCGCGGGCCCGGTGGACACGCTCTTCGACGGCGCCGCAGTCAACTCGCGCGACGAAGCCGCCGCCGCGACGCTCGCCGACGCCTTCGGCCCGCCGTCCGCTCCGCCGCGCGCACCGACCGGCGAGGCCAGGCGCGTGCCGACGCCGGGGAGCGGCGCAGTGCCGGCGCGCGACGCCCGGACACCGGCGACGCGCCCCGCGGCGCGCGAGCTGTCGCTCGACGACGTCTTCCGCGAGACGCCGCGCCGCAGCGGCAGCGTGCGCCGCGAGGCGGGCGGTCCGACCTTCTCCTTCGACCAGTTCTTCGCCGAAGGCTCGGGCGGCGGCACGTCCGGCGCGTCGAAGTCGGAGCCGTCCGCGTCGGGTGAGGCGCCGCGCGCCGATGCCCAGCCCTCGGGGGACGACTCGTCGTCCGCCGACATCGAGCAGTTCAACGCCTGGCTCGAAGGGCTGAAGAAGAAGTGAGGATCGCCGTCCTCAACGGGCCGAACCTCAATCTCCTCGGCACCCGGGAGCCCGCGCTCTACGGCTCCGAGACGCTCGCCGACGTCGAGTCACGCCTGCGCGAGGTCGCGGAGGAGCTGGGCGTGGAGGTCGAGTTCGCGCAGCGCAACGGCGAAGGTGAGCTGATCGACGCCGTGCACGCCCTCCGCGGGCGCGCGAGCGGCGCGATCGTCAATGCGGGCGCCTACAGCCACACGAGTCTCGCCCTGCGCGACGCCTTCGCCGCGGTCGAGGTGCCGTTCGTCGAGGTGCACGTCACCAACGTCTACGCGCGCGAGCCCGAGCGGCGCCACTCGGCGCTCGCGCCGGGCGCGCGCGCGGTGCTGTGCGGGTTCGGCGCGTACGGATACGAGCTCGCGTTGCGCGGGCTCGTGCGGTCGCTGTCGCCGGCAGCGGCGCGTTCGGGCATGGCGGCACCCGCGGCGCGAGTCGCGTCTCGTGGCTGACCGGCGGCCGGAGCGGCTCGCCGCGCTGGCGGCGGCGCTCGAGGCGGCGCACCTCGACGGGGTGCTCCTCACCAGCCTGCCGAACATCCGCTACCTCACCGGCTTCACCGGGTCCAGCGCGCTCGCGTTCGTGACGGCGCGGTCCGAGGTGCTCTTCCTCACCGACTTCCGCTATCAGACGCAGGTCCGCGACGAGGTCGGGGACTTCGCGCGCGTCAGCATCGAGGCGCAGAGTCTGTGGACGGGCCTCTGGCAGCAGCTGCCGCAGTATGGGCACGTGGAGGTCTGCGGCTTCGAGTCGGCGCACCTGACGCACCGCGACTTCCAGCGGCTGCTCGACGCCGGCGCGCGCTGGCCGTGGCGGCCGACCGCCGAGCTGGTGGAGACGCTGCGCGAGCGGAAGGACGACGACGAGGTCGCGCTGATCGCCGAGGCGGCGGGCGTGGCGACGCGCGCGCTGGAGCGGACGCTCGCGACCGTCGGCGCCGGTCTGACGGAGAACGGCGTCGCCGGCATCCTCGAGCACGCGCTGCGCGACGAGGGGAGCGAGGCGTTCCCCTTCGAGACCATCGTCGCGAGCGGCCCGCGCGCCGCCCTGCCGCACGCGCGGGCGTCCGATCGCGTGGTGGCGGCAGGCGACTTCCTCCTCCTCGATTTCGGCGCGCAGCGCGGCGGCTACTGCGCCGACGTGACGCGAACGGTCGTCGTCGGCCGGGCCGACGCCGAGCAGCGGGAGGTCTACGAAGTGGTGCGCGGCGCGAACGCCGCGGCGTCGGCCGGGGTGCGGGCCGGGATGCGGGGGCGGGATGCCGACGCGCTCGCGCGTAGCTACATTGCCCGTTTCGGCTACGGCGAGGCGTTCGGTCACAGCCTCGGACATGGCCTCGGGCTCGAGGTGCACGAGGCGCCCCGGCTGGCGAAGACGGCGGATGCGCCACTCGCCGTCGGGGCGGTGGTGACGATCGAGCCCGGCATCTACCGCCCCGGGTGGGGCGGCGTTCGTATCGAGGACGACGTGCACCTGAGCGCCGCCGGCCCGGTGGTGCTGACGCATTTCACGCGTGACCTGATCGAGATCGGCTGACCGACGCGGCCCGCGCGCGCGCCGGTGCGTCACGGCGCTGGGCGACTCTCCCATTTTTCCCATGATCGACCTACGCTACGTCAAGAAGCTGCTCGACATGCTCGACGGATCGACCGTCGACTCGATCGAGATCTCCTCCGACAAGGGGATGAAGATCCGGATCTCCAAGACCCCGGCCCAGCGCGGCACCGTGCAGGTGGCGGCGCCGATGGCGATGCCGCCCGCGATGCTCGCGGCGCCGGCGGCATCGGCCGGGCAGCTCGGCGCCGGCGGCGGCCGCCCCACGCCGGCCGAGGGCGTGCCGGTGATGGGCGAGGGCGACGGGCGCGGCGGCGCGGGCGACGCGGCGAAGAGCCGCCTGCTCGAGGTCAAGTCGCCCATGGTCGGGACCTTCTACGCCTCGCCCGAGCCGGGCGCTCCCGCTTACGTGACGGCGGGTTCGCGCGTCGCCAAGGGACAGGTGCTCTGCATCATCGAGGCGATGAAGATCATGAACGAGATCGAGAGCGAGTTCGCCGGCGTCGTGAAGGAGGTCCTCGCCTCCGACGCGCACCCGGTCGAGTACGGCCAGGTGCTCTTCCGCGTCGACCCGAATGGCTAGTCGGAACTCCGGATCGGTCGCCGCCCAGGGGCTGATGCAGCCCTCGACGGGCACGGCCGCGTCCCCGTTCAACTTCAAGGGCGTGCTGCAACAGCTCGTCCAGCAGAACGGCTCGGACCTGCACCTCAAGGTCGGCCGGCCGCCGACGCTGCGCGTACAGGGCGACCTCGTGCCGCTGCAGCTGCCCGCGCTCAAGCCCGAAGACCTGAAGTCGCTCGCCGAGCAGGTGATGTCGCCGAAGCAGGTGAAGGAGTTCGCCGAGCACAAGGAGGCGGACTTCGCCATCGGCGTGCCGGGCATCGGCCGCTTCCGCGTCAACGTGTATCAGCAGCGCGGCACGATCGCGTACGCGCTCCGCGCGATCCCGTACCAGGCGAAGACGATCGCGGAGCTGAACCTGCCGCCCGTCGTCGAGCAGATCTCGATGCGTCCGCGCGGCCTCGTCCTCGTCACCGGTGTCACCGGGTCGGGGAAGAGCACGGCGCTGGCGTCCATGATCCAGTACATCAACGAGAAGCGCCGCGCGAACGTCATCACGATCGAGGATCCGATCGAGTTTCTGCACCGCGACATCAACTGTCACATCAACCAGCGCGAGGTCGGCACCGATACGGCCACCTTCGGCTCCGCGCTGCGCCGCGTGCTGCGCCAGGACCCCGACGTCGTCCTCATCGGCGAGATCCGCGACCTCGACACGCTCGACACCGCGCTCAAGGCCGCCGACACCGGCCACCTCGTCTTCTCGACGCTGCACACGACCGACGCCACGCAGACCATCAACCGCGTGCTGTCGTTCTACCCGCCGCACCAGCAGGCGGAGGTGCGCTTCTCGCTCGCCAGCGCGCTCGCGGCCGTCGTCTCGCTGCGGCTCGTGCCGCGCGCGGACAAGCCGGGGCGCGTGCCGGCGTGCGAGGTGCTGATCAACACCGCCGCCGTGCGCGACCAGATTCGCGACATGAGCAAGGCGCTCAACATCCCGGACCTCATCAAGGAGGGCACGGTGCAGTACGGGATGCAGAGCTTCGACCAGTCGCTGATGGCCTGGTACACGAAGGGGCTGATCTCCTACGAGAGCGCCGTCTTTTACGCGACCAATCCGAGCGAGTTCGCGCTCCGCGTCCAGGGCGTCGCCGGCTCGAGCGACAACAGCTGGGAGCCCTTCCAGCAGGACACCACGCCGTAGCGCGGGCGACGGCACCGGCGCCCGGACCGGGGCCGGTGCCGTCGCTTCGCCCTCTCGCACGAACCCGCGCACGCTTCGCGCTCCCACGCGTCAGTCATGTTCAAGAAAGTCCTCATCGCCAATCGGGGCGAGATCGCGCTCCGCGTCATCCGCGCCTGCCGCGAGCTCGGCATCCAGACGGTCGCCGTGTACTCCGAGGCGGACCGCGAGTCGCTGCACGTCCGCTTCGCCGACGACGACGTCTGCATCGGGCCGGCACCGGCGCGCGAGTCGTACCTCCGCATCCCGCGGCTCATCGCGGCCGCCGAGATCACCGGCGCCGACGCCATCCACCCCGGCTACGGGTTCCTCGCCGAGAATGCGGAGTTCGCCGAGACCTGCGCCGCGTCGAACATCGCCTTCATCGGCCCCACGGCGGAGCAGATCCGCGTCATGGGCGACAAGGCGGCCGCGCGCAAGCAGATGACGTCCGTGGACGTCCCGATCGTGCCCGGCACGCCCGGCCCGGTCGAGGACGTGGACGAGGCGCTCGCCTTCGCGCGCGGCATCGGCTTCCCGGTCATCATCAAGGCCGCGGCGGGCGGAGGCGGGAAGGGGATGCGCGTCGCCAAGGACCCGGACGACTTCGCGCGCTCCTTCCAGCTCGCGCGCTCGGAGGCGCTGTCGGCGTTCGGCAACGGCGACGTATACGTCGAGAAGTATCTCACGCGCCCGCGCCACATCGAGTTCCAGATCCTCGGCGACAAGTTCGGCAACGTCATCCACCTCGGTGAGCGCGACTGCTCGGTGCAGCGCCGCCACCAGAAGCTGATCGAGGAGGCGCCATCGCCCGCGGTCACGCCGGAGCTGCGCCTGCGCATGGGCGACGCGGCGGTGCGCGGCGCGAAGTCCATCGGCTACGTCGGCGCCGGCACGATCGAGATGCTGCTCGACGAGGACGGCTCGTTCTTCTTCATGGAGATGAACACGCGCATCCAGGTCGAGCACCCGGTGACCGAGATGCTCACCGGCGTGGACCTGGTGAAGGAGCAGATCCGCGTCGCCGCCGGTGAGCGGCTCTCGGTGCTGGAGCTCCCGCCGCTGCGCGGCCACGTCATCGAGTGCCGCATCAACGCCGAGGACCCGGCGCGGAACTTCCAGCCGTCGCCGGGACGGATCGACGTCTTCCACCCGCCCGGCGGCCCGGGCGTTCGGCTCGACACGCACGTCTACGCGGGCTACACGGTGCCGCCGTACTACGACTCGCTGCTCGCGAAGCTGATCTGCCAGGGTCGCGATCGCGCCGAGGCGCTGACCCGGATGCACATGGCGCTCGAGACCTTCATCATCGAAGGCGTGACGACGACGAGCCCCTTCCTCGCGCGCGTGATGAAGAACAAGAAGTTCCAGGCGGGCGACGTCGACACGAAGTTCCTCGAGCGGGAGACGGACCTGATGAAGGAGCCGGTGCCCGGCAGGGAGCCGGCGTAGTGCGTCTAGACGTCTTCTTCGGCTACCACCAGCTCGCCCCGGCGGACGTGTCGGGACGCGTCGTCGCCGTCATCGACGTGCTGCGCGCCTCCACGACCGTCGCCGTGGCGCTCGGGAACGGCGCGCGCGCGGTCGTGCCGTTCGAGAGCTCCGAGGAAGCGGTGCTGCGCTCCAAGTCGTTCGTGCGCTCGGACGTGCGGCTCGCCGGCGAGCGCCGCATGCACGCCATCCCCGGATTCGACTTCGGCAACTCGCCGCGGGAGTTCACGCGCGAGGCCGTCGAGGGGAAGACCGTGCTGCTGACCACGACGAACGGGACGGCCGCGCTCGTCGCGCTCCAGGGCGCCCGTGACGTGGTGGTCGCTTCGTACGTCAACTTCTCGGCGGCATTGGCGATGCTCCGCGCAGCGGCGCGGGGCGGGGCCGATCTCGCCATCGTCTGCGCCGGCCGCGACCGGCAGTTCTCGCTCGAGGATGCGGCCTGCGCCGGACGCTACGCCCGGCACATCACGAAGCGGCTCGCCAACGTGGACGTCAACGACGCCGCGCGGGCCGCCATGCTCGTCAACGGGAAGTACGGGGAGAACGTCCTGCGCCTGCTCGAGGACTCGTCGCACGGCCGTGCCCTCGTCGAGGCCGGCTACGCCGAGGACCTCGCGGTGTGCGCGGCCGTGGACGCGTGCCCCGTCGTCCCACTCTACGCCGACCGTCAGATCACCAGGCTCGGGCCCGACCGGGAACGCTGACCTCCCCGGTCGGCCCGGCGCGCAGCACGCTGAGCTCCTGCAGCAACCCCGACAACGGTAGCATCGTGGGCGGATCACACCTCAAGCGCGAGCTCGCCGGCATCGCGCTCACGCTGCTCGCCGTCTTCCTGGCGGGCGCCCTCTTCCTCCACCACTCCGACCCGCGCGCCGGCTGTCTCGCCGGCGGGGTGTTCGGACCGGTGGGCGGCGCGATGCGCTGCGCGCTCGTCGGCGCCGTCGGGCTGCCGGCGGCCGCGCTCGTCTGCTTCCTGCCGCTGGTGCACGCGCTGCGGCTCTTCGGGCGGATGGAGTCGCGCACCGACCGCGAGTGGCTCGTCTTCCTCGGGGGCGTCGTCGTCCTGCTCCCGATCGTCATTGCGCTCGTCTTCGGTACCGGCGCCGAGAGCGACGCGAAGTCCGGGCTCTGGGGCGCCTTCACCGCGTTCTACCTGGCGCGCGCCTTCGGCACCGCCGGAGCGTGGGTCATCGTCGTACTCGCGGTCAGCGTCCTGATGGCGGTGACACTGTCGTGGAATCCCATCCGCGCCATCATCGGCCGTCCCGTCGCGACCCCGATGGGCGCCGGCGCCGTGATCGCGAGCGGTGTCGTCGAGGGCGAGCCCGTCGCGGCGGGGCAGAACGGGCGCCGGCGGCGCGAGCGGAAGGCGCTGACACCGGCGAGCTCGGTCGCGGCGCTGCTGGAGCCGCCGCCCGAGGAGATGCCCGCGCTCGACCCGTCACTGATGCAGACGGCCGAACCTGTCGCCGTCGAGGAGGAGGAGCCGGCGGTCCGCGGCGAGCG